>NZ_PXWF02000346.1 GCF_003011895.2 Massilia glaciei | reverse complement strand
GACAACCGACTTCAGGAGACTGCAATGCCCTTCCCCCGTGTTCCACTGCATGCCGCGATGCCGCTCGCGCTGGCCCTGCTGACCGCCTGCGGCGGCGGCGGCGCCTCCGCGCCGGCGCCGGCCCCGGCCCCGCCGCCGGTGCAGCCGGCCCCGACGCCGCCCGCGACCCACGATGTCAGCGTGGCCGGCGCCGCCGGCGCGCGCCAGCAGCGGCTCGCCTGCAACGGCGTGATGGCGCAGCCGGCCTGCGCTCTGCGCATCTACCAGGTCATGGTCGAGTCCTTCGTCGACCGCGACCCGCTGGCCGATTTCAACGTCGGTTACGGCACCAGCGCCCACAAGGGCGACCTGGCCGGCATCACCGCCTCGCTCGACTACATCAAGAGCACCGGCGTCAACGCGTTGTGGCTGACGCCGATCTTCCTGTCGGCCGCGCGCCCCGGCCAGGACGTGTTCGCCGACCGGCTCGACGCCACCGGCTACTTCGCCAGCGACTACTTCAAGATCGACCCGCGCTTCGGCACCCTCGAGCAGGCCCGCACCCTGGTCGACGAGGCCCACAAACGCGGCCTGTACGTGTTCTTCGACGGCGTGTTCGGCCACCACAAGGGCGGCGTGGCGCCGTCGCCGGGCGGCCTGCTGCCGGCCGGCGGCAGCAACCCGGTCGACTACAGCGCGCCGGCCACGCTGGCCTTCTACCGCGAGGTGGCCACCTACTGGATCGAACAGCTCAAGATCGACGGCTGGCGCCTCGACCAGGCCTACCAGGTGCCTGCCGCCGCCTGGGGCAGCATCCGCGGCGCGGTCGAGCAGGCTTCAAGCGCCACCAGCTACCTCGACGCCGGCGGCGTGGCGGTGCGTCCGCTCGGCTACATGGTGGCCGAGGTGTGGCAGGGCGAGAGCCAGATCGCGGCGGCCGCGTACGGCGGCGCGAACGCCCCGGCGCTGCTGTCGGCGTTCGACTTCCCTCTGCGCTACCGGCTGCTGCAAACGCTCGCGGCCGAGGAGTCCGGCGCCGCCGGACGGCCGGCCAGCAACCTGGCCGCCGGCTTCGACACGCACGCCGCCTATCCGGACCATGCGATGCCCAACCTGATGCTCGGCAACCACGACCTGGTGCGCTTCGGCGACCTGGTCCAGCGCGCCGGACTGGGCGACCCGGACGGCGCCGACTACTGGCTGCGCCACAAGGCCGCGTTCGCCTTCATGGCCGCCTACAGCGGCCCGATCACGCTGTACTACGGCGACGAGATCGGCCAGGAGGTGCCCAACTACGCGGCCAGGGTGCAGAACGACTGCGCCAACCTGGGCCTGTGCGACGACCATGTCAGCCGCGACAACGGCGTGGTCGACGGCGTGGCCGGGCCGGCCCTGTCGGCCAGCGCGCGCGACCTGAAAAACCATGTGGCGGCGCTGCTGCGCATCCGCGCGGCCAACCCGGCGCTGGCCAAGGGCGCGCGCACCCATGTCTTCTCGGACAGCAACGTGTACATCGACCGCAAGGACAGCGGCGCCAACCGGGTGCTGCTGGTGCTGAACGTGAAGAAGCAGGCGGCCCGGGTCACGCTCGAGGCGGCCGTGGTGGACGGCGCCGCCGGCCTGACCGACCTGGTCAACGAGGCCGCGCTGGCGCCGGAGGCGGGCGGCGCGCGTTTCGTGGTGACGGTGCCGCCGCTGTCGGCGCGCCTGCTGCGCTTTTAAGGCGCGCTTTTAAGGCGCTCTTCCAGGGCGCTTTTTTCGGCGCGCCTCCAAGGCAAGGCCGGACCGGCAGCGGCGCCGTCCGCCTGCCTGCCGGCCGCCGCGCCGCGGTCGCGGCTAATCGTCCTTGGCGCCGTCGATGCCCAGTTCGGCGATCTTGCGGGTGATCGTGTTGCGCCCGATCCCGAGGCGCACGGCGGCGTCGTTCTTGCGCCCGTGCGTGTGCTTGAGCGCGGTCTTGATCAGGGCCGACTCGAACTGGCGCCCGAGCACGTCCATGACGTCGGACTGGCCGGCGGCGAGCATGCCGGCGGCCTGCAGCTCGAGCAGGCCGATCCAGCCGCCGGTCGCGCCCAGCGCCGCCAGCGTGGCGCTGCCGGGCGCCGCGCTGACGTGGGCCGTGGCGCCGTCGTTGGCCAGCGGCACGCTCGAGCCGGGCGCGCCGGCGTCGTGCCCGCGCATCAGCTCGGGCGGCAGGTCCTTGACCTCGACCGTCTGGCCCGGCGCCATCACGGTGATCCAGTTGCACAGGTTTTCGAGCTGGCGCACATTGCCCGGCAACTCGAGCGAGGCGAGGAACTGCATCGCCGCCTCGCTCATGCGCTTGGTCTCGACGCCGAGCTGTTTGGCGCTTTGCACCAAAAAGTGGCGCACCAAGATGGGGATGTCCTCGCGCCGCTCCCGCAAACTGGGCAGGCGCAGGCGGATCACGTTGAGCCGGTGGTACAGGTCCTCGCGGAACAGGCCGTCGCGCACGCGCTGCTCGAGGTTCTGGTGGGTCGCGGTGATCACGCGCACGTTGGCCTTCATCGGCTGGTGCCCGCCGACGCGGTAGAAGTGGCCGTCGGAGAGCACCCGCAGCAAGCGCGTCTGCAGGTCGAACGGCATGTCGCCGATCTCGTCCAAAAACAGGGTGCCGTTCTCGGCCTGCTCGAAGCGCCCGCGGCGGGTGGTCTGGGCGCCCGTGAAGGCGCCGCGCTCGTGGCCGAACAACTCCGACTCGAGCAGGTCCTTGGGGATCGCCGCCGTGTTGAGCGCGATGAACGGCTGCAGCGCGCGCGGGCTGTGCTTGTGCAGCGCGCAGGCGACGAGCTCCTTGCCGGTGCCCGATTCTCCCGTGATCAGCACCGTCACGTTCGACTGCGACAGGCGGCCGATGGCGCGGAACACCTCCTGCATGGCCGGCGCCTGGCCGAGGATCTCGGGGGTCTCGGACGGGCCGGCCTCGATGCTGGTCTCGCGCAGGCTCTCCTCGAGCGCGCGCCGGATCAGCTCGACCGCCTTGTCGATGTCGAACGGCTTGGCCAGGTACTCGAAGGCGCCGCCCTGGAACGCGGCCACGGCCGAATCGAGGTCGGAGAAGGCGGTGATGATGATCACCGGCAGCCCCGGGCATTTGGCCTTGACGGCGGTGAGCAGGTCGAAGCCGGACTGGCCCGGCATGCGGATGTCCGACACCAGCACCTGCGGCGTCTCGAGTTCGAGCGCGGCCATCGCGTCGCGGGCGTTGGAAAAGCTTTTGGTGGCGAGGTTCTCGCGCGCCAGGGCCTTTTCGAGCACCCAGCGGATCGATGCGTCGTCGTCGACTATCCAGATCGGTTTCATGTATTCGCGTTTCCCGGCAAGGATCTCGGTTAGATCTTTTGGATCTTGGTGTGGACCGCGACCAGCCTACCGCCGTCCCCGCTTATGGCAGGGGCAAAAGTATCCTGAAATCGGTCAGCCCAGGCCGGCTCTCGCACTCGATCACGCCCATGTGCTGTTGCACGAAGGTTTGCGCCAGTGTCAGCCCGAGGCCGCTGCCGCCCTCCCGTCCCGATACCAGCGGATAGAAAATGCGGTCGCGGATCTGGGGCGAGATGCCAGGTCCATTGTCGATGATATGCAAGTCTAATGCCAGCGCGTAGCGGACCTTGGCGAGCGTGACCTGGCGCCCCACTCGGGTGCGCAAAACGAGCTCGGCGTCGCCGGCGGCGATCCGCTCGCACAACGCCTGGGCCGCGTTGTGGGCGATGTTGAGCACGGTCTGGATCAGTTGCTCCTTGTCGCCGCGGAACTCGGGGATCGAGGCGTCGTAGTCGCGCCGGATGGTCAGGCCGTGCGGGAACTCGGCCAGCATCAGGCTGCGCACGCGCTCGCACACCTCGTGGATGTTGACGTCGCCGACGATGTGCGGGCGCCGGTGCGGCGCGAGCAGGCGGTCGACCAAGGTCTGCAGGCGGTCGGCCTCCTTGATGATGACCTGGGTGTATTCGCGCAGCTGGCTCAGGTGGCGCGGCGGCAGCTCGAGCTCGAGCAGCTGGGCGGCGCCGCGGATGCCGCCGAGCGGGTTCTTGATCTCGTGCGCGAGGTTGCGCACCAGCTCCTTGTTGACCTGGCTCTGGTCGAGGATGCGCTCCTCGCGGTCGAGCTTGAGCTGCTGCACGTTCTCGCGCAGCTCGATGACGACCCCGCCCTCGGCGGCGCTGACGATGCTGTGCACGTGCAGCGGCTCGCGCCCGGCGCGCTCGAGCGTGAGGTCCTGGCGCAGGTCGCCGTACTGGTGGTCGAGCGCGAGCGCGCACAGCCGGGCGAGCTCGTCGCCGTTGCCGAACAGCGCCGCCAGCTTCTGGCGCGAGAGCGCCTTGAGCGAGCTTTCGAGCAGGTTCTCGGCGGCCGGGTTGGCGTAGCGGATCTGGCCGTCGGGGTCGGCCAGCAGCACCGCCGTGGCCAGCAGTTCGAGTCCGCCGAGCGCGTCCGCGCTTGCACCGGGCGCGCCGGCGCCGCCGCCGCCGTTCATTTGATGTTGGCCAGCTCGCGCTTGAGGGCGTCGATGTTCTTGTCGGTGCGCGCGATGTTGTCGCGCAGCGAGGCCACGCGCTCGAGGTACTTGGCGTAGTTCCTCTCGTTGCCGAGGCGGTCGGGTAGGCCGTCCTTGTATTCCTTGCGCAGTTCGGCCGCCTTTTTCTCCTCGGCCTCGAGCTCCTCGGCGAGGATGGCGCGGCGGTCGTCGTCGCGCGCCTTTTGCTGGGCCGAATCGACCTTCGGGAAGTCGCCCGGCGTGCTCACGGGCGCGCGCGGCCTGGGCGCCTCGCTTCTGCGCGCGGGCGGCGCGGCGATCAGGCCGGGCAGGTCGAGCTGCTTGCAGCCCTTGCGCCCGTTGTCGGTGAGCTCCTTGCGTCCGTTCGCATCGACGCACAGGTAAATGGCATTGCCGCCATCGGCCAGGACGGGCGCGCACGGGGCGGCCAGCAGCGCCAGGGCGAGCATGCGGCGTGCCAAAAATCTTGTCGTCATTGCCATCGGTTCCACTTCACGGTTGTGCGCCCAAAACGAGCATAGTCCGAATATACAACATCTATAGCGCGTTCAAGCATAAAAAAACGCGGGAAAAGCCTGCGCTTTTCCCGCGTTTCGGGCGGCGTCGGATCAATCCGATGTCAAGCCGTTCACAGGTGCTGACATGTATACAAGCCGCTTGTCGGCGCCCGGCGGCGGCTTGGCACGGCCGGCGCCGCGCCGCGTGTCGCGTGCGCCGTGTTTCGCGCTTACAGCGAGTAGTACATGTCGAACTCGACCGGATGGGTCGTCATGCGCATGCGCTGCACGTCCTGCATCTTGAGCTCGATGTAGGCGTCGATCATGGAGTCGCTGAAGACGCCGCCGCGGGTGAGGAACTCGCGGTCCTTGTTGAGCGCGTCGAGGGCTTCCTCGAGCGAGGCGCAGACGGTCGGGATCAGCGCGTCTTCTTCCGGCGGCAGGTGGTACAGGTCCTTCGAGGCGGCCTCGCCCGGATGGATCTTGTTCTGCACGCCGTCGAGGCCGGCCATGAGCAGCGCCGCGAAGCACAGGTAGACGTTGGCCAGCGGATCCGGGAAGCGGGTCTCGATGCGGCGGCCCTTCGGATTTGCCACGTGCGGGATGCGGATCGAGGCCGATCGGTTGCGGGCCGAGTAGGCCAGCTTGACCGGCGCCTCGTAGCCAGGCACGAGGCGCTTGTACGAGTTGGTGCCCGGATTGGTGATCGCGTTGAGCGCCTTGGCGTGCTTGATGATGCCGCCGATGTAGTACAGCGCGAAGTCCGACAGGCCGGCATAGCCGTCGCCGGCGAACAGGTTCTTGCCGTCCTTCCAGACCGACTGGTGCACGTGCATGCCCGAGCCGTTGTCGCCGACGATCGGTTTGGGCATGAAGGTGGCGGTCTTGCCGTAGCTGTGGGCCACGTTCCAGACCACGTACTTGAGGTTCTGGGTCCAGTCGGCGCGCTCGACCAGGGTCGAGAAGCGGGTGCCGATTTCGTTCTGGCCGGCGCCGGCCACCTCGTGGTGGTGCACCTCCACGGGGATGCCCATGGCCTCGAGGATCAGGCACATCTCGGAGCGCATGTCCTGGAAGCTGTCGACCGGGGGGACCGGGAAGTAGCCGCCCTTGACGGACGGACGGTGGCCGCTGTTGCCGCCGTCGATGTCCTTGTCGGTCGACCAGGAGGCCTCGTCCGAATCGATCTTGACGAAGCAGCCGGACATGTCGATGCGCCATTTGACGCTGTCGAAGATGAAGAATTCTGGCTCGGGGCCGAAGTAGGCGGTATCGCCCAGGCCGGACGACTTGAGGTAGGCCTCGGCGCGCTTGGCGATCGAGCGCGGATCGCGGTCGTAGCCCTTGCCGTCGGCCGGCTCGATGACGTCGCACTGCATGAACAGGGTGGTCTCTTCCATGAAGGGATCGATGTTGGCGGTGTTCGGGTCGGGCATGAGGATCATGTCGGACGCTTCGATGCCCTTCCAGCCGGCGATCGACGAGCCGTCGAACGCGTGGCCCGATTCGAACTTGTCCATGTCGAAATGGGACACGGGAACGGTCACGTGCTGTTCCTTGCCGCGGGTGTCGGCGAAGCGGAAGTCAACGAATTTGACTTCGTTGTCTTTTACCATTTTCAAGACTTCTTCGGCTGTCATTGCCATGCATATTCTCCTGGATGAAAAGGGGGGCGGCCGCGCAAGAAAAGAACGCCTTGCGTTCGGCCAAACTCACCGGGAATGATAGCAGAATCCATGCCAGCATAAAAAGATTGGCGCGGTTGTGATTGCCTGTCGGAAAACTCGCAATCCCGGAGGAAAAGCCCGAACGAATGGCCCGACGGCGGCCACGACGCACCAAAACGATCGCACCATTAAAGTGCAAACGACGCCATCCGCACCAATTTCGTGCGCAACGCACCAACACAGGAGGCCGCGCCGTACCAACTATTCATTCCTGCATGGCGCGGACTACTGCCATACAAAATCGTATGGCACACGTTCGGAGCGAGCGCGCGGCGGCGATCATTAACCGTCGGTCACCATCGTTTCGAAACCGGGGTCTGACCCCACTTATGAAATATTCCGCTATCGGGGTCAGACCCCGGTTGCGAAATCTTGCTTGCGCATGCTGCGGGGCGGTGGCCGCCAGCCTTTGAAACCGATGAATCAATGCGGCGCAGCAAGCCAAAAGCGCCGGCGGGGTCTGACCCCGATTGTGCGATTGTGAAATACTTCGAAAGTGGGGTCAGACCCCGGTTACAGAACGCGAAAGTGGGGTCAGACCCCGGTTACAGAACGTGTTCAACTAGCATTGCCCGCACGGGCCGGGGCGTGGCCGCCGGCCAGCCCTTATAATTGGTGCCACCCCACGCATCCAAGGAGTTTCGCCATGAGCACGACCGCCTCCGAAATCCTCGCCAGCGCCCGCCTGCGGTCACCCGACCTGCCCTACGCCGGCGCCGTCACGCCGCAGGAGGCGTTCACGCTGCTGCAGTCCGATCCCGCCGTCAAGCTGGTCGATGTGCGCACCAATGCGGAGCGCGACTGGGTCGGCCGGGTCGATGTCGCCCCCGCCCAGCACGGCGCGGTCGAATGGAGCACGTGGCCGGGCGGCGCGCCCAACCCCGCCTTCGTGGCCCAGTTGTCCGGCATCGCCGGCAAGGACGACGTCATCCTGTTCCTGTGCCGCTCCGGCGTGCGCTCGCGCCACGCCGCCAGGCTGGCGACCGAAAACGGCTTCTCGCACTGCTTCGATATCCTCGAGGGCTTTGAGGGCGACAAGGACGCCGCCGGCCACCGCAAGGGCGTCGGCGGTTGGTGCAAGGCCGGCCTGCCCTGGATCGGCGCCTAAACGGGCCGCTTCGGGAACTCCCGCTACTCCGGCCCCGGCGCCGGCGCGCTTTCCGGCGCCGGCGCCATCGCCGCGAGCACCCGCTGGCGCACGAACTGGATGTGGCTGCGCAGGCTGTACAGGGCGTCGGCGAACGGCAGCGGTATCGATATCTGGTTGACCAGCCCCTCGATCTCGTCGAGCCGCGCCAGCAGCGCGCCGCAAATCTCGGCACGCCTCTGCGCCGGCGCCTCGGCCAGCTCCTGCTCGACCACCCGCAACTGCCCGTACCAGCGGTACAGGCGCGACCGGATGCGCCAAACATACAGCGGCGGCACCACGCGCGAGAGCGGGATCAGCAGCGCCCCCAGCGCCACCACCAGCACCCACATGCGGTCGAAGAAATTGGCCAGCCAGAAACTCATGTAGCGCTGCAGCAGCGGCGGGCCGTCCTTGTAGAACTTGGCCGCCTCGCGCGCGACCGCGATCTCGGTGTAGCGCGCCGACGGGAACTGCCCCTGCTGCTGGAACCAGCCGGTGCCGCCGTGGATCTGGCTGGCCGCCTGCACCAACAGGTCGACCAGCGCCGGATGCAGGTCCTCGCGCGCGACCATGGTCGCCGTCGGCGCGATCAGGCGGTGGTCGCGCGACGGGTTGTCGCTGGCGAGGTCGACGATCCCGCGCGGCAGCACCACGTGCGACAGGAACGGCAGGCGCCGCGTGTAGGCCTCGGCCTGCGGAAAGTCGACCAGCCGGATCCCGGGCGTGCGCAGCAGCATCTGGATCAGCGGCTCCTCGGGCGCCGAGCTGAACACGAGCCCGTCGATCGCGCCCCCGACCAGCGCCATCGTCGCCGGCGTGTTCTCGAGCGCGCCAAGGCGCAGCTCGTCCGGTTCGACGCCGTTGGCGGCGAGCACCGCGCGGAACAGCTTGGGCACGCCCGTCCCCTCGGGACCGACGTTGACGCCCTTTCCCTTCAGTTCGCTTAGCTGGGCCGGCGCGGCGCCCTCGCGCATGAACAGCCAGACCGGCTCCGTGAACAGGCTGCCCAGCGAGACCAGCCCGGCGCGCTCCGACTCGGCCTGATCGGTCGAGCCGCTTTGCACGAAGGCGATGTCGACCTTTCCCTCGCGCAGCAGTTGCAGGTTGTGGGCGGAGCCGAGCGAGCGCACCAGCGTCAGCGTGATGCCCTCCTTCTTGAGCTTGGCCGCGTACTGCTTGCCGAATTCCTCGTAGGCGCTGTTCTCCTGCCCGGTCGCCAGACGCGCGCTGCGCGGCGGCGACGGGTCGACCAGCAGATAGGCGAGCAGGCAGGCGGCCGCGATCAGCCCCACGGTCGGTCCGGCCGTGGCGACCAGGTCGCGCAGGGAGAACTGCGTGAACTTGCGCACCCGGCCCATCACGCGCCGCAGCGGCTTCATGGGGCGCGCCGCGGGCGCGTCCCGGGGGGCGCCACCGCAAGCGAAGCCACCACAAGCGGCGCCACCACAAGCGGCGCGGCCGGCGGCCGCGCGCTCAGCGGCGGCACGAGGCGGGGTCGGCGCCGGCGCCGCCGCCGGCGGCCAGCGGCTCGATCATCGGCATCAGCGTCGGCGCCAGATGGGTCAGCAGTTGCACCGGCAGCGCGCTGGTGAAGTCGTAGTCGGCCGAGCGCGGCCCCTGCACGTACGCGGTCATGCTGCCGAAGAAGCGTTCGCCGATGTTGAACACGAACGTCGCCGAGCGGTTCACGTAGCGCGATTCGATCAGCCGCCCGCCGGCGCCGTAGACCTCGAAGCGCTGGTCGCCGGTGCCGGTCTTGCCGCCCACCGCCACCAGCGAGCCGTCGGCCAGCTTGAAGGCGGCCTTGACGCGCTTGGCGGTGCCGTCCGAGACCACGGTGGCGATCGCGTCGGCCAGCGCGCGCGCGACCTCGGGCGCGAGCACCCGTTCGTGCGCGGCGTCCTTCGATTGGCCAAGCAGCGTCTCATACGGCGTGCCCTTGGCGAAGTGGAGCGAGTCGATCCGCTGGACCGGCTTGCGCACGCCGCCGTTGACGATGATGCCCATCATCTCGGCGAGCGAGGACGGGCGGTCGGCCGAGGCCCCGAGCGTGGTCGCGTACGACGGCACCAGCGAGTCGAACGGATAGCCCATCTTCTTCCACTGCGCGTGGATCTTGAGGAAGGCCTCGATCTCGAGCAGTCCGGCGATGCGCCGGTCCTGGGCGTGCTTGCGGTGCGTGTTGAACAGCCAGCTGTAGACCTCCTGGCGCTCCTTGACGCTTGCGCCGGTCAGTTCGGCCAGCTTGGCGCCCGGATGGGCCTTGAGGTAGCCGACCATCCACAGCTCGAGCGGGTGGATGGTGGCGACGTAGCCTCGGTCCGACAGCGACATGGTCTGCGGCGCGTACTGCGCGTGCATGCGTTCGATGCGCTCGGGCGGCACCTCGTTGGCCGAGGCCAGGTTGTCGTTGATGAAGGCGCCGAACTCGGCCACCGTGGCCTTGGGCGCGATCGTCCGGTGCACCGCGGCCAGGCGCATCGGGGTCGGCTTCAGGCTCGCCATCAGGGCTTTCTCGACCTCGGCGGTCGATTTGCCCCGGTACTTGGCGTAGAAGCGGTTCATGAACGCCAGGCCCTCGTTGTCGGCGAAGCGCGCCAGGTATTCGGAGCGCCGCGGGTCGTCCGCGTTGGCCAGCAGCGTCGCCGACGAGCCCGGCAGGTCGAACATGTAGTAGCGCACCACGTCGCGCATCAGGCGCACGAACACCAGGTTGGTCGACTGCTGCAGCGCCTGGCGCACCGACATGATGCGCTTGTCGTCGAGCTTGCTGAAGTTGCCGAAGGTGTGCAGGCCGCCGCCCGTGAAGAAGCCCTCGTACGGGCTGCCCGAGTATTTGCGCTCGAGCGCGGCCTCGAGCATGGCCGGCAGGGTGCGCGCGGCCGGGTCGGGCAGGGCCAGGAAATAGCTGACACCCCACAGCGAGAGCTGGTCCTTGGGGTCGACCACGAGCGCGCGCAGCGCCTTCGCGTCGAGCTCGTGCATGCGCTTGTGGATCTGGGCCACGATGTCGAGGTAGGTCACCAGGGTGCGCAGCTTGGCCGTCGAGCCCAGGTCGAGCTTGGCGCCCTCGTTGATGTCGAGCGGCTGGTCGTAGTTGTCGGTCTGCACCCGCAGGTAGTTGGCCTTCCGGCCGCGCTCCATCAGGGTGAAGCTGTAGACCACGTTGGCCGGGTCGCCGTTGCCGAGCATTCCCTTGCCGGTCAGGCCTGCCGCGCCCGCCTGCCCGGTGTCGCGCAGGCCGCGCAGCACGTCGGTGACGGCCGACTGCGCGCGCGCGTTGAGCGTGCTGACCACGGCCAGGTCGAGCCGGTCGAGGTTGTACAGGCGCGGTTCGCCGAGCAGGCCGGCCAGGTGGGTGCGCACCGCGTTCGAGGCCTTGCGCGTGACGAACGCGTTGGCGCCCGGGGCCGCGCTGGCGCCGCCCTCGGCCGGGCGCAGCCGCGTCCTGAGGGCGGCGTCGCGCAGCGCCGGCGAAATGATCTTGTCCTGGGCCAGCAGCGGCAGCAGTTTGTTGGTCAGGGCCTCGAGGTCGTCGGCGCCGGCGCCGAGGTAGTGGGCCGGACGGCGCTGGGCGATCATCAGGCTCAGCGCCTCCTTGTAGGCCAGCACCGCCTCGGGGGTGAATTTTTTCGCCGTCAGCAGCGCGTTGAGCTCGTTGAAATCGCGCCCGTACCAGACCCGCATGCCGTCGCCGATGCCGTTGACCTCGCCGTAGCCGAGCTTGGCCGACAGCGGCACCGTGTTGAGGTAGTCGAGCACCACCTGGCGCCGCGCCAGCGTGGTGTCCTCGCCGCCCCGGTAGGCGCGCAGCGAGGCCGAGGCCATCTGGCGCAGCTTTTCGCTCAGCGAGCTGGTGCGCCCGTCGGGCGAATGGCGGTATTTCTCGATCTGGGTCGCCAGCGTGCTGCCGCCGGCGGAGCGGCGGTCGTCGCCGGTGATCATCTGCACGCCCTTGTCGAACACTGCCTTGCTGAAGCGGTCCCACTCGACCGCCGGATTGCGTTTCGGGTAGGTCGGGTCGAGCAGCTCGCGGTTTTCGATGAACAGCAGGCTCTTGACCAGCAGCGTGGGCGCGAGCTCGAATTTTTCGTAGTAGTGCTCGGGGAAGCGCGAGCTGAACAGGGTCTGCCCGCGGCAGTCGAGGATGCCGAGGCCGACCTTGGTTTTCTCCTGGTAGGGAGCGAACAGGCCCATGTCGGCCCATTCGGCCATCTTGGGCGAGAGCCGGGCCTGGGCCTCGATCTGGTAGTCGCGCTCCTTGAGCCGGTCGAGGTAGTCGGGCATGCGCGCGTAGCCGAGCCGCTCGTCGTAGGGGCTGTCGGACGGAAAGCGGATCGAGTCGCTCGGGCCCGGCTTGACGCTGTAGTTGATTTTTTTGGCGAGGCCGGCGAAGTAGCGCGCCTGCATGGCCGAGGTGCGCATCTCGAGCGCCGTGAACCAGGCGCAGCCGGCGACCAAGATGAGCAGCAGCACCAGCACGGCCGGCCAGACCCGGCGCCGTTTGCGCGGCGGCACGCCCGCGGGCGGCGGGCCGGGGTCGGCTTGCGCGGGGTCGCCGGCCCGCTCGCGCCGCTGCGCGTCTTGTTGTGCGTCCTGTTGTGCTTCCTGTTGCGCCTCCTGTTGCGCGTCCTGTTGCGCTTCCCGTTGCGCGTCCTGCCGCTCGGCCGCGAGCGCGGCCCGTTCGAAATCCTCGATCTGGGCGGGGCCGGCGCTGCCGGCGGCATGGGTGGCGGACGCGACCGTCATGAGCTTGTGGCCGGCAGCGGGCAAGACCTCGAAGTCCGCCTCGGGAACCGCGCGTGGCGCGTCGGCGCCGGGGGCGGCCGGGTTCGGTTCGGCCGGATTCGGGTTGCCACCGGCCTGGCCCTCGCCGCCCACCAGCGTCAGATGCGGCTTGGGGGGCGCGGCGCGCTTGGGGCGCGGCATGCCCATCGCGGCCAGACGCACGCGCAACTTGCGCAGGGTGCGCACTACGATACGGGGCCGTCGAAACCGGCGATTACTTTCCATGATGGCTCAATCGGTGTGAATCAGTTGTACCTGCAATCCCCCGCATCAACCGTTGCCATCTTGCATCTGGTTTATCCGAGTGAATGAGGTCAATAAAAAAGTTAGGTAAATCTCACCGAAATCTCACTCCGGATCCCGGCGAACGCAGTGCACCATTCCACCACATCGGGCGGGCCGGCACGACCGGCGTTCAATAAAATTTAACCTGACACATTCTTTTTCGCAAAAAAACAACGCCGTCCTCGCGCCTCGCGTTGCGCACCGGGACAGCTAGGCCGGCTAGGCCAGCGCCACATTGTTGCCGGCGGCGCGAGCGCGCAGGTCCGCGAGCGCCTGCAAGCAATAGTATTGATACCAAAGTCCGGTGAAAATGAAGATAAGCACGTACAACCACAGCGAAACGGCCGCCAGCACGGGAAACAGCAACGCCGCCCACACCAGGCTGACCCAGACCACGCCGGGCACCGCGCCGGCCAGGCCCGAGACCATGCCGATCACCAGCAGCGGCCAGCGGTGCTCGCGCACGATGATGGCGCGCTCGTCGCCGGTGGCGTGCTCGGCCAGGGCGTCGTAGCCCATCACGCGCGCGGTCAGCCAGCCCCACAGGCCGATCTGCACCAGCAGCGCCAGCGGGAACAGCACGTACAACGGCAGGCTGAGCAGCCACACCGCGGCGAACACGAGGAAACCGGTGACGCTCGCCGCCAGGCTGCCGAGCAGGTTGCCGCCGTGCTTTTTTTCGAGCGAGGGGAACTGGCGCGCGCTGACGTGGCGGCTGATCGCCGGCATCGCGACGACCCCCATGAACACGAGCGAGGTCAGTATCAGCAGCGGCAACAGCAGCAGCGCCGCGACCACCAGCACGATCACGGTCTTGAGCGCGCCCAGCCCGAAGCCGGCCAGCAGCGGGCCGGTGTGCCGGAACCAGCCGTAGTCGGTGAACATGCGCTGCAGCGCGTCGAGCAGCGGCTCCCAGCCGAAAAACAGCAGGGCGCCCCACAGCGCGACCGACAGCAGGGTCGGGACGACCGACATCAACAGTATCTTGCCGTTGAACTGCGAGCGCAGCGCGCGCCCGTAGGCGGTCGCGACGGCGTGCATGGGACGTCCCTGGGCTCGGCTTGGATCTGGCATGGTGGTCATCGTTGGGCGTGGGTGCGGTGAGGGCGCGCGCGGTTCGGCGGAAGGCATATTCTACGTGTAAAGCCAGAGACCGGTTTGCGGCCCCGCCAAAACACGGCCCGGCGCGCGATGGCGCTTTGGCCGGTCATGCACTACAATTCCCGATCACTCTGCAATCAACAAGGAAAACCATGTCCATCATCACCACCGATTCCGGCCTCCAATACGAAGACACGACCGTCGGCGAAGGCGCCGTGGCCACCGCCGGCCAGCACGTCAGCGTCCACTACACGGGCTGGCTGCGCAACGACGACGGCACCGCCGGCAACAAGTTCGACTCGAGCAAAGACCGCGGCGATCCGTTCCAGTTTTCGCTCGGCGCCGGCCAGGTCATCCGCGGCTGGGACGAGGGCGTGCAGGGCATGAAGGTCGGCGGCGCGCGGCGCCTGACCATCCCGGCAGCGCTCGGCTATGGCGCGCGCGGCGCCGGCGGCGTGATCCCGCCGAACGCGACGCTTATCTTCGACGTCGAGCTGCTGGCGGTGTAAGCATGCGGCCGGCCAGCACCGGCCTGCTCGCGCTGGCGCTGCTGCTGCCGGCGCTCGGCGGCTGCATGGCGCTGGCCGTCGGCGGCGCCGTGGTCGGGGTCGGCGTGACGGCGGCCAAGGTCGCCGTCAAGACCGGCGTATTGGTCGGCAAGGGCGTCTACAAGGTCGGCGACGCCATCATCGGCGACACCGAGGCCGAAAAAGCCGCCAAGGCCAAGGCCAAGGCCGAGCAAGAGGAACGGCAACGCCAAGGCGCCGGCGACTGATCCGCCAGCGCGGCTGTCACGCGCATGCGGCGGCCTCGTCACTGCACGGGCTGGCTTACCTCCCGTTCCAGACCGCCAGGCTCCACACTCGCCCGCTCCACACCCCCGCGCCAGACACCCCCGCTCCAGACTCCCCCTGCTCCAGCCTCCCCTATTCCCAGTCGCCCATCAGCGCCATCATGACCAGTTTCTCGAACTCGGGCGCGAAGCGCTTGATGATGTTGTCGGGGTCCTGCACCAGCGCGTCGTCGGTGACGATGCCGAACTGCACGCCGCCGTTGTAGCTCAGGATCGACACGCCGATGCCGATGTCGCCCGACTGCGGCACCCAGAACATGCACTGGTCGAGCTGGCTGCCGGCGATGAACAGCGGCGTCTGCGGCCCCGGCACATTGCTCATCACGGCGGTCGCCTTGCGCGCGAAATAATTCTGGATCTCGGTCTGGACCTGCTTGGGCGTGGCGCCCAGCACGCCGAGCACCGACATCGCCACCAGCGCCGTGTAACTGCCCTTGAGCTCGTTCATGCGGTGGCGCACCTCGTACAGGCGCGCCACCGGGTCCTCGAGCCCGACCGGCAGCACCAGCGGCACCAGCCCGAACGCGTTGCCGAGCTTTTGCTGGCGGCTCGCCTTGCGCAGGTTGACCGGCACCATCACGCGCACGTCGCAGTCGTGCGCCACGGCGTCGCCCTTAACGCGCAGGTAGGAGCGCAGCGCCCCGGCCACGCTGGCCATGAGCACGTCGTTGATCGAGCAGCCGAAGGCCTTGCCGATCGCCTTGACCTCGGACAGCGGCAGCGGCTCGCTCCACGACACGTGTTTTTTGCCGTTCGGCTTGCCCTTGAGGCGGGTCGGGCTGTCCTCCTCCATCGTGGTCAGCTTGACCGCGTCGATGGCGAGCTGGCCGGCGGTGTCGGCCAGGTTGGTCAGCTGCGCCGGAATTTTGTCGAGTTCGCCCAGCACGCCGAGCGACTTCATGAACATGGTCGAGGACAGGTCGATCGCCTTCAGGCTGGCCGCCGTGACCGGCAGCATGATCTGCTCCCACGGACTCTCCTCGGCGGCGGCCGCGGCGCGCGCGGTCGGCTGGTGGTCGGGGGCGTCGGGGCGCGTGTCGAACATCGACATGAACACGCCCACCAGCGCCACGCCGTCTGCGATGCAATGGTGGATGCGGATGATCAGCGCCTGGCGCAGCTTGCCGTCCTCGCCCACGCAATTGTCGACCAGGTGCATCTGCCACAGGGGTTTGTCGGGGTCGAGCCGCTGCTGCGACAGCTTGCCCACCAGATGCTGCAGGGCCGGCTTGTTGCTCTTGTTTTTGGCCGGGTCGGCCAGCGCGGTGTGGATCACATGGTCGTCGAGGTCGACCTCCTGCTCCTGCCACCAGCTGCCCGAGACGTCGCTCACGACGCGGCTGCGGAAGCGACTGTAGACCATGAAGCGCGACTGCAAGGCGTGCTTGAGCTCGTCCGGGCTGACCGGTTTGCTGAGCATGGACACGCCCACGATCATCATCAGGTTGCCGTCGGAGTCCATCCGGAGCCAGGCCGTGTCGACCGTGGACATTTTCTTGCGGCTAAAAGCGGAAAGCGCTTTGGACAGCATCGAGCAACTCCTCTAAAGTTTGGTGTTTTTTCTATTATGTCGCGCAATCTTGCATATCATGCGATAAGATTCTAGTGACATTACTCTACGGGCAATATCACAGCAACATTTTTCAGCCACCAAAGGAGATTTCATGAGCTTACAAGAACAGTTCGACCAGGCCCAGGCCGATTCCAAGAGCCTGGCGGAACGCCCGGACAACATGACGCTGCTGAAGATTTACGCGCTGTACAAGCAAGCCTCGAGCGGCGACGCGACCGGCTCGCGCCCCGGCTTCACCGACATGGTCGGGCGCGCCAAGTTCGACGCCTGGGCCGCCCTGAAGGGCACCTCGGCCGACGAGGCGAAGCAGCAATACATCGACCTGATCGAAGAACTCAAGTAATCAAGTAATCAAGTAATTCAAAGCCGCCCGCCGCGATCGCGGCGCGGAGCAGCCGGCCCGGCCTGAAAGCCCGGCCGGCTTTTTTTGCGCGTTCGTCAGGCCGGGCCGAACACCAACGCCATGTTCTCGGCCACGCGCGCCTCGATGGTCGGCGCGAACGCGCTCATCAGGAAACCGAGCTTGATGTAGGTCTCTACCCGCTTCTTCTCGAGCTTCATCGAGCCCTGCACGCCGCTGCGCTCGAAATGGAGCACGTCGCCGTCCCACTCGCATGCCATGTCGAATTCCTCGGCGATCTTGTCGGCCACTTTTTGCGCCGCTTCGCGCGCTTTCTTCGGCGTCAGGTGGTGTTCGTGCACGATGCTGATGTCGGCCATGAGGCGATCCTTCCGTAATTATTCTTGTGTAAAGCGCCATCATGCCAGTTGCACGCGCGCTTTGCCAGAGACACGCGAACGGCGCGCCCTCCTCCCCCTAGGTTGATCGAAATCAAAGGCATGTGTTGCCTGTAGGATCATCATTTCTCATCAGGACCGCGTGCCGGGCCGCAACATGGGAGCCGAGATCATGGAAAAGAGCATGGAAAAAAGCATCAGCGTCACCACCACCGGTCTGCTGCCCGAACGCGAGCAGCCGCCGATCAGCTTTGTGCCCACCCCGAGCGCGCCGTACCGCCGCCACCGCAAGGTGGCCGAACTGACGCTCGAGCCGGGCAAGCCGCGCGCCGCAGGCCCGGGCCAGCCGGCGGTTGTGCCGGTGCCGCTGCCGTTCGCCTTCGGCGCGCGGGTCCTGATGTGGAAGCAGGACCCCTCGGTGACCGACGTCGGCACGCGCAAGGCCTTCCTGCCCGGCATCGTGCTCGAGGGACCGCGCGACGCGCGCATCGTGCACGGCGAGCCGGGCATCGCGGCGGTCAGCCCGAACGCCTTCGGCGACTTCATCGCCGCGCCCGACAGCCCCCAGTTCGACGCCGTGCACACCTTCGCGGTGGTGCGCCAGACGCTGACCATGTACCAGCGCGCGCTGGCCGAGAGCGACCACGCCTCGCCGCTGCCTTGGCAATGGAACAGCAGCATCGACACCGAACCGCTGCAGGTGTTCCCGTACGGCCTGCCGAACGTGATGAACGCGTTCTACAGCCGCAGCCAGTGCTGCCTCAAGTTCGGCGACTTCGTGCCGAGCGGTTCGTCCGAACGGGTGTTCACCTGCCGCTCGTTCGACATCGTCGCGCACGAGACAGGGCACGCCGTGCTCGACGGCTTGAAGCCGGAGTGGCTGCTGGCCGACAACCCGCCGCAGACGGGCGGCCTGCACGAGGCCTTCGGCGACCTGACCGCGATCTTCCTGGCGCTGTCGCAGCTCGACCAGTGCGAGGCGGTGATCGCGCAGACCAAGGCGCGCCTGCACGACAAGACCTTCCTGGCCGACATCGCCGAGCAATTCGGGCTGGCGCTGGGGCGCTCGAACGGATTGCGCAACGCCGACAACGACATCACGATGAGCGAGGCGGGCGACCAGGTGCACGCGATCTCGCAGGTGTTCACGGGCGCCATGTACGACATCCTGGCCGACCTGTTCAGCCACGAGCGCAAGCCCGACCAGCGCGACGACGCGGCGGTGCTGCACGCGGTGGGCGACTACCTGCGCGGCCTGCTGCTGCGCTCCCTGATCGGCGCGCCGGACCGCGCGGCGACCTTCGTCGACGTGGTCAACGAAATGCTGCGGCTGGCCGAGGCCGACGGCAAGCCGGTCGAGTACCGCAACTTCATCCGCAACCGTTTCGCGCTGCGCGAGGTGGTGCTGTCGGGGCAGGCGCCGGGCGAGGACCACCAGGCCGGGGTGCCGCTGGCGCCGGCGGTGCGGGACGCGCCGGGGACGGTGCAGGACCGGCGCGCCTGCTGCGGCACGATGAACCTGGCCGAGTACTACAACGTCGAGGGGGTGCTCGACGGCGAGCTCGAGGCGCTGGCGCGCTGGTGCGCCGAGCACAACCGGCTGGGCGCCGAAGCGGTCCCGGCCGAGCCCGACACGCGCCTGCTGCCGCCGCCCATCAGCGACGAACTGCCGCCGCCGGAAGCGGCGCGCCTGGCCGGCTGAGCGTGCCGCCCGCGAACAATCGCCAAAGCAGGCGCCGCGAAGGGCCGGACCGCCCAAATTGCGCCGGATTTCCTAATTGGGGCCTGCCCCATCGGCGAAAGATTCCGCAATCGGGGTCTGACCCCGGGTCTGACCCCGATTGCGGAAGATTTCTGCCGGAGGACGTTTTTGGGCCGGCGGGATTGGCGCCCGGCCGTCGCCGGCGCCGCCGGCGCCCGCGTTTCGCTACACTTTCACCGGACCCAATCCAAGGAACACCATGCACATCTCGGCTAAAGGCGGCGGCGGCTTCAGCGGCCAGTACGAATTGTTCGACATCGACACCGCCGCCCACGCGGCCGGGCGCGACCTCGAGGACCTGCTGCACTCGCTAGACTTCGGCGAGGCGCCCCCGCCCGCCATCGGCGCCGACATCCCGCGCTGGGAGGTCACCGTGTGCGACGGTGACGCCCGCCGCACCGTCGTCTTCACCGAGGACGGCAGCGCCGCCGCCGCCCCCTGGCAATCACTCATCGAGCGCCTGCGCAATACCGCCTGAACCACACGCATTGCCGTAAAGTAAGGCAAAATGTCGGCTGACGGCGCCGCCGTCGGCGCCGGCCAAGCCTGCCCGACCGGCAAGCCGGCGGCCGCGGCCCGCATTTGCTTATGTATATTGTGTCTAAGCCTGATTTGTAGGAAAAACCGAATTGCCTTAAAATACAGTGCTTTGCTAGCGCTGGCGCGCCGTGTTTTCCCCGTTTGTCGCCGCAGCACCCCCCTTCATTGATAGGACTGTTATGACCCACGTAGTCACCGAATCGTGCATCAGCTGTCGTTACACCGATTGCGTTGATGTATGCCCGGTCGATTGTTTCCGGGAAGGCCCCAACTTCCTGACGATCGATCCGGACGAGTGCATCGACTGCGCCGTCTGCGTGGCCGAATGCCCGGTCAACGCCATCTTCGCCGAAGAAGACGTGCCGGCCGACCAGCAGCAGTTCATCAAGATCAACATCGATCTGGCCCGCACCTGGCCGTCGATCACCAAGACCAAGGCGCCGCTGCCCGACGCCGAGGAATGGAAAGACGTCAAGCACAAGATCGACAAGTTGATCCGCTAAGCACGCCGCACCGCCGCACCAATCGAACTCGACAGGAAGTAACAGCATGACAATCAGCCCCACCCAAGAAGCCGGCACCCCCGCCGCCAACAGCGCCTTCGCCGGCGCCATCGACACCGACGCCGTCATCATCGGCGCCGGCCCGGTCGGTCTGTTCCAGGTCTTCGAGCTGGGACTTCTTGAAATCAAAGCCCACGTGATCGACTCGCTGCCGGCCGTGGGCGGCCAGTGCGTGGAGCTGTATCCCGACAAACCGATCTACGACATCCCGGCCGTGCCCGTGTGCACCGGCCAGGAGCTCACCGACAACCTGCTCAAGCAGATCGAGCCGTTCGAGCCGACCTTCCACCTGAGCCAGGAGGTCACGCTGGTGCAGCGGCGCGAGGACAACCGCTTCAACGTCGAGACCTCGACCGGCACGCGCCTCGTCACCAAGACCATCTTCATCGCCGCCGGCGTCGGCTCGTTCCAGGCGCGCACCATCAAGGTCGACGGCATCGAGCGCTTCGACGGCTCGCAGCTGCACTACCGCGTCAAGGACCCGGCCATCTTCACCGGCAAGAACATCATCATCTGCGGCGGCGGCGATTCGGCCCTCGACTGGGCCCTGAACTTCGTCGGCAAGGCCGAGTCCGTGGTGCTGCTGCACCGCCGCGAGGACTTCCGCGCCGCGCCCGCCTCGGTGGCCAAGATGAAGGCCCTGTGCGAGGCCTACGAGATGCAACTGATCATCGGCCAAGTCACCGGCTTCGACGAGAGAGACGGCCAGCTGACCGAGGTCAAGGTCACCGGCGCCGACGGCGTCACGCGCCGCGTGCCGCTCGACATGCTGCTCGTGTTCTTCGGCCTGTCGCCAAAACTGGGCCCGATCGCCGAATGGGGCCTCGACATCGAGCGCCGCCAGCTCAAGGTCGTCAACACCGAAAAATTCGAGACCAACGTGCCGGGCATCTTCGCCGTGGGCGACATCAACACCTACCCCGGCAAGAAGAAGCTGATCCTGTCGGGCTTCCACGAGGCGGCGCTGGCCGCCTTCGGCGCGGCGCCCTACATCTTCCCGGATAAAAAAATCCACATGCAGTACACCACGACCTCGCCCAAACTGCACAAGATCCTCGGCGTCGAAAGCCCCGTCTTCGACTAGGAGGCTGCGGACTTAGGGAGTCGAAGCGAAAAAAGTGCTGGACGAGGACAGATTTTGACGATTTCGCAGTGCCAATAGCGAGCTATTGGCCGAGAAAGCGGCGAAATATTGACCGCCCAGCGCTTTTTGCAGCCGACGATCCTAAGTCCGGCAGGCTCCTGGGCCGCACTGACGCTGCTGAACCGTTCAGTAACTCCCGCGCCACAGATGCCCCGCCAGTCGGGGCATTTGTCGTTTTATGTGAAGTGGGCCATCAACGGCGGCCGGTAGTTTGTGTTAAAACTGCTTCAAGCGGATCGCGTTTGCGTGCACGCCCACCGTCCACCCCATTTGCTTACGTATTGCTTACAATTTTCTACAATTTCTGGAGAGCACCCAAAATTGCAGTGAGATCCAGCAATTAGCCTATAATTGGCGACGGCGCTTTGCGCAAAACGACGTCACGCGTCGGTCTTCACGAAGGAAAATTTATGCTATATCACTTGCACGAAATGCAACGATCGTTCATGACCCCGCTGATGCAGTGGGCGGACGCGTCGTCCAAACTATTTTCGAACCCGGTGTCGCCGTTCGCGCACACCCCGTTCGCGCAACGCATCGCCGCCGGCTACGAACTGATGTACCGCCTTGGCAAAGACTACCAAAAACCGGCCTTCGGCATCGACTCGACCCTGGTCGACGGCGAGACCGTCGGCGTGCTCGAGCTCACGGTCGAGTCGCGCGCCTTCTGCCACCTGCTGCATTTCAAGAAGGACCTCAGCGACAAGCAGATCAAGGCGCTGGACCATCCGAAGGTGCTGATCGTGGCGCCGCTGTCGGGCCACCACTCGACGCTGCTGCGCGACACCGTGCGCGCCCTGCTGACCTCGCACGACGTCTACATCACCGACTGGATCGACGCGCGCATGGTGCCGCTGTCGGCCGGCCCGTTCCACCTCGACGACTACATCTACTACGTGCAGGATTTCATCCGCCTGCTCGCGCCCGACCTGCACGTGATCTCCGTGTGCCAGCCGACGGTGCCGGTGCTGGCGGCGATCTCGCTCATGGCCACGGAAAAGGACAGCAAGCTGCCCAAGACCATGATCATGATGGGCGGCCCGATCGACCCGCGCAAATCGCCGACGGCGGTCAACGACCTGGCGATCGAAAAGCCGTTCTCGTGGTTCGAGAACACCGTCATCTACTCGGTGCCGAGCAATTTCGCCGGCGTCGGACGACGCGTCTATCCGGGCTTTTTGCAGCACGCCGGCTTCATCGCGATGAACCCGGGACGCCACGCGCAAAGCCACCGCGAGTTCTACAAGCACCTCGTGGCCGGCGACGACGAACCGGCGGAAGGCCACCGCCAGTTCTACAACGAGTACAACGCGGTGCTCGACATGCCGGCAGAGTACTACCTCGACACCATCAAGACCGTGTTCCAGGACTTCAGCCTGCCCAAGGGCACCTGGAAGGTCGGCGGCAAGCTGGTGCGTCCGCAGGACATCACGACCGTGGCGCTGTTCACCGTCGAAGGTGAGCTCGACGACATCTCCGGCGCCGGCCAGACCCAGGCGGCGCACGAACTGTGCACGGGCATTCCGGCCGCCATGCAGAAGGACTTCGTCGCACCCGGCGCGGGCCACTACGGCATCTTCTCGGGCCGCCGCTGGCGCGAGACGATCTGCCCCGAGATCGGCAAGTTCATCCGCAAACACGGATGATCAAACGCCACGCTTAAACGCCACGCCTAAACGCCACGCCTAAACGCCACGCCTAAACGCCACGCTCCCGAAATCCCCGCCGCTCACGCCGCGGGGCTTTTTTCGTCCGCCGGCGCGAAGCCAATTGGCGGATAATGATGACTTTTCCAGCTGATGTCTTTTCCTGCCATTAGACAACGACACCGCCGTGCTTAAAACCCTCGCCGACCAGATCGAAGACCTGCTGCCGCAGACGCAATGCACCAAATGCGGCTACCCGGCGTGCCGCCCGTACGCGCAGGCGATCGCCGCTGGCGAGGCCGACATCAACCAGTGCCCGCCCGGCGGTGCGGAAGGCGTGGCGCGGCTCGCCAAGTTGTTGGGGCGCGCGGTCATCCCGATCAATCCGGTCAACGGGGTCGAGCGCGCGCGCCCGGTCGCCTTCATCGACGAGTCGCTCTGCATCGGCTGCACCCTGTGCATCCAGGCCTGCCCGGTCGACGCGATCATGGGCGCGGCCAAGCAAATGCACACCATTTTGCCGAGCCTGTGCACCGGCTGCGACCTGTGCGTGGCGCCCTGCCCGGTCGACTGCATCGCCATGATCCCGGTGACGCAGGAGCGCAGCGGCTGGGCCGCCTGGTCGCAGGAGGCGGCCGACGGCGCGCGCGCGCGGCACGACCTGCGCGAACTGCGCCTCAAGCGCGAACGCGACGAGAACGACGCGCGGCTGGCGGCCAAGGCGGTGGCAAAAATGAAGGAGGTCAGCGCCTGCGTGACCAACACGCCCGACGAAGCCGCCGAAAAGGAGCGCAAGCGCGCCATCATCGCGGCCGCCATGGAGCGCGCGCGCGCCAAGGCGGCGGCGCCGTCCGAACCAAAAGACTAATCAATGAACGCAGCCAAACGCATCGAGATTTTCACGCGCTTCCGCGCGGCCAACCCCAAGCCCGAGACGGAGCTCGAATACACCACCCCGTTCGAGCTGTTGATCGCGGTGCTGCTGTCGGCGCAGGCGACCGACGTCGGCGTGAACAAGGCCACGCGCAAGCTCTACCCGGTGGCGAACACGCCCGAAAAAATCCTCGCGCTCGGACTCGACGAACTCAAAACCCACATCCAGACGATCGGGCTGTATCCGACCAAGGCCAAGAACGTGATCGCGACCTGCCAGATTCTGGTGGAGCAGCATGGCGGCCAGGTGCCGCACGATCGCGCGGCGCTCGAGGCGCTGCCGGGCGTGGGCCGCAAGACGGCCAACGTGGTGCTGAACACGGCGTTTGGCGACCCGACCATCGCGGTCGACACGCATATCTTCCGCGTCTCGAACCGCACGAAAATCGCGCCGGGGAAGAATGTCGACGTGGTCGAGCAAAAGCTGCTCAAGTTCGTGCCGAAGGAGTTTTTGCACGACGCCCACCACTGGCTGATCCTGCATGGCCGCTACACCTGCGTGGCGCGCAAGCCGCTGTGCTGGAACTGCATGATCGCCGACCTGTGCGAGTACAAGGACAAGACGCCGGCGCCGGCCGGCGCCTGAGCGTGTTTTCGGGCATGCGCGCGGGACGGCGGCGCGCTCGACCGGGGGCCGGCGCCCCATGCCTACGCGCGCCACCGCCGCGTCAGCTGCGCGCGTCCTTGGGCTTGCCGCCTTTCGGCCAATCCCTGGCCTTGAATTTGTACACCGGGCGCGGCAGGCGCGTGAAATACTCGGCGACGTCGAGCGCCTCCTGGTCGCTCAGGCTGCCGCCCTGGCCGAGCGGCATGTTGTGCTTGACGAAGGCGGCCGCCGTGTACGTGCGCGCCATGCCGGCGCCGTCGTTGAACGAATCGTTTCCGGCAACCGGCGGAAACAGGTAGCCGCCGGCCGGGTTCGCGATGCCGGCGCCGGCCGCGCCGTGGCAGCTGGCGCACTTGGCCGAATACACGACCTTGCCGCGCGCCAAATCGGGTTTGAGCTTCTGGTCGAGCGGACCGAATCCCCGCCCTTTCACGCTTGTTCCGGTCGGCACGCCCGTCGACAGCCATTGCATGTAGGCCAGGATGTGGTTCATTTCGGCCGAGTCGTAGGCAAGCGGCTTGCCATTCATCGACCGTTCGAAGCAGTCGTTGACCCTCTGCGTCAGGGAAATGACCTTTCCGCTGCGCGAGCGAAATTCGGGGAACACGCCCCAGATGCCAACCCAGGGCGAGGCCTTGGGCGTGGTTCCCCCGGCGAGGTGGCAACTGCTGCAATTGAGTCCGTTGCCGACATTCCTGGGCAGGTGCAGCCGGGTCTGGGTCAGCAGCTTTTTGCCCTCCCGGATTGCCAGCCCCTGCGGGCCCGGCGGGATGCTCGACTCGGCGGGCACGGCGAACGGCGCGGACACGGGCGCGGACACGGGCGCGGGCGCGCCGCCGGCGGCCGCGCCGCACGCCACGCCCAGCGCGAGGGCGCCGGTGATCAATCGAAGTTTCATGTTCATGTGCTGCTCCGGTGGGGCGCGATGGCGCGTGGTGGACGCGAACGTGGTGGACGCGAAGCGTCGATGGCCGGGCCGGCCGGCCCGTGCCGCCGGCGCGTCACAGCGCGTCCATCACACGTTCGAGCTTCTGGCGCACCTCCCCCGCGAGCGCGGCGATGGCGGGCTTGTCGACCAGCCGAAGCACCGCGTCGGTATCCATGAATTCGACGCTCACCGCGCCACCGGCGATCTGCCGCACCAGCACGTTGCACGGCAAAAGCAGGCCGATCGATGGCTCGGCCTCGATCGCCCGCTGCGCCAGCGCCGGGTTGCAGGCGCCCAGTATCCGGTACGCCGGCATGTCGGCGCCGAGCTTCTTCTTGAGGGTGGCGGCGACGTCGATGTCGCTAAGGATGCCGAATCCCTCTGTCTGCAGGGCGGCCGTCACGCGTTCGACCGCCTCGTCGAAGGCGCACGCCACGGTTTTGCCAAAGCCATATTTAGTTGTCATTTCTTTACTCCGGTTGATGTTGTTTGTTCCGCCCCGCGACTGCCGGGCGGTCGCTCGGGTGCCGCGCGCCATGCCGCGCGGCGGCGCCATGTCCGGGCCGGCGCCCGCCAATCGGACGTCCGACAACCAAAATATAAATTTACATTATATTGAATTATATTTTGTCGTGATGTATAGTATCCCCATGCCAGACAAACCGCAAGGAGGATTCACCATGAACGAGCCCGTCCCGTTCGACCCGGCCGCGATGCGCGCGGCGGCGGCGCAGGCGTGCGCCCTGCTCAAGGCGCTCTCGAACGCGGACCGGCTGCTGCTGCTGTGCCAGCTCACGCGGGGCCCGCTCAGCGTGGGCGGGCTCGAAGGCGCCACCGGCATCGGGCAGCCGACCCTGTCCCAGCAGCTCGGCGTGCTGCGCGACGAAGCGCTGGTGCGCACGCGGCGCGAAGGAAGGCAGATTTTCTACAGCATCGCCAGCGGCGGGGCGATGGCTGTTCTCGCGCTGCTGCACCAACTTTATTGTGAACAAACGAAGGGAGCACCATCATGACGATTGACTGGACAAATTTCACACCCTTGGCCTCGGCGGCTGGCGGCGCATTGATCGGGTTGGCGGCGGCGCTGTTCGTGCTGTTCAACGGCCGCATCGCCGGCATCAGCGGCATCCTGGGCGGCCTGCTGCAATGGCCCAGGGGCGACAGCGCCTGGCGCGTCGCCTTCCTGCTCGGCCTGGTCGCCGCCCCGCTCGCCTATGGCATGTTCGCGCCGCTGCCTGCGGTGCGGGTCGAGGCCGGCACCGCGACGCTGGTCGCGGCCGGCCTGCTGGTCGGGGTCGGCACCCGCTACGGCGCCGGCTGCACCAGCGGCCACGGCGTCTGCGGACTGTCGCGCATGTCGCCGCGCTCGCTGGTGGCGACCGGCGCCTTCATGGCGGCCGGTTTCGCCACCGTCCTCATCGTCCGCCACCTCATTGAATAAGGAGCACATCATGCAAATCATCATGGCACTACTGGTCGGCCTGGTCTTCGGCATGGGCCTGATCGTCTCGGGCATGACCGACCCGTCGAAGGTCATCGGCTTCCTCGACCTGGCCGGCAACTGGGATCCCTCGCTCGGCTTCGTCATGGGCGGCGCGGTGCTGGTCGGGCTGGTCGCGTTCGGCTTCGCGTCGCGGCGCGACAAGTCGCTGCTCGGGGCCCCCATGCGCCTGCCCAGCGCCACCGAGATCGACCGCCGGCTGGTGCTCGGCAGCGTCGCCTTCGGCGCCGGCTGGGGACTGGCCGGCTACTGCCCGGGACCGGCACTGGCCTCGCTCGCCGCCGGTGGCGCCAAGCCGATGATCTTCGTCGCGGCCATGGTCGCCGGCATGGCCATTTTCGAATTGCTCGAGCGCCTTCCGGCGCGCGGGCGGGCGGCATGAAGGGCGCGCCGCCATGCTGACCGCGCTCGGACTGGGACTGGTGGTCGGCGTCATCCTCGCGCTCACCGGCGCCGGCGGCGGCATCCTGGCGGTGCCGCTGCTGGTGTTCGGCATCGGCATGGGGGTGGCCGAGGCCGGCCCGATCGGCCTGCTGGCGGTCGGCATGGCGGCCGCGCTCGGCGCCGTGCTCGGCCTGCGCGAGGGCATCGTGCGCTACCGCGCCGCCATGCTGATCGCCGGGTCCGGCATGCTGTTGTCGCCGCTCGGCCTGTGGCTGGCGCACCGGATCGACAACCGCTGGCTCAGCGTGCTGTTCGCGCTGATCCTGCTGTTGGTGGCGTTTCGCACCCTGCGCCAGCCGCGCCGCCCCGCGCCGCCGCCCGCGGCCGGGGGCCCCGCGCCCCAACCCTGCCAACGTGGCGGGAGCGGGCGCTTCGTCTGGACCAGCGCCTGCGCGCGCGCGCTGGTGCTCTCTGGCACCGTCGCCGGACTGCTCTCTGGCCTGCTCGGGGTGGGCGGCGGCTTTGTCATGGTGCCGGCGCTGCAGCGCTACACCGACCTGGCCATGCGCTCGGTGGTGGCGACCTCGCTGGCGGTGATCGCGCTCGTCTCGGTGACCGGCGTGGCCGCCAGCGCCGCCAGCGGCGGCATGGCGTGGCCCGTGGCGCTTCCGTTCGCCGCCGGCGCGCTGGCCGGCATGCTGGGCGGGCGCATGCTGTCGGCGCGGCTGGCCGGCCCCCAGCTCCAGATCGGCTTCGCGCTGGTCTCGGCGGCGGTCGGCGTCGGCATGATCGTCAAGTCGGTGTTGTAGCAGCCTGTCGGACTTAAAGGAAATCGGCTGCAAATCCGCCTGAGCGGTCCATATTTCGCCGCTTTTTTGGTCAATAGAATAACTATTGACCTTCAAAATCGTCGAAATCTGTCCTCGCTCAGCCGAATTTTCGCTTCGATTCTTTAAGTCCGACAGACTGCTAGCAGCCCCGCCCTTTGCACCCATTTTCCCCATCCCCCTTCCGGAGACCCGCGATGAATGTCCTTCCCGTCCAGCTGTTCGATGCCGAATCATCGACCTTCACCTACATCCTGATCGCCGGCGACGGCAAGTCGGCCGTCATCATCGACCCGGTCGAGCGTCATTGGGAGCGCGACCTGGCCCATCTAGCGCGGCTCGGGCTCGAGCTTGCCTACGTGCTCGAAACCCACGCCCACGCCGACCATGTGACCTCGGCCGGCAAGCTGCGCGCGCTCACCGGCGCCCGGGCCGCCGTGCCGTCCGGTTGCGGCATCGCCCCGGCCGAGCTGCAGCTTGGCGATGGCGACATCATCGGCTTCGGCGCCCACGACCAGATCGCGGTGCTGCACACGCCCGGCCACACCGCCGGCAGCGTCAGCTATCTCTGGCGCGGCAACGCCTTCAGCGGCGACACCTTGCTGATCGACGGCTGCGGGCGCACCGACTTCCAGGGCGGCAGCGCGGCGGCGCTGCACGAGAGCGTGGTCGGCAAGCTGTTCGCGCTGCCCGACGCCACCCGCGTGTGGCCCGGCCACGACTACAAGGGGCAGTCGGTGTCGAGCATCGGATGGGAGAAGCGGCACAACGCCCGCCTGGCCAACCGCGGCAAGGACGACTTTGTCGCGCTGATGGCGGCGCTCGACCTGCCCAAGCCGAGGCTGATCGACATCGCCGTGCCCGCCAACCGGAACCTGGGGCTGCCGCATGGCGCCTGACGCGCGCCCCGGCGGACCCGATCATTTGCCCGGCACCGGGCCCGAACGGCGCCGGCGCCGCGGCTGCCAGCGGCGGCCGCGCTCGACGGGCATGGCGGCGCCGGACGGCGTGCCCAGGGGCCCGGAGCGACGATGACCGGCCGGCCGCCCCTCCCCGCCACGCCGCCGGCCCTGTCCGCGCCGATACAGTCGCTGGTGTCGTTTCTCGAGCACGAGCCCGACCCGATGATAGTGCTCGACGCCGACCACAACATCCTGGCCGCCAACAGCGCCTACCAGCGCCAGTTCGGCAGCGCCTTGCAGCCATTCATCGGCCACAAGTGCTACAAGGTCTCGCACCACCACGAGGTGCCCTGCGACCAGGCCGGCGAACACTGTCCGATGAGGAAGGCACGGCAATTGCGCGGACCGGAGCGCGTGCTGCACATCCACCACACGCCGCGCGGCCCCGAGCATGTCGAGGTCGAACTGCGCCCGATCCTCGACGCGGCCGGCGCGATCACCGCCTACGTCGAGCGGCTCACGACGGTGCGCGGCGCGTCGGCGCGTCCAAGCGAAGAGGGGTTGGTCGGCCGCTCGCCGGCCTTCAACCTGGCGCTGGCGGCGCTGCGGCGGGTGGCGCCGTCCACCCTGCCGGTGCTGTTGCTGGGCGAGTCGGGCAGCGGCAAGGAGCTGTTCGCGCGCGCGGTGCACGAAACCAGCGACCGCGCCGGCGGCCCGCTGGTCGTCGTCGACTGCTCGGGCCTGACCGAAACGCTGTTCGAGAGCGAATTGTTCGGCCACGAAAAGGGCGCCTTCACGGGCGCAGCCGCGCGCAAGCCGGGGTTGGTCGAGACGGCGCAGGGCGGCACCCTGTTCCTCGACGAGATCGGCGATGTGCCGCTGGCGATGCAGGTCAAGCTGCTGCGGCTGATCGAATCGGGCACCTATCGGCGCGTCGGCGGGGTCGAAACCTTGCACGCCAATTTCCGGCTCGTTGCCGCGACCCACAAGCCGTTGGAGAAGATGATGGCCGAGGGCCGTTTTCGGCAAGACCTGTATTACCGCATCAGCGTCTTTCCGATCGCGCTGCCGCCGCTGCGCGAACGCGCCGGCGACATCGCCTTGCTGGTCGATTCGTTCCTGCGGCGCGCCGGCGCCGGCACGCGCAAGTTGACGATCGCGCCGGACGCCCTGGCGCAGCTGCAGCGGCGCGCCTGGCCGGGCAACGTGCGCGAGTTGCGCAACGCGCTCGAACGGGCCAGGCTGTTCGCCGACGACGGCGTGATCCGGAGCGAGCACCTGCCCGCCGCGCCGCTCGGGCAAGGCGCCGCGCCGCCGGCCGCCGGCGCGCTGGCGGCGGCGCTCCCCACATTCGGCGGCACCCGCGGCGAACTGGCAGCGCACCTGGGCATCAGCGAGCGCACGCTGTACCGGCGCCTGAAGGCGCAAGGCCTGGACTAGCAGCCCGTGGCGGCGCCCGCCGATCGCCGCCGATCCTGGCAATCACTGCCAATCACTGCCAGCGCTGCCACATTGGCAGACATCGCACCGCGCGCCCGCGCGCAAGTGCTTGTTATTAATCAAAAAAAACCCGCTCGCGCGCTGGCACGGAACGTGCGACGGTATGCATACGACCCGTTCCGAAGCCCGGCGACATGCGCCATGGCGGCGGGCTCGCATTCAAGGGGAAAGTCATGCAGGCAAACGTAGGAAGTATCGACCGCGCGATTCGGATTCTGGTTGGGCTGGGCCTGATCGCGGCCACGCTGTTTGGCGTGATCGGGGTATGGGGCTGGATCGGCGTGGTTCCGCTGGCGACCGGGATTATCGGCACCTGCCCGGCCTACCTGCCGTTCGGGATCCGCACTTGCGCGGCGAAAAAATAAACAAAAAAAACATCAAGCCAAAATAAACCACACCATCGGGGAAATCGAATGGCAAACACTGCAAATGGATACAAGGAATTGACCGCATCGGTGTCGAAGCAACTCGGCACCCTGCGCGAGGACCTTCCCGACGTGATGAAGGGGTTTGGCGAGCTGGCGCGGGCCGCGACGCGCGACGGCGCCCTCAGCCGCAAGACCAAGGAACTGATCGCGCTGACCTTGGGCGTGGCGGCCCATTGCGACGCCTGCATCGGCTTTCATGTGCAGGCGCTGGTCAGGCTCGGCACCACCAAGGCAGAACTCGAGGAGGCCCTGGGGGGCCATCGGCGATGTATTCGGCCAACGCCTTGGCGGCATTCGAAGAATTTTCGGCGCCGCAGTAGGCGGCCTTGGGCGGCCGGCCGCGGAGGCCTTGACCAGCGCCGCGGTGCCGATCTTGAAGCTGCCCGCGGCCCTGCCTTGCCGATCGCGGCCCCGCTGGCGCGGCGCTACAGCAAGACCAGATTATCCCGGTGAATCAGCTCTTTCCCCTCGAGGAAACCGAGAATCGATTCGATCTCCGCCGACGGCTTGCGCATGATCCTGCGCGCCTCCGCGCTGGTGTAGTTGCTCAAGCCGCGCGCCAGCGCCCGGCCGTCCTCGGCGATGCAGGTGATGACCGCGCCGCGTCCAAACTCGCCCCTGACCTCGACCACGCCGATCGGCAGCAGCGACTTGCCTTCGTTCGACAGCTTCTGGACCGCGCCGGCGTCGATCACCACCTTGCCGGCGGTGTGCAGATGGTCCGCCATCCACTGCTTGCGTGCGGTCAGGCGCCCGGTCTGCGCCGATAGTTCGGTGCCGATCGCCTCGCCGTTGGCGAGCCGGGTGAGCACGTCGCTGTCGCGCCCCCAGGCGATGATGGTGTGCGCGCCCGACGCCGCGGCGCGCTTGGCCGCCAAAATCTTGGTCAGCATCCCGCCGCGCCCGATGCTGCTGCCGGCGCCGCCGGCCATGGCCTCGAGCGCCGGATCGCCGGCCTGACACCGCGCGATCAGCACCGCCGCCGGATCCTTGCGCGGGTCGGCGCTGAACAGCCCATGCTGGTCGGTCAGGATGATCAGCGCGTCGGCCTCGATCAGGTTGGCGACGAGCGCGCCGAGGGTGTCGTTGTCGCCGAACTTGATCTCGTCGGTGACGACGGTGTCGTTCTCGTTGATGATCGGGACCACGCCGAATCGCAGCAGCGTGGTCAGGGTCGAGCGCGCGTTCAGGTAGCGCTCGCGGTCGGCCAGGTCGGCGTGCGTGAGCAGCACCTGCGCCGTGCCCAGCCCGTGCGCGCGGAAGCTCGACTCGTAGATTTGCGCGAGCCCCATCTGGCCGACGGCGGCGCAGGCCTGCAGCTCGTGGATGTCGGTGGGACGGGTCTCGAATTTAAGGCGCAGCATGCCCTCGGCGACCGCGCCCGAACTGACCAGCACGACCTCCTTGCCCAGCGCGCGCAGCGCGGCGATCTGGGCGGCCCAGCGCGCGATGGCGGCGTGGTCGAGCCCGCGCCCGTCGTTGGTGACGAGCGAGGAGCCAACCTTGATGATGATACGGGTCGCTTTTTGTATGACGGATTTCATCGGCGGCGGTTCTGTGTGAACGCGGGGCGCAATGCGAGCAGCGCGAGGCCACCCAGCAGTTCGATCACGCATATGACTAACAACAATCCCTGGGGCAGGCCAATGGCGAAGGCCGCGATGAGGCGGCCGGCCGGCTGCGCCAGCACGAACAATGCGGTGATATCGCCGAGGATAGGCTGGTCGCCATGCCTTGAAGCCAACAGTGCCAACCCCGCGGTAGCGAGACGGACGCCGACGTACATCGCGTAAAACTGGCTGTAGCCGTTTACGCCGGTCATAAACACACCCATGCTGCGCGCGACCCGGTCCGGGTCGATCATCGCGAACAGCGCCGCCAGCGAACTGATGCTGGCCACGAAGAACAGCAGATGCTGACGCAGCACCGCCTTCAGCATGGGCGTTTCAAACTAGTCGAGAATTTTAAAACGCGGATCTTCCGGATCGATCGACGCGATGCCGCGGGCTTCCTCGGTCATCTGCGTTTCTTCGGAACGGTATTCGCTGGCCTTCTTCTCTTCGAGGTGCTTGTAGATCGCGTGCACCAGCTCCGGGCAACCGTCGTGGCTGAGCGCAGAAATCTCGAACACGGGGCCCTTCCAGGCCATGCGCTTGACGAAATCCTTGACCAGCTTCTTGCGGTCCTCCTCGGGCACCACGTCGAGCTTGTTGAGCACGAACCAGCGCGGCTTGTCGACCAGCGCCTCGTCGTACTTTTGCAGCTCCTTGATTAGCGCCTTGGCTTCCTTGACCGGATCGACGCCCGACTCGAACGGCGCCATGTCGACGATATGGAGCAGCAGGCCGGTGCGCTGCAGGTGGCGCAGGAACTGGTGGCCCAAGCCCGCGCCTTCGGAGGCGCCTTCGATCAAGCCGGGAATATCGGCGATCACAAAGCTCTTCTCGTGCGAGACGCGCACCACGCCGAGGTTCGGGTGCAGGGTCGTGAACGGATAGTCGGCGATCTTCGGGCGCGCGTTCGACACCGCCGTGATGAAGGTCGACTTGCCCGCGTTTGGCATGCCGAGCAGGCCGACGTCGGCCAGCACCTTGAGCTCGAGGCGCAGTTCGCGCCGTTCGCCCTCTTTGCCCTCGCCCTTTTGGCGCGGCGCGCGGTTGGTCGAGGACTTGAAATGGATGTTGCCCCATCCGCCCTCGCCGCCCTTGGCGAGCAACTCCACCTGGCCGTGCTCGGTCAGGTCGGCGATGATCTCGCCGTTGTTGTTATCGACGATCAAAGTGCCGACCGGCATGCGCATCATGATGTCGTCCGCGCCCTTGCCATAGCAGTCGGCGCCGCGGCCGGGTTCGCCGTCGCGGGCTTTGTGCATCTTGGAGTAGCGGAAATCGACCAATGTGTTGATATTGCGATCCGCCACCGCGAAGATGGAACCACCCTTGCCGCCGTCGCCGCCGTCGGGTCCGCCGAAAGGCCGGAATTTCTCCCGGCAGAACGAGGCGCAGCCGTTGCCGCCGTCGCCGGCGATCACTTCGATTTTTGCTTCGTCGATAAACTTCATAATTTTGCCGCTCTAAAAACTAAAAAGGCCCTACCGTTGGCAGAGCCTTTCGATGGAAGGGTATGCAGGGGATTCGCATTGCAAAGCAATGTGCCAGCTTACCGGTGTGCGCATATTTGCGCACACCCCTTCCCTGCAGGGACACAGGGCTTTCGCCTTACAAATGTGCGCTGAAATTCAGCGCCGAAACGATCAGGCTGCTGCCGCAACCGCTTCGTTAGGTACCACGGTCACGAACTGGTGCGACTGTGGGCCCTTGACGATGAACTTGACCTTGCCTGGGATGAGCGCAAACAGGGTGTGGTCCTTGCCGCAGCCAACGCCTTCGCCGGCGCGCACTGGCGTGCCGCGTTGACGAATGATGATGCCGCCGGCATTGATCGCTTGACCGCCATAAACCTTAACGCCGAGGCGCTTTGATTCTGAGTCACGACCGTTACGCGTTGTGCCGCCGCCTTTTTTATGTGCCATTTAAATACTCCTTGATAGCTGATTAATCGGGCAAACAGCGATTAGCCGTTGATCGATACGATTTGGATTTCGGTGTAATTCTGACGATGTCCCTGATGCTTTTGGTAGTGCTTACGACGACGCATCTTGAAAATCTTCACCTTATCGTGACGACCGTGTGCCACAACAGTAACCAGCACCGTTGCACCTTCGACCAATGGCGCACCAAACTTGATGGTGTCGCCCGCGCCTACTGCGAGAACTTGATCGATGGTGAGTTCGGAACCAATGTCTGCCGGTATCTGTTCTACTTTAAGTTTTTCGCCAGCGACAACTTTGTATTGTTTGCCACCGGTTTTTATGACCGCGTACATGATAGGAAACCTCATCAAATGTTAAAAGAATCTCCCCCTGCCGGACGCACGCAGGACGTGCACGCGACTTGGGGAACCTGTGATTATACATGGAATAAATTTTTCCGTCAAAACGTGCGCACAAGGCCGCTTGTTCGTGGTATGTGCACAACGACAACCTTGCGGCATGGGTGAACGGGGCGGCGCCGGGGCGGCCGGGACGACGGATGGCGCGGGCATGTCGTATAATCGGCGCACCCAACGTCCATTGCAGGTCAGCCTTGTCAGCCGCTATCTTACACGCTCCAAAAGTCAACATCGCAGAATCGATTGCCTCCGACATGGACGCAGTCAATGTGGTCATCCGGCAGCGGCTCCATTCCGAGGTCACCCTCGTCAACCAGATCGCCGAGTACATCATCAGCGCCGGCGGCAAGCGCATCCGCCCCGTGCTGGTGCTGCTGGTGGCCAACGCCTATGGTTACAAGGGCAGCGCCCACCACGAGCTGGCCGCGGTCGTTGAATTCATCCACACGGCCACGCTGCTGCACGACGACGTCGTCGACGAATCGTCGATGCGGCGCGGGCGCGCCACCGCCAACGCCCTGTTCGGCAACGCCGCCTCGGTGCTGGTGGGCGACTTTTTGTACTCGCGCGCGTTCCAGATGATGGTCGGCCTGGACAATATGCGGGTCATGCAGATCTTGTCGGACGCGACCAATGTGATCGCCGAGGGTGAAGTGCTGCAGCTGCTCAACATGCACAACCCCGACGTGAGCCAGGAAAGCTACCTGAATGTGATCCGCTCGAAAACGGCGAAGCTGTTCGAGGCTGCGGCCCAGCTAGGCGCGCTCATCTCCGGCGCCAGCGCCGCCGAGGTCGACGCGGCCGGCGAATACGGCCGCTCGCTCGGGACCGCGTTCCAGCTCATCGACGACGTGCTCGACTACGCCGGCGACGCGACCGAGATCGGCAAGAACGTCGGCGACGACCTGCGCGAAGGCAAGCCTACCCTGCCCTTGATCTACCTGATGGAGAACGGCACGCCCGAACAGCGCGAGCTTGTGCGCGCCTGCATCGAGCAGGGCGACGAGCAGCACTTCGACGCCATTTTGGCGGCCATCACCACCGGCGGCGCGCTCGACTACACGCGGCGCGAGGCGGAAATTGCCGCACAGCGCGCGGCCGACGCCATTTCTGGCCTGCCGGACAGCCTATATAAACAGAGTTTGCTCCAGCTCTGCGCGTTCGCGGTTGACCGCACCCACTAGGCCTGCTTAACTATCCCCTAAGCCGCAGTGCGGCGACGGGGTGTGGCTCAGCCTGGTAGAGCGCTGCGTTCGGGACGCAGAGTCCGGAGGTTCGAATCCTCGCACCCCGACCACCCCTCCCTCCGGCCGCCCCCGCGCCCGTCGATATTGTTCCGTTCTTCAATGTTGGGTTGTCGTGAGTTGCAAGGGCCAGGATACTGGCAAACAGGAAAAATCGGGTGTCCGGCTGGGAAGCCGACGGGCGCATGTTCTCTTTTGGCGGGGAAAAATCACGTCATTCCCGCGAAAGCGGGGACCCATGCAGAACATGCAGTCATGCGCCTTCCAAAGTTTGGTATGCACAGTTTGAAATTGCGCTGCCGAACCTTATCAATAGAATACCCGCGCTTGGATTTCCAACCAGCCCTGCGGCGCTGCGGTATCTTGATTGCCGTTCTTTATCCGGAATCGAAAGCCGGAGGTTCGAATCCTCCCACCACGACCAAACACGGGCGCCACGATTGGCGGCCGCTCAAGCCCGCAGCGCCACCCAACTCGACCCGCGCCGATCGCTTTCAAGCACCGCATCCATGAAGCGCAAGCCGGCCACGCCATCGCCGACGTCAGGCATGTCGAGCGCGTGCGACTGCATGGCTTGGCCCGTCTCCACCGCGATGATCTGGGCCGCGGCATCGCGGTACAGCTGCGCAAACGCTTCGAGATAGCCTTCGGGATGGCCCGAAGGCACCCGCGTCACCGCCTCCGCCGCCGAGCCCCGCACCCGCCCGCGCGTCAGGCGCTGGGCCGTGCCGCCCTGTGGCGTCATCCACAGCTGGTTCGGGTTTTCCTGGTCAAACGCCAGGCTCGCCTTGCTGCCGTACACCCGCAGGCGCAGCGCGTTTTCGCAGCCGGTCGCCATCTGGCTCGACCACAGCATGCCGCGCGCGCCGTTCGGGTAGCGCAGCATGACCTGCACATGGTCGTCGAGCACCTGGTCCGGCTGCATGCCGCTGACAAACGCGGCGAGGTGATACGCATGGCTGCCGATGTCGCCCAGGCAGCCGGCCGCGCCGGCGCGCAGAGGGTCGTTGTGCCAGTTGTTCTTCTGGTAGTCCGCGCCCTGGTTGGCCGCCTCGGCCAGCCAATCCTGCGCGTACTCGACGTGCACCAGGCGCACCTCGCCGATGTCGCCCGCCGCCACCATCGCGCGCGCGTGGCGCACCATCGGGTAGCCCGCGTAGACATGGGTCAGCGCGAACACGCGCCGCTTCGACAGTGCCAGCGCCGCCAGCGCCTCGCCTTCGGCCAGCGTGATCGCCAAGGGTTTGTCGCAGATGACGTGGATGCCCTGTTCGAGGAATGCCGTGGCGACCGGCGCGTGAAGGTAGTTCGGCGTGACGATGGCGACGACGTCGATGCCGTCGGGCCGGGCCGCTTCGCAGCGCGCCATTTCGGCATAGTCGGCGTAGCTGCGCTCGGGCGCGAGGCGGATGCCGGCGGCGCTGGCCGCGGCCCGCGCCGGCTGGCTCGACAGCGCTCCCGCCACCAGCTCGTAGCAATCGTCGAGCCGCGCGGCGATGCGGTGGACGGCACCAATGAACGCCCCGTCGCCACCGCCAACCATCCCAAGCCTTAGGCGTCGATGTGGGGTCGTCATAGTTTGTTACTCCGTTGTTGCGAAGCCCATCAGGCCGCGGATCTGTTCAAGGTTTGCGCCGCTGCCGGCAAAATCGTCAAAGGCGCGTTGCGCCACCGGGATGATGTGCTTGCCGATGAATTGCGCTCCCTCGCGCGCGCCGGCCTCGGGATGCTTGAGGCAGCACTCCCATTCCAGCACCGCCCAGCCATCGAAGTCGTACTGCGCCAGTTTGGAGAAAATGGCGCCAAAATCGATCTGGCCGTCGCCCAGCGAGCGGAAACGCCCGGCCCGGTCCTGCCAGCTGGAGTAGCCGCCGTAGACGCCCTGCCGGCCGTTCGGGCGGAACTCCGCATCCTTGACGTGGAACGCCTTGATCCGCTCGTGGTAGATGTCGATGAAGTCGAGATAGTCGAGCTGCTGCAGCACGAAGTGGCTCGGGTCGTACAGGATGTTGGCGCGGCGATGGCCGCACACGGATTCGAGGAAGCGTTCGAAGCTGGTGCCGCCGTGCAGGTCCTCGCCCGGGTGCAGCTCGTAGCACACGTCGACGCCTTGCTCGTCGAACGCGTCGAGGATCGGCAGCCAGCGCCTTCCCAGTTCGGCGAACGCCTCTTCGACCAGGCCGGCGGGACGCTGCGGCCATGGATACAGGTAGGGCCACGCGAGCGCGCCCGAAAAAGTGGCGTGCGCCTTCAGGCCGAGCCGGCGCGAGGCGATGGCCGCCTTGTGCAGCTGGCCGGCGGCCCACTCCCGGCGCCGCCCAGGGTCGCCGCGCAGGTGGGCCGGAGCGAAGCCGTCGAACAGCGTGTCGTAGGCCGGGTGCACGGCCACCAGCTGCCCCTGCAGGTGCGTGGACAACTCGCTCACCTGCAGGCCGTGCGCGGCCAGCGTGCCCGCGACATCGTCGCAGTAGCCCTGGCTGCCGGCGGCGATCTCTAGGTCGAACAGGCGCGGGTCGCACGGCAGCTGGATCGCCTTGTAGCCCAGTTCCGCGGCCCAGCCGGCGAGGCCGGCGAGGCTGTTGAACGGCACCTCGGGCCCCATGAATTGGGCCAGGAAAATGGCTGGCCCCTTGATCGTCTTCATTCGAGTCCTTTTAGTACGGCGAATCCGGGAAGTAGAACTTGCTGGCGTTCGCGCGTGTGATCAGCACCGACGGGATGATGGTCTTGGCCGGCAGCACCTTGCCGTTCAGGCGCGCCGCAGCGGTCATCTTGATGGCGTCGTAGATGAACTTGGGCGAGTAGGACACATTGGCCTGCACCAGCTTGTCGCCATCCATGATCTTTTTGACCGCGCCCTTCGCGCCCGCGCCGCCAAACACCTCCTTGATGTCGGTGCGCTTGGCCTGCTCGATCGCCTTGAGCACGCCGATCGCCATGTCGTCGTCGGCCGCCCACACCGCGTCGATCTGCTTGAAGCGGGTCAGGTAGTCCTGCATCACCTTGAAGGCGTCGTCACGGTTCCAGTTGCCGAATTTGGTGTCGAGCACCTTGATGCCCGGCGTGGCCTTGAGCGCGGCGTTGAAGGCGTTGACACGCTCGTTGTCGAGCGTGCTCGGCATGCCGCGCAGGATCACGATATTGCCCTTCCCGCCCAACTGCCTGCCAAGGTGCTCGGCCGGCAGGCGGCCAAAGGCGGTGTTGTCGCCGGCGATGTAGGCGTTCTGCGCGTTCACGTTGGTCAGGCCGCGGTCGACCACGGTCACGTAGACGCCCTTTTTCTTGAGCTGGTTGACGGGCTGCGTCAGCGAGGCCGATTCGAGCGGGAAGATGACCAGCGTGTTGATCTTGTTCACGACCAGCAGGTCTTGCAGCTGGTTGGCCTGGTCCGGCGCGCTGGCCGCTGTTTTGACGATGACTTTGAGGTTCGGGTGGGCCGCTTCGAGCTCCTGCTTGGCTTTGTTGGCCCACCAGACGATGCCGCCGGTGAAGCTGTGCGTCGCGGTCGGAATGGCGACGCCGAGCACGACTTTTTCGGCCGCGTGGGCCGACAAGGCGCCGAGGGCGAGCAGGCAGGCTGCGGTGATTCGGGTCAGGTGGTTCATATTGTTCTCCTTGAATGAGACGGCACTAGCGGCGCCCGCGCTGCAGGTAGGCGACGCCGATGATGACAACGCCCTGCACTGCGGCGTTGAGGTGGACACTGATAATGCTGGTGAGATTGAGGATATTGCCGATCACCGACAGCAAGATCGCGCCGACGACGGTGCCCATGATGCGGCCAGAGCCGCCCTTGAGCGAGGTGCCGCCGACGACGACCGCGGCAATCGCCTCGAGCTCCCACAGGATGCCGGTGGTCGGGGTGGCCGAGCCGAGCCGAGGCACGTACAAAATGGTGGCGATCGCCACGCACACGCCAAGCAGAAGGTAGGTCAGCACCTTGACGCGGTCGACCCGGATCGCCGCGTAGCGCGCCACCTGCTCGTTCGAGCCGATCGCCTGCACATGTTGGCCGAAGGCGGTGCGGTTCAAAATGACCACGCCGCCGACCGCCACCAGCAGGAATACCCAGACCGGGACCGGCACCGCCGCGATGCTGTGGTAGTAGACCGGGCTATAGGTGTCGGACAGTTCGCTCTCGAGGGTGAGCGCGCCGCCGTCGGCCAGGTAGGTCAGCACCGCGCGGAAAATGCCCAGCGTGCCGAGGGTGACGATGAACGGCTCGATGCGCCCGTGCGTGATCAGGAAGCCGTGCGCGCCGCCAAACACGGCGCCCAGCACCAGCGCCAGCGCGATGCCCAGCGCCACGGTCGGTATCGGCGCGAGCGAGGCCGCGCCGGCGTGGTTCATCAGCACGATCATGGCGCCGGCGATCAGCGCGGCCATCGAGCCGACCGACAGGTCGATGCCGCCGGAGACGATCACGAACGTCATGCCGACCGCGATGATGCCGATGAAGGCGGTGCGCGTGAGCACGTTCATCATATTGTCGAAGGTGGCGAAGTCCGGGTTGAGCAGGGCGCCGGCGATGCACAGCAGGACCAGCGCGACAAGCGGACCGAAGCCCTTGAGCCGGTCCAGGGATGGCCACGAATGCGCCGCTTTAGTGGTGGGTGTCGGTTGCATGGGCTATCAATTCTTCTTCGGTGAGGTCGGCGCTGGCGAGCATGGCTCGCAGCCGGCCGCCGCGCAGCACGGCGACGCGGTGGCACAGGCCGATCAGTTCAATCAGTTCGGACGAGATGACGATCACCGCCCTGCCCTGCGCCGCCAGTTGGTGGATCAGTAGGTAAATGTCGCGCTTGGCGCCGACGTCGACGCCGCGGGTCGGCTCGTCGAGCACGATCACGCGCGGGTCGGAGCGCAGGTATTTGGCCAGCGCCAGCTTTTGCTGGTTGCCGCCGGAGAGCGAGCGCGCGGCGCATTCGGGGTCGCGCAGGCGGATGCCGAAGTCGGCGATCGCCCTGGCCAGCGCGGCGCGTCCGGCCTTGATGTCGAGCCACGGCTTGGCGTCGCGCTCGAGCGTCATCATGGTGAGGTTTTCGCGCAGGCCAAGGTCAACGTGCAGGCCTTTGCCTTTGCGGTCTTCGCTCAGGTAGGTCACGCCATGCAGCATGGCCTGGCGCGGGCTGCGCAGGTCGACCGGGGCGCCGTCGATCTCGATCGCGCCGGCCGTCCTTGCGCGCAGGCCTATCAGCGCCTCGAACGCCTCGGTGCGCCCGGCGCCGACCAGGCCACCGAAGCCGAGGATTTCGCCGGCCCGCACCTCGAAACCAAGGCCGTGCACCCAGCCCGGCACCTCGAGGCCGCTCACTTTGAACAGCACCGGCGCGTCCGGCGCCGCCAGCGCCTTCGGCTGGAACATGTCGGACACGTCGCGCCCGACCATCAGGTTGGCCATCTGGCGCCGGTTGATGTCGGCGGTGGGCGCGCGCGTGACGAACAGGCCGTCGCGCATGACCACCACCTCATCCGTGTTCGCCTCCATCTCATCGAGCTTGTGCGAGATGTAGATGATGGTCGCGCCCTGCGACTTCAGGCGCGCCATGAGCGCGAACAGCTTGTGCGTTTCCCCCGCCGACAGGCTGGCGGTCGGCTCGTCCATGATCAACAGGCGCGCATTGCGCGACAGGGCTTTGGCGATTTCGACCAGCTGCTTTTCGGCGACGATCAGTTCGGCCACCGTCGTGTCGGGGCTGACGGCCAGGCCAACCTGTTCGAGGCAGAGCGCGGCGGCGGCGCGCATGGCTTTCCGGTCGAGCATCCAGCCGTTCCTTTTCACGTGGCCCAGAAAAATGTTCTGGGTGATCGTCAGGTCTTCGGCGAGATTGAATTCCTGGTCGATCAGCGCGATGCCCAGCGCCTCGGCGTCGCGCGCGTCGGCGAAGTGGCGCGCCACCCCGTCGACCAGCAGCGCGCCGCCCGTGGGCCGCTCGTAGCCGGCCAGGATTTTCATCAGCGTCGATTTGCCGGCGCCGTTCTCCCCCAGCAGGCCGACCACGCGCCCGGGCTCGAGCGCGAAGTCGACGCCGTGCAGCACGCGCACGGGGCCAAATTCCTTGACGATGCGCTCGAAGCGGACGGAGAGGCTCATGGCGTCATTTCGCGGGCATTTTGGCCAGCTCGGCCTTCAGGCCGCGCAGGGAGGCGGCGACCGACTCGACCTGGCCCATCCCGTTGGGATACTCCTCCTGCTCGACGATCATCCACACGGTGCCGCCAACGCTGCGCGCGGCCAGCGTGAGCCCGACCCAATCGGTGCGGTCCTGGCCGATGATCGGCGTGCCGCTGGTGCCGGGCGCGAACTTGGCCTTGTAGTGCATGCTGATCGAGCGTCCCGGATAGCGGCGCACATAGGCGACCGGGTCCTTGCCCGCCTGCGTGGTCCAGCCCACGTCCTGCTGCAAGATGGCGTCCTGCGGCGTGCCCCTGGCCAGGATGTCCCACGGGGTTTCGCCAACCGCGCCCGCCATCTCCTCGGCATGGTTGTGGTAACCGGTGCGCATGCCCAGCGGCGCGAGCTTGGCCGACAATGCGGCCAGTTCGCGGGCCACCTGCGGGCTGCCCGCTGCGGTGAACGCGCGCCGGTCGGCCGGGACGATCAGGTCCATGCAGCCGAGCGTCTTGTAGAACCTGGTCGTGGCGTAGAATTTGGCGGGGGCGAACAGGTCGAGCCCGACGTGGGCGCTGGTGCAGCGCAGGCCCGATTTGTCGAGGAAGGCTTTCAGGCCGGCCGGATCGTTGCCGAAGCGGCCGAAATGGCCCGCGAACTCGACGCCTTCGAAGCCGAGCTTGGCCAGCCTGGTGAGCGTGCCCTCGAAATCGGTCTTGATCTCGTCTTTGACGGACCATAGTTGCACGCCGTAGCGCGGCGCCTCGGGCACGGCCGGCGCCGAGGCGCAGCCCACGCCCAGCAGGCAAGCGAGCAGCAGTACCGGGTGTTTAATGTAGTGCGGGTTCATCATGCGGTGCCTTCCTCAGAGTTTGCCAAGTTTGATTTGCCCGGCCGCGTAGTCGCAGGCGCGGGCGGTGAGCGCCATGAAAGTGAGCGAGGGGTTTTTCCAGGCCGACGACGCCATGCAGGCGCCGTCGGTCACGAACAGGTTCGGCACGTCGTGCGACTGGTTGAAGCCATTGAGCATCGAGGTCTTGGGGTCGCTTCCCATGCGCGCCGTGCCCATCTCGTGGATCGCCAGGCCGGGCGGGTACTGCTCGGGGGACGACACGCGCCGCACCACATCCTTGGCGCCGAGCGCCTCGAGGATCTGGGCGGCGCTATCGGCGATGTCCTCGCGCATGCTCAGTTCGTTGTCGCTGAACGTGCAGTCGATGTGCAGTTGCGGCATGCCCCATTTGTCCTTTTTGGTCGGATGCAGGCTGACCATGTTGTCGTAGCGGGGTAGCATCTCGCCCTGGCCATGCAGCTTGAAAATCCACGGACCCGGCTTGCGGATCAGGGCCTTGTACTGCTTGCCGAAACCGGGCGTGTCCGCCTCGGCCCCGTAACCTTCGCGCTCGGCGCCGCCGGCCAGCGAGTAACCGCGCAAAAACTTCGGAAGCTGGTCGACCAGGTTGCGAAAACGCGGGATGTACGGCGCTGTTGGACGGCGCCCCAAATAATAGTCGTCCTCGAAGCCCTCGACCCGGCCGACGGCGCCGGCGCCGAACACGTGGTCCATCTGGTAATGGCCCAGCACGCCCGACGAATTGCCGATCCCGGTCGGAAACGCGGCCGAGGTCGAGTTGAGCAGCACCTGTGTCGAGCCGAGCGTCGAGGCGCACAGGAAGACGACCTTGGCGAAATACTAGCGCGTCTCCATGGTCTCGTTGTCGATCACCCGCACGCCGGTGGCGCGGTTGGTCTTGGGATCGTAGATCGCGCTGTGCACGATGGCGTTGGTGGCGATGCGCAGGCGCCCGGTCTTGAGGGCGGCCGGCAGGGTCGAACTCTGGGTCGAAAAATACGCCCCGAACGAGCACCCGCGTTCGCACGCGTTGCGCGCCTGGCAGGGCAGCCGGCCCTGCGCCAAATGCGCGTCGGTCGGCTTGGACAAGTGGGCGCAGCGCCCCATGATCATCCGCGCCGGCGCGAAGGCGGGGTCGAATTTTTTCTTGAACGCTTTTTCGACATTGTTGAATTCAAACGCCTCCAGGAATTTGCTGTCGGGCAGGATATCCATGTTTTCCCGGGAGCCGCTGATGCCCGCGTGGCGCTCCACGTGGGAGTACCACGGCGCCAGGTCGTCATAGCGGATCGGCCAGTCCACGCCGTGGCCGTCCTTGGCATTCGACTCGAAATCGAGCGGGCCCCAGCGGTGCGACTGGCGCGCCCAGGTCAGCGACTTGCCACCGACCTGGTTGCCGCGGATCCAGTTGAACGGACGGTTCTCCGGCGTGCTGTAGGGCATGTCCCGGTCGTTGTTGAAAAACTGCTTGGTGTAGTCGCTGAAGGCGTAGCACTTGCTCTGCACGTGGAACTGCTCCTCGACCACCTTGGCGTCCATGCGGCCGCGGTTGGGCATGTTCCACGCGTCCACGCCCTCGGTGACATAGTCGGTGCGGTGCTCGACCGGACGGCCGCGCTCGACCATCAGGGTGCGCAGGCCGCGCTCGCACAGTTCCTTTGCCGCCCAGCCGCCGGTGATGCCCGAGCCGACCACGATCGCGTCGAACGGTTCGCTGCTTCTCTTGATATAAGCCGATGAAACTTGTTCCATGGTGTCCCCTGTTGCGCGAAATGATTTACAAAGCCCAGCGGCGGCCGACGGTGGCGCTTGCGACATTGCCCTTGAAGCCACCCGGCACAGGGACATAGTTCAGCTCGAGCGTGGCGCCGGCTTCCGACGTGTAGTAGGCGAACAGCGTCAGCGACTTCAACTGTATGAAGAAATCGTGGTCGGCCTTGGTGAAGGGCGCGCTGGTGGCGTCGAGCGCGCGCAGCAGCTCCGCCTGCCCTGCCGGCTTGAGGGAGATGAAGTTTTTCCGTGCCGCAGCATGGCGGCCTCGTCGATGCGCGCCAGGCCGCGGACAAACTGGTCCTGCGCCCTTTTGCCCGAGCACACGCCGAGCACGCTGTCGATGGTCCGGTGGGCGCCGACGGCCAATGCGCCGGGCGTGTCGGTGGCGGGGATGGTCAGCTCGGCCAGCACCGCGGTCAGTTTGAGCGAAGCCGGGGTCAGGAACACCGGCGCATACGGCCCCTTCGCCTTCGCCTTGGACACGGCGGCAAGCACATCGCCCGTCATCGCCAGGCCGCACAGCGCGGCGATGCTGAGCAAAGCGTTGCGGCGCGACATGACCGGCGTGCCCCCGGCGGCACTTTCCCCATTTTTTGGTTCGAACATGACTACGACTCCCACGTGACGTTTGATCGACTGGGCGCGGCGAAAAATCGCGGCGAAGGGTTCAGGAAAAACGCGTTTCGCGCCGGCCCGCCGCGATGAGCGAGCGCTGGTACTGCTTGGGCGTGATGCCCACCACACTGCGAAATTGCTTGGTGAAGTAGCTCTGCCCGCCGAAACCCGTCTCGACCGCCACCCGCGCGATGCTCTGGGTCGCCGGCAGCAGGCGACACGCCTCGTGCACCTTCATGTGCAAGATGTACTGCTTGGGCGTGCGCGAGAAATGCTGCTTGAACTTGCGCTCGAAAGTCGACAGCGACATGCACGACAGGTCGGCCAGGTCGCTGATGCTGATGTCGTCTTTGAGGTGTTCTTGCAGATATTCTATGCAGGCGCGGAATTCGTGGAATGGCGCGATCATGTCCTCGGAACGCTGGGCGTCGCGGCTGAAGCCTTCGAGGCCGATGACTTCGCCTTCGCGGTTGCGCAGCGCCGCCTTGGTGGTGAACAGCCAGATCAGCGCGCCGTTGGCGCCGCCGATGACTTCGAGCTTGTTCTTGACGGTGACGCCGCTTTCCATCACCTCAAGGTCGTCGGCGCGGATGCGGTCGGCGATGTCGGGCCTGAAGAAATCGTGGTCGCAGCAGCCGATGATGTCCTGTGCGTCGGCCAGGCCATGCTCTTCCTGCAGCAGGCGGTTGCCCCAGACGAACTGGCCGGCCGTGTTCTAGGCGAAGTAGAAGGTGTCGCCGAGGTTGTCGAACAGCGGGCCCGGCGGCGAGATCCCGTTATCGGCGAAAAAGTTCGCGCAGGCCGCCCGCGCCTTGTGCGTATGACGCGCGCCGCCCTCGTCCGACGAGGCGAGCACCATCCCCATGCCGATCATCTTGCTCATCTTGCTTGTCCTCACTTTTATTAAGGAAACGATGGTAGCACCGGGGGCGGCGCGGAAATGCTAAAAAATCGCCATTTTTTATAACAAAATCGGCAGGATGAATCCGGCCGCAGGGAGAGATTATGTAAGGATCGGAAAGGTCCCATTGCACCGGGGTGCCAATAGTAAAAGCCGCCGGTCGCCCGGCGGCGTTCCTATTTGCTTCACTCCAGATCAACGATTCAACAGCACCTGGGCGATGAGGCCCGTTGCGATCGCCACCAAGGCGAAATCGTTACCGGACTGCACCCAGTGATACCCGTGTTGCGGCGCGTGCAGACGGTGACGGCGATAGTCGCTCACCACGTAGTAGTCGTTCTGGTGGTACTGCGACATGCGCATGCCGCGGCGGGACTGTTGACGTTGCGCGCGGTAGGCGCTGTTGCGATAGCCGTCATGGCGATTGTCATAGCCGCGGTTGCGGTACTGGCTGCGGCCGTAGCCGTCGCGGTTGCGATAGTCGCGGTCGCGGTTATGGTAGTTGCGCTCGCCGGTATAGTGGTTGTTCGTGGTGCGCTCGCCGCGGTAGTGCGACTGGCGGTCATACCGGTTCTGGTCATCGTGGCGCTCAACACGCTGAACGCCGTCGTTGCCGTAATCGGCCGATTGGGCGAATGCTGCGCCGGAGGTAAGGCAAGCGGCAGCGACTGCGAATACGATGGCTTTCTTGAGCATATGAGCTCCTGGGATAAAATAGAACCGGTACGTAAGCTCCTGTAGAGACTCCTCTGCAGGGACATGAACGAGATCTGTTTTCTTCGCCCACAATGCATTAAACCCGACAATCCTCCGGACAAACAGGCTGTGCCGGTAAGAAGTGTTACAGGAGGTATCCACGCGCCAGCACGCGCGCTAATCCCCCGCGACAAAAACAATCTCGAGACCGACGCCCACACCGGCGGCGGCCAGGCGGAACACGGGGTATGTGCCGTCGCCGCTCGCCACGATCAGCGCCTGCGCGTTTTTCCCGATCACGGCCAGGCAAGGCTTTTCCGCAATGTCGCTCATGGCCGACAGCGCGTCATCGCGTCCATCGACGGGCACTTGCCTGAGAAGCGCCTGGCGGTCGAAGACGCAAACCGCGGCCATGTCGACATCGACCGTGAACGCGGCGGTGCGCTCGTCAACCGCCGCGTCCTTCAACAATACCCGCACCGAGTGCACGATCGGCCATTCGCCCATGCCTGACTGGCACAAGCGCACGCTCACCTCGTACACCCCCGGGCCGACCTTGACGGACTCGCCGGCGCGCGTGGACGGCTCCTGTCCCAAGTCGCGCGGGCACAGACAGTTTCCCTGAACCTTCATCTGCGCGCACGGCAACCAGCTGTCGGCCAGATCACACAATTGGCCGGCCAGCGCGGGTCCGCGCAGGGACAGTTGCGCCAGCAAATCCGCCGGGCATGGCAGGGGATTGACCATAGGCAGCTCGGGCACCGGCATCGGCGCCGCGTAGCCAAGTTCGTGCAACAAGGTCGAGTCGTCCCCATCGACGATTTGAACGTAAGAAGTAAGCCACTCAAGGGTGGACGCGTCGCGGTTTTTTTTCCGCTTCACGAGGTTCCAGCAAAACAGTGTATCGCCCAGGCGCTCCGGATGATTCTTCTCTGGTAACCAAAAACGCCAATATCCCCAATCCAGACGGACCACGCCTTGCTCGAATTGTCCACAAAAAGCGACCACAGCATCGCGCGGGAATTCCGGATGCGCGTCGCGTAAGACGCGGGTCATTCCCGCGAAATCTGCCATCGAATAGTCAGGCTCGAAGGCACCCAAAAGCCGGTCGGACAGGATGGCCGCCACGCGTGGTTCGAGCAGAACGCCTTTATACGTCTGCGGCAAGGCGATGCCGAGTTGCGCTTCAACCGCGTCAATGTGGTCGGCGACAATGGGAAACCAAGGCAAGTTGAACTCCTGCGCATTTTCTGTGAAATTTATTTTATGGGAACTAGTATCGGGTTTGGTAGATGACCAAAAATTATAAGCGGTACCTGCGGTTTTAAACCGACGAAAACAGACACAAGTAGATTCCCGAAGGTAACTGGCGTATCATTTAAACACTGCAGCGCACGGGCGTCTGCCTCTCCCCAAGGTGACTATGCCGATCTTCAAAACCAGTAGCGGCCATGCCCGCCCGCGCCTTTTGCAACGCGGGGCGGCGATTGCCGCGTGCGCCTTCGCCCTTGCCGCCTGCGGCGGTGGCGGCTCCGGCGGCCCGGCGCCAACGTCGGCGCCGGCACCGGCGAACGGTGATTTTGGCGGCGCCGTGCTCGGCAAAGTCGCGCGCACCGGCGTCGCCGGCACCTGGGGTTACACCGCCCCGGACGGCAAGCGCTATGCGATCATGGGTACGGCCAAAGGGGTGCTGGTGCTGGACCTGAGCAACACGGCCAGCCCGCGCGTGGTCGACGAGATCGACGGTCCCACCAACACCAACAGTCCCGACGTGTACTGGCGCGAAATGCGGGTCTATGGCCAGCACGCCTATATCGTGTCGGAGCACACTAACGTGCGTGCCGGCATCATGATCCTCGACCTGTCCGGCCTGCCGAACTCGGTGCGTTTCGTGCGCAGCGTGATCGCGCACGATGGCGAACTGCCGGCCCATGCGGTCGACATCGACACCGCGCGCGGCCTGCTGTACCTGCAACGCTTCGGTAACGGCCACCTGCACACCCAGACCATGCACATGCACCACCCGGTCGGCGGCCCCAACCAGGGCTCGATCGAGATCTGGGACCTCAAACCCGACCCCGAGAACCCGACCTATGTGAGCACGTTCAACAAGGGCAAGAGCGTGCACGACATGACCGCCGTGGGCAACTTCGCGTATGTCGCCGAGGGGACCGCGGCCGGCTATTCGATCTGGAACGTGGAAAACCCGGCGGCGCCAACGCTGGTGGTGCGCTGGTCCGTCGAGCCGGGGCATTTCGCCCACAACATCTGGCCCAGCGGCGACGGCAGTTTCGTCGTCACCACCGAGGAAATTCCACTCGGCCTTCCGGCCAGGGTGTGGCAGCTCAACGGCAACGCCGTGCCCACCTTGCTCTCAAGCTTCAAGATCGGCACGGGCACGCCGCACAACGTGGTCATGGAGGGGCGCACCGCGTACCTGAGCCACTACACGGAAGGGGCCGCCGTGGTCGACCTGAGCAACCCCGCCGTGCCGCGGGTCGTCGCCCGGGTCGACACCAGCGCACTCACCGGTCCCGACATGGCCGGGTGTTGGGGCGTGTACAAATTTCCCGGCGTGCCCTTGATGACTTGCAGCGACACCCAGAACGGTTTCCACCTGATCGGGATCACCGGCAACTGATGCGCGCGACCTTACCGGCCGGCGTCGTGCAGCACGCGGCGCATGAACTGCCCGACCTCCCGCGCCGCCTCGGCGGGCAGCGCCTGCAACAACATGTGCGGCCCGTCGAGCGACACCACCGTCATCGCCGGCGCCAAGCGCGCCAACTGGGCGCCGGAGCGGGCAAAGACGATGCGGTCCCGGGACGCCTGCAGGTACAGCATCGGCAGGTGCAAGCCGGCGAAGCGCGCCGTCGTATCGACTTCAAGCACGCTGCGCACGCGCCTGCGCAAGGTTGCCGCAGCGACCCGTTTCAGTGACTGCCGCAGGGCCGAGTGCGCCTCTACGCTGCCGTGGCGGCCGAACAGAAGCGGCATCAACATCGCGCCGGCCGCTTCGCTCTTGACCGGCAGCAGGCCGATCACCGACTTGAACGGCGCCAAGTACGGGTGCGGATTGCGCGCGAACGTGCACGAAAGCACCAGCCCGACCAGGCCGTCCGGAAGCGCGGCCGCGAGGGCGATCGCAATCGGGCCCGAAAACGATTCCCCGAGCAGGAAATAGGGGCGGCCGACCGGCAACCGCGCGCGCGCAAATTGCTCGAGCGCGGCGTAGTCGAGCGCCAATTCGGCCGGATACGCGACCACGATCGCCTCGCACCCCGGACCCAAGGCCTCGACGAAGGGGGCGAACAGGGCGCCCGTGCCGTCCAGGCCGGGAAGCAGGACGATCGTGACCGTTTCGGCATGCATATATGGCGCATTCAATTTCGACGGATTCATCATGCCGGCTGCCAAGTTGGAAAGCAAACGATATTGAAAAGCAAAGCGTTAGGACTTGCAAGCGCGCCCGTATTTACGGGCTCTTGGGCGCCGCCAACTGCCGCTCGCGCCCGCGCGATAGCTGCGCTAGAATGCCCTCTTGCAACTCCCGGCGCCCGCCGCTTTCCCATCCCAACTCGAATAGCCCACGATGCGACTACTTGCCCTTCCCATGCTCGCCGCCCTGCTCGCGCTGCCCGCGACCGCCGCCACCCCGATCAGCCTTGAACAGGCGATGGCCCATCCCGACTGGATCGGCACACCCGTCGAAAGCGCGTGGTGGAGCTGGGACGGCAAGCGGGTGTTTTACAAGCAAAAACGCGCGGGCTCGCCATTGCGCGACACCTACGAAGCGATTCCCGGCAAGCCGCGGCTGGTGGGCGACATCGAGCTGGGCGGGCTCGACTCGGCGATGGTGGTCTACAACCGCGAGCGCACGCGCAGCCTGCTGCTGCGCAACGGCGACCTGTTCGAGCGCGACCTCAAAAGCGGCGCCCTGACCCAGATAAGCCGCGGCGCGAAGGAGCTGGCGTCGCCCCAGTATTCGGCCGACGGCCGCAGCGTGCAGTACCGCGTCGCGCACGACTGGTTCAGTTGGAACCGCGCCGACCGGCTGGTCTCGCCGGTGGCGCTGCCGCGCGCGGCGAAGGACCCGGCGGCGGCGCCCGAAGCCGACGCGATGCGCACCATGCAGCTGCGCCTGATGACCACACTGCAGCGGCAAAAGGACGACCGCGACGCGAACCGCGCGCGCGCCGAGCAGGAACGCCTGGCCGACCCGACGCGCGCGCCGGCGCCGATCTACCTTGGCGAAAAAATCGACATCGATGCGAGCGCGCTCTCGCCGGACGGCAAATGGCTGCTCGTGGCGACCGCGCCCAAGGCGGGCGACAAGGGGCGGGTGGGCAAAATGCCGCGTTACGTGACCGAATCGGGCTACGAGGAATTCGACGACCAGCGCACGCGCGTGGGCCGCAATTTTCCGGTGCCGCACACGCTCAGGCTGATCGACCTGCACAACCGCAAAGTGCACGAACTCGCGCTCGACACCCTGCCCGGAATCGCCACCGACCCGCTGGCGGCGATGCGCGTGGCGCAAAAGCTCGACCCGCTCAAGGGCAACCGCGGCGTGCGCGTCGGCGACGACGGCGAAGCGATCGCATGGAACGGCGACGGCACGCAGGTCGCGATGCTGCTGCGCACGATCGACAACAAGGATAGCTGGATCACGACGGTCGACCTGGCCAAGGCCAAACTGAAGTCCGTGCACCGCCAAACCGACGCGGCCTGGACCAACGACGACTACAGCGATTTCGGCTGGCTGCGCGATAACAGCACGCTGTGGTACCTGTCGGAGGCGAGCGGCTACTCGCACCTGTACCTGCAAACGGCCGACGGCAAACCGCGCGCGCTCACGTCGGGCAAATGGGAAGCGACGAACGTGAAGTGGGCGGGTGACGACAGCCGCGCTTACCTTCTGTGCAACCGCAAAAATCCCGGGACTTACGAGGTATGCGCGGTGTCGCCCCACGACGGCGTGGTGAGCGAAGTGACGGCGCTCGAGGGCACCGAACAATTCACCTTGTCGCCGGATTCGCGCAAGCTGCTGGTGCACTACTCGTCGAGCTACATGCCGACGCAGCTGGCCACGGTGGCGCTCGCGGGCGGCGCCGTGACCAAACTGACCGATACCCGCACGCCCGAATTCAAATCGCGCCAATGGACCGAACCGCAATATGTGACGGTGCCGTCGAGCCGCGGCGGCGCGCCGGTTTCGGCCAAGCTGTATCGCCCTGCGCAGTTCGAGGCGGGCAAAAAATATCCGATCGTGATGTTCGTGCACGGCGCGGGCTACCTGCAAAACGTCAGCAAGCGCTATCCGGTGTACTTCCGTGAACAGATGTTCCACAACCTGCTGGTCGAAAAAGGCTACGTCGTGCTCGACATGGACTACCGCGCCTCGAAAGGCTACGGGCGCGACTGGCGCACGGCGATCTACCGCCAGATGGGCTTCCCCGAACTGGAAGACTACGTCGACGGCGTCAACTGGATGGTGGCGAACCAGCAGGGCGACCTCAAAAACGTCGGCGTGTACGGCGGCAGCTACGGTGGTTTCATGACGTTCATGGCGTTGATGCGCGAGCCGGGGATGTTCAAGTCGGGGGCGGCGCTGCGGCCGGTGACCGACTGGGCGACCTACAACCACGGGTACACCTCGAACATCCTGAACACGCCGGACGTCGATCCGGAGGCCTACAAGAAATCGTCGCCGATCGAGTACGCGCAGAATCTGCGCGGCCACCTGCTGATCTCGCACGGCATGATCGACGACAACGTGTTCTACCAGGATTCGGTGAGGCTATCGCAGCGCCTGATCGAGCTCAAAAAAGACAATTGGGAACTGGCGAGCTACCCGCTCGAGCGCCACGCCTTCACGCAGCCGGAAAGCTGGTTTGACCAGTACCGCCGCATCTACAAGCTGTTCGAGCGTACCCTGAAGTAATTCATTCCGAAACCGGGGTCAGACCCCGGTTTCAAAACCAAATCGCAAAATGGTTAGTAAAATTTCCGGTATCAAACGCCGCTCCCAGTGCCAGCGGCGGTTGGTCCCATTTCTAATAGTCTCGCAAGCAATCGTTTTTTTAACTGGGGTCTGACCCCGGTTGCGCATCTACAAGCTGTTCGAGCGTACCCTGAAGTAATTCATTCCGAAACCGGGGTCAGACCCCGGTTTCAAAACCAAATCGCCAAATGGTTGGTAAAATTTCCGATATCAAACGCCGCTGCCAGTGCCAGCGGCGGATGGCCCCATTTTTTATAGTCTCGCAAGCAATCGTTTTTTAACTGGGGTCTGACCCCGGTTGCGAAATTATTGGTGAACGGAACGATGAGTCGCTGCGTTGCCGTTCCTTAGTCGCCAAGGAAATCGAGCAGCGTCAGCGCCACTACCTTTGTGGCCTTGCGCAAGTCTTCGAGCGCCAGCCGCTCGTCGGCCTTCTTGGCGTTCGATTCCGGCACCGTGCGCGGGCCGGCGCCGTACAGGACCGCGGGGATCCCATGCTCGCCATACAGGCGGGCGTCGGCGTACAAGGGCGTGCCCTGCGCGGGAATCGCCTCGCCAAGCACGTCCAGGGCGTTTTTCTGCAGGCTCGCCACCAGCTTCTCCGATCCCGCCAGGGGCCGCAGCGCATGCGACAGCAGCAGGCGCTTGATCTCAATGCGGATGCCCGGCTCGCCGGCGACCGCGTTTTCGATCAGGGCGCGCACCTGCGCCTCCACCGCCACCGGGTCTTCGTCCGGAATCATGCGGCGGTCCATTTTCATGACCACTTTGCCCGGCACCACGTTGGTGTTGGTGCCGCCGTCGATGCGGCCGACGAGCATCGTCGGCGAGTCGATCCCAGGCACCGTCGATTTGATTTTTTTGAGCTCCGGCAGGTCGGCGTAGATCGCGTTCAGGATTTTTGTCGCCGCCTGCAGCGCGTCGTGGCCAGTCTCCGGCATCGCGCCGTGTCCCGATTTTCCGTGCACCGTTATTTCGAGCTGCAGGCAGGCGTTGTGCGCGGTGACGATGTTGTAGCTGAAGCCCGCCGCGATGACGTAATCGGGCTTGGTCAGCTTCTGTTCGAGCAGCCAGCCCGGTCCCAGCAGGCCGCCGAACTCCTCGTCATACGTGAAGTGCAGTTCGACCCCGCCCTTTAGCGGCACGCCGAGCGCCTCCAGCGCCCGCACCGCGAAGATGAAGGTCGCGAAATCGCACTTGGACACCGCCGCGGCGCGCCCGTAGATGTAGCCGTCCTCGATCACGCCGCCATACGGCGGCCGGGTCCAGCCTTCGCCCGGCGGCACCACGTCGCCGTGCGCGTTGAGCGCCACCGTCGGGCCGCCCGCCTGGTAGGGCCGCCGCACGATGAGATTGGTGATGCTCTCCATGCCGTAGTCGCGCACCGCCTGCGCCGGCACCGCGTGCTTTTCGGCGCTCCAGCCGAACGCGGCCACCATCTCCGCAACCGCATCGGCGTGCGGTGCGTTGTTGCCCGGCGGCGTATCCGTCGGGATCCGGATCACCTGCTGCAGAAACGCGACCTCGTCGTCGAAATGGGCGTCGATCCAGTCGGCCAGTTTTTGCTGCGCTTCGTCTTTTTTCATCATCGTTTGGGTCGTGCTTTGCATGGTCATTCCTGTTTGGCGCCGGCTTCGAACCACGCCGCGATGTGCGCGCGCTCGGCGTCCGTCATATTGGTCAGATTCCCGATCGGCATGGCTTTGAGCTGCACCGTTTGCTGGTAGATTTTGGCCGCGTTCTGCCCGATCAGCGCCGGTGTGTGCAGCATGACGCCGCCCGGCGCGCTGGCGAAGCCGGGCTGGCTCGGCTGCTCGGCGTGGCAGCTCGCGCAGCGCTGCGCGACGATCGCGCTAACCTGCGCGAACTGCTGCGCCGAGTCGCCCGCGGCGGCCCTGGCCACCGGCGCCTTGGGCGCGAGCGCGACCGCCAGCGCCAGCAGCAGCGCGACGCCCGCCACCGGGTAGCGCCACTCGGTGCGGCCCCGATGGCGCAGGTTGAAGAAGTGGCGGATCAACACGCCCGCCGCCATGATCACCCCGAGCACCGCCCACGCATAGTCGTGGCGGTAGGTCATCGCGTAGTGGTTGCTGATCATGATGAACAGCACCGGCAGCGTGAAGTAGTTATTGTGGACGCTGCGCTGCTTGGCCTTCAAACCGTGGACCGGATCGGGCTTCTGCCCCGCCATCATCGCCGCGACCAGTTTGCGCTGGCCCGGAATGATCAGCATCAGCACGTTCCCGACCATCATGGTGCCGATCATCGCGCCCACGTGGATGTAGGCCGCGCGCCCGCTCAGGTATTTGTTGAGCACATAGGTGCTGGCGACCAGGAACACGAACATCACGACGCCAAACGCGAGTTCGTGTTTGCCCAGCGGCGAGCGGCACAGCAAGTCGTAGACCACCCAGCCGACCAGCAGGCTGCCAAGGCCGATGCCCACCGCCTGCCACGTCGTCAGGTCGGCCACGGCCGTGTCGACCATCATCGCCTGCGCGTTGAAGTAGTAGACGATCGTCAGCAGCGCAAAGCCCGACAGCCAGGTCGAATACGCCTCCCATTTGAACCAATGCAGCTCCCTGGGCAGTTCGGCCGGCGCGACCAGGTACTTTTGCGGGTTGTAAAAGCCGCCGCCGTGCACCGCCCACAACTCGCCCGACACGCCTTTTTTGGCGAGCTCGGAATCGGGCGCGGGCGCCCTGATCGAATTGTCGAGCCATACAAAGTAGAACGAGGCGCCGATCCAGGCGATGCCGGTGATCAGGTGGAGCCAGCGCACGATCAGGTTGAGCCACTCGAGGCCATACGGGGCCAGGTAGGCGAATACTTCCATTGGGGATTCCTTGTTGCAAAAATGGCGGGCACAGGAGCGCGAACTTACCGAAGATAAACTGATTCCTCCACTTGGACATGAAAAATGGCGTATATTCGACATAAGCAAATTAATATACGAAATACCATGAGCGGCCTACCCCAACACCTGGACTTGCACCTGATCCGCATCCTGTACCTGCTGCTGGTCGAAAAAAACGTCTCGCGCGTGGCGCTCAAGCTCAACCAGCCGCAGCCCTCGATTTCGGCTTCGCTGCGCAAGCTGCGCGAGCTGACCGGCGATCCGCTGCTTGTGCGCGGCGCGCGCGGCATGGTGCCGACCCAGCACGGCGAGAGCCTGCTCAAGCCAGCCAAGCGCATTCTCGACGAGACCGAAAGCCTGTTCATTAAAAAGTCGCCGTTCGTGCCGCAGGAAGAGGCGCGCACCTTCCACATCGCCGCGCCCGATTATCTCGACAGCCAGTTCCTGCCCAATGTGGTCGCCACCCTGCGCCGCGGTTCGCCCAACAGCCGCGTGGTCATCCACAGCCTCGGGCCCGGCGTCGACTACCTGCGCATGCTCTCGGACGGCGACATGGACCTCGTCATCGCCAACTGGGACGAGCCGCCCGCGCACCTGCATATCTCGAAGCTGTTCGAGGACCCGATCATCTGCACCATGCGCGCCGACAGCCCGTACGCCAAGCGCACCGCCAGCGACGCCATGACGCTCGGGGAATATCTGAGCCTGCCCCATGTGGCGCCGTCGCAGATGCTGCCCGGTTATCACGGCGTGATCGACGCCTTCCTCGAGCGCCAGGGCATGCAGCGCAACGTGGCGGTCGAATCGGCCTACTTCGGCCTGATCCCCTACATGCTGACCCAGACAGACCTGGTGCTGACCACGGGCCGCCAGTTCATGCGCTTCTACGAGAAAACGCTGCCGCTCAAGATCTTCACGGTGCCGGTCAAGTTTCCGCCGATGCGCTTCTACCAGCTGTGGCACGAGCGCGTGCACCAGGCGCCGGAGCACAAGTGGCTGCGCGACCAGATCACGGCCACGGCCAAGGCGCTGCTTCAGCGCTAGGCCATATAGCGACAATCAGCACCAGCTTATGAGAGTGGCCTCCATGCGGTATATGATCGAACGCTTGCATGATCGGACTCCCATACCATGACCACACTCCAGCACTTGAACAGCCTCGACGCCGCTGCCTTTGTCGACACACTGCGCGGCATCTACGAGCACTCGCCGTGGATCCCCGAACGCGCCGCCGGCAGGCGCCCGTTCGCGAGCGCGGCCGCGCTCAAACTGGCGTTGCAGGAAGTGGTGGCCGCGTCCAGCTTGGACGAACAGCTTGGCCTGATCCGGGCCCACCCCGAACTGGCCGGCAAGGCCGCCATCGCCGGCGAACTGACGCGGGAGTCGACCGTCGAGCAGGCCCGTTCGGGCCTGAACCTGTGCAGCGCCGGCGAGTACGCGACGCTGCACCAGCTTAACGCCGACTACAACGCCAAGTTCGGCTTCCCGTTCATCCTCGCGGTCAAGGGCCCGGACGGCAACGGTCTCACGCGCGAAGCCGTCATCGACACCTTCTCGCGCCGCCTCAGGAACCAGCGCGCCGGCGAGATGGCCGAGTGCCTGCGCCAGATCCACCGCATCGCCGAACTGCGCATCAACGATCTGCTCGGCGCCACGCCGCAATTCGGACCCGACATCATGCGCTGGTCCGAGGTGCTGGCCGCATGGAGCGACGCGCCCGACAACCTCACCTGCGCCTACATGACCGCGGCCCACAAAAGCACCGCCGCCCAGCTGGTAGCCTGGATGCGCGAGGCCGGCATGGACGCCCACATCGACGACGTCGGCAATGTCGTTGGCCGCTACCTGTCGGACCGCCTTGATGCAAAAACGCTCATGTGCGGCTCCCACTACGACACCGTGCGCGACGGCGGCAAATACGACGGCCGGCTCGGCATCCTGCTGCCGATCGCGATCGTGCGCCATCTGCATCAACGCGGTGAGCGCCTGCCGTTCCACTTCGAGATCGTCGGTTTCGCCGAAGAGGAAGGCGTGCGCTTCAAGAGCACCTTCCTGGGCAGTAACGCGGTCATCGGCCAGTTCGACATGGCGCTGCTCGAGGCGACCGACGCCGGTGGCACCACCATGCGCGAGGCGCTCACGGCGGCCGGCCACGACGTCGACGCCATCGCCGCCATCGCGCGCGATCCGGCCGAGCTGCTTGGCTATGTCGAGGTCCATATCGAACAAGGCCCGGTGCTGCTCGAGCACGGCTTGGCGCTCGGCGTGGTGAGCGCCATCGCCGGCAGCTCGCGCTACCTGGTCGAGCTTATCGGTCTGGCCAGCCACGCCGGCACCACCCCGATGAACATGCGCCAGGACGCCGCCGCCGCCGCGGCCGAAATCGTGCTGATGGTCGAGGGCCGCTGCTCCAGGGCGGCATCGCTGGTCGGCACCGTGGGCCAGCTGCAGGTGCCGAACGGCTCGGTCAATGTGATCCCGGGCCACTGCAATCTGTCGCTCGACATCCGCGCCGCGGACGATGCGGTGCGCCTGTCGGCGGTGGGCGATATCCTCGACGGCATCGCCGCCATCTGCGCGCGGCGCCACATCGAGGCGAACATCAAACAGGTGGTGGCGGCCAACGCGGCGCCGTGCGCGCCCTGGCTGATGGACCAACTGGGCGCGGCGGTAGAGCGTGCCGGCCTGCCGCGCTTCGACCTTGCCTCGGGCGCCGGGCACGACGCCATGGCGATGGCCAGGGTCACCGATGTGGCCATGCTGTTCACCCGCTGCGGCAACGGCGGCATCAGCCACAACCGGCTCGAAACCATGACCGCCGACGACGCCGAGATCGCCGCGCAGGTGCTGCTGGACTTCCTGCGCGCCTTCCGGCCGCACGCCGCCTAAGCCAGGCGCACCATTTGCGGGCGAAACTAGCGCCCGAAAATGGTGCGCATCCAACCATCCCGCTCTGTCACCCCAATAAAATCAGCCACTTAGCATTCGCACCAAAACGGCATGGAAATTGCTTAGTAATGGTGCACAGCTAAAAACTGCACACTAATTGGGAGACGTTTTACATGGACGCATACAAGAGCGGGGGCGACGCCCTCTTCATCCTTCTCGGCGCAATCATGATCCTGGCGATGCACGCCGGGTTCGCGTTCCTTGAACTGGGCACCGTCAGGAAGAAAAACCAAGTCAACGCGCTGGTGAAGATATTGGTCGACTTTGCCATTTCGACGATCGCGTATTTTTTTGTCGGATACGGCATCGCGTATGGCGCCGATTTCTTGGGCAGCACCGAGACGCTGATGGCCAAAAACGGCTATGAGCTGGTCAAGTTCTTCTTCCTGCTCACGTTCGCGGCGGCCATCCCCGCGATCATTTCGGGCGGCATCGCCGAACGGGCCAAGTTCTATCCCCAGGTTATCGCCACGGCGGCGCTGGTCGGCCTGATCTATCCGCTGTTCGAGGGCATCGCATGGAACCAGCGCTTCGGCGTGCAGGCTTTTTTTGAATCAACCTTCGGCCACCCATTCCACGACTTCGCCGGCTCGGTGGTCGTGCATGCGGTGGGCGGCTGGGCGGCGCTGCCGGCGATCATGCTGCTCGGCGCGCGCAACGGACGCTATGGCAAAGACGGCCGCATCGCCGCGCATCCGCCATCGAGCATCCCCTTCCTCGCGCTGGGCGCCTGGATTTTGATGGTGGGCTGGTTCGGATTTAACGTCATGAGCGCGCAAACGCTCGACAAAATCAACGGGCTGGTCGCGGTCAACTCGCTGATGGCGCTCGTCGGCGGCACGCTGACGGCGCTCATGCTCGGCAAGAACGACCCCGGCTTCGCCTACAACGGCCCGCTGGCCGGGCTGGTCGCCGTGTGCGCAGGTTCAGACCTGATGCATCCGCTGGGCGCGCTCGTCACCGGCGGCATCGCCGGCGCGGTGTTCGTGATCATGTTCACGTGGACCCAGAACAAATGGAGGATCGACGACGTGCTCGGCGTATGGCCGTTGCACGGCCTGTGCGGCGCATGGGGTGGACTGGCGGCGGGCATCTTTGGCAGCAAGGCCTTTGGCGGTGTTGGCGGCGTCTCGTTCATGTCGCAACTGGCGGGAACCGCGCTCGGCGTCGCGGTCGCGGCGCTCGGCGGCCTGATCGTTTATGGACTGCTCAAAGCCACCGTCGGCATCCGGCTCGACGCCGAGCAGGAATTCAACGGCGCCGATCTGTCGATCCACAATATCAGCGCCACCCCGGAACGCGAAATGACCTAAAAAGCCGTTCACCCAAGGCGCATCACGCCGAGGCCGGCGCCGCCTGTTACGACGCCAACTTCGCCCGTTCGAGCATCGCAAGCAGCAGCACGTTGCAGCCGGCTTCGAGATGGTCGGACTTGGCGTCCTCGATCTCGTTGTGGCTGATGCCGTCCTTGCACGGCACGAAGATCATGCCCGACGGCGCCAGGCGCGCCGCGTAAATCGCGTCGTGGCCGGCGCCCGAGACCACGTCCATGGTCGAGTAGCCCAGCTTTGCCGTCGCGTTGCGCACCGCGCTGACGCAATCGGGATGGAACGGGCACGGCGGATAATACGAGACGCGCTCGATGGTGATCGCCAGCCCGCTTTCGACGCGCGTCATCTCGATAAACGCGAGCATCTCCTCGTGCATCGTGTTGAGCAGTTCGTCGTTCACATTGCGCAGGTCGATGCTGAACTTGACCTCGCCCGGGATCACGTTGCGGCTGTTCGGGAACAACTGCACCATGCCGACCGTGCCGCGCCCGTAGGGCGGATACTTGTTGGCGATCTTGACCACCTCCTGCATGATGCGCGTCGATACCTGCAAGGCGTCCTTGCGCAGGCCCATCGGGGTCGGCCCGGCATGCGCCTCCATGCCGGTCACCACGCAGTCGTACCACGACAAGCCCATCACCGCCGGCACCACGCCGATCACCTTGTCGGCGTCCTCGAGCACCGGGCCTTGTTCGATATGGGTCTCGAAATACGCGCCGATCGGATGCTGGCCCGGCACCTGGTCGCCCAGGTAGCCGATGCGCTCCAACTCGTCGCGCACGCTCTTGCCTTCGGTGTCCTTGGCCGCGTACGCGGTCTCGAGGCTGAAGGCGCCGCAAAACACGCCCGAGCCCATCATAACGGGCACAAAACGCGAGCCCTCCTCGTTGGTCCAAAACGCCACCTCGATCGGCGCCTCAGTCACGATGTTCGAATCGTTCAGCGTGCGCACCACTTCGAGGCCGGCCAGCACCCCGTAGTTGCCGTCGAATTTCCCCCCGGTCGGCTGGGTGTCGATATGGCTGCCGGTGACGATCGGCGGCAGCTCCGGGTTGCTGCCCTCGCGCCGCATGAACACGTTGCCGATCTGGTCAACCGTGACCGACAGGCCCGCCTCGCGCGCCCAGCCCACGACCAGGTCGCGGCCCTGGCGGTCAAGGTCGGTCAGCGCCAGGCGCTTGACGCCGCCCTTGGGGGTCGCACCGATCTTGGCCAGTTCCATCAGCGAGGCCCACAGGCGTTCGCCATTGATACGCAACTCATTCATCTTGAAGCTCTCTTTATAAGATTAGCGTGCCGTCACGGCCGCAAAGGCTGGACGGTCGACGTGACGGCCGGCGCCTTCAACCGCGCGCAGTTCGCCGTTCGCAAACACCACCTTGCCGGCGGCGATCGTGTGCGACGGATTGCCGCGCACGGTGCGTCCCTCGAATACATTAAAGCCGCCCTTGGCGTACTGGGTCTTGGCCGAGATGGTGCGCGTGGCCTCCGGATCCCACACCAAAATGTCGGCGTCGGCGCCGACCGCGACCACGCCCTTGCGCGGATACATATTAAAAATCTGCGCCGCGTTGGTCGAGGTGACGGCGACGAACTCCGACGGCGTCAGCTTGCCCGAGTTGACACCGGCATCCCAGACCACCGACATGCGGTCTTCGACCCCGCCGCAGCCGTTCGGGATGCGCGTGAAGTCGTCTTTGCCGGCCGCCTTTTGTTCGGCGCAAAAGGTGCAGTGGTCGGTCGCGGTGGTGTGCAGGTTGCCGCCGCGCAGACCCTGCCACAGCGCCTCCTGGTGGTGCTTGCTGCGGAACGGCGGGCTCATGACGTGGGCGCGCGCGAACTCGAGGTCTTCGCTCTGGTACACGCTGTCGTCGATGACCAGGTGGCCCGCGAGCGCCTCGCCGTACACGCGCTGGCCCTTGGCCCGCGCGCGGGTGATGGCGTCGAGCGATTCGGCGCACGAGACGTGCACGATGTAGACCGGCGTGTTGAGCACATTGGCGATCGCGATGGCGCGGTTTGCGGCTTCGGCCTCGACTTCTGGAGGGCGCGACAAGGGATGCGCGCTCGGTCCCGTGATGCCCTTTTTGATCAGGTCCTGCTGCAGCATGTAAACCAGCTCGCCGTTCTCGGCGTGCACGGTCGGAATCGCGCCCAGTTCGAGCGCGCGCGTGAAGCTGCGCACCAGGGTTTCGTCGTCGGCCATGATGGCGTTTTTGTAGGCCATGAAGTGCTTGAAGCTGTTCACGCCATGCTCGCGCACCAGCGTGCCCATGTCGCGGTGCACCGACTCGTCCCACCAGGTGATCGCCACGTGAAAGGTGTAGTCGCCGGCCGACTTGGCGGCCCAGCCGCGCCATTGGTGATAAGCCTCGAGCACCGACTGCTTCGGATTCGGGATGACAAAATCCATGATCGTGGTCGTGCCGCCGGCCAGGCCGGCGGCGGTGCCGCTGAAGAAGTCGTCCGCCGTAACTGTGCCCATGAACGGCAGCTGCATGTGGGTGTGGGTGTCGATCCCGCCCGGCATCACGTACTGGCCGAGCGCGTCGATCTCGACCGCGCCGGCCGGCACCTCGAGGTTTTGGCCGACGGCGACGATCTTGTCGTCCACGCACAGCACGTCGGCCTTGAAGGCGCGGTCGGCGTTGACGACGGTGCCGCCGCGGATAATCGTCGTAGTCATTTGCTTCTCCAAAAAAGATCGGTCTAGGTTTTTACGGCCGCCGGCATGACGGGCACGGACTTGCCCTTCATGAGCAGACCGTACACGACGGCCGAAATGGCCACGCCAACAAACCACGCATAGGTGTAGATGGTCTTGAAGACCTCGCCCACATCGGGCAGCAGCGCCGGGAAGGCCGCGTTGAGGAAGCCCGGCATATTGGGCAGCACGCCGAGCACAAAGGCGGCGATTGCGGCCATGTTCCAGCCGTTGGCGTATGAATACTCGCCATTGTCGCGGTACAGGTGCGCCACATTGAGCTCGGTCTTGCGCACCAGGTAGTAGTCGACGATGAGGATGCCCGCGATCGGCCCGAGCAAGGCCGAGTAGCCGATCAGCCAAGTGAAGATATAGCCCTGGGTCGACTCGAGTATCTTCCACGGCATCATGACGAGCGCGATGCCGGCCGTGATGTAGCCGCCGGTGCGGTAGGAGACGTGCTCGGGCGCGAGCGACGAAAAATCGTAAGCCGGGCCCACCAGGTTGGCGGCCAGGTTGACGCTGACGGTGTCGACCAACAGCACGATCAGCGCGATCAGCACGGCGATGCCGGTCATGCGGCTGGCCAGGTCGACCGGGTCCCACAGCGCCTTGCCGTACAAGACCACGGTGGCCGAGGTGACGATCACCGCCATCATCGCCAGCAGGCCCATTGGCACCGGCAGCCCGACCGACTGGCCGATGATCTGGTCGCGCTGGGTCTTGGCGAAGCGGGTGAAGTCGGGGATGTTGAGCGCCAGCGTGGCCCAAAAGCCGACCATGGCGGTCAGCGACGGCCAGAACACGCTCCAGAATTGGCCGGCTTTTTTGCCGCCCTCGACGAACTGCGATGGCTGGTCGAGCAGCGTGCCGAAACCGCCAGCCTTGTTGTAGACCCAGCCGAGCAGCACGAAGCAGATCAGGATCTTGAGCGGCGCGGTGTAGGTTTCGAGTTTGCGGATCGAGTCCATGCCGTGCACGATGTACCAGAACTGGATCGCCCAGAACGCCAAAAAGCAGATCAGCTGGGCGCCGTTGATGCCAAGCCCGGCGATTTTGTCACCGCCGATTTCGCCACCCATCATCACACCGAGCAGCACGTAGATCATGCTGCCGCCGAACCAGGTCTGGATGCCGTACCAGCCGCAGGCGACGACCGCGCGCATGAGTGCGGGAATGCGCGCGCCAGTGGTGCCGAACGAGGAGCGCGCCAACACCGCGTACGGAATGCCGTACTTGGTGCCCGCGTGGCCGATCAGGAGCATCGGCAGCAGCACGATGGTATTGGCGAGGAACACGGTCATGACCGCCTGCCAGCCCGACATGCCGCCTTCGATCAGGCTGGCCGACAGGGTGTAGGCCGGTATGCACATCACCATCCCCACCCACAGGGCGGCAAAGTGGTACCAGCGCCAAGTGCGCTGCGCCTCGGTGGTCGGCGCCAGGTCGGCATTCCATAACTGCGTATTACCTGAAAAATCAGTACTCACGGATCGTCTCCATCGTAGTTAGCGTGGCGAAAAGGGCAATTCAGTGTAGCGCAAAACACTGTTTCGCCATAGAGCATTCAGGCCGCCTTTACGTCACCCTTACGCCAACTCGGCACGCGGATTACGCGGGTCCTGGGTCCAGTTCATGTAGGCCTTGCCGTTCGCTTGCGGCACCATGGTGATGCAGGCCTCGACCGGGCAGGTGATCTCGCACAGGTTGCAGCCGACGCATTCGGACTTGATCACCTCGTAGGTGCGCACGCCGGCCGCGTCGATCAACTGGGCGATCGACTGGTGCGAGGTGTCTTCGCAGGCGACGTAGCATTTGCCGCACTTGATGCACTTGTCCTGGTCGATCTGCGCAATCACCTCGTAGTTCATGTCGAGGTATTTCCAGTCGGTGGTGTTGGCCACGGCCTTGCCGCTGAAGGCGGCGATGTTCTCGTAGCCCTGCTCGTCCATCCAGCGCGACAGGCCGTCCTTCATCTCCTCGACGATCCGGAAGCCGTGCAGCATCGCGGCGGTGCACACCTGCACCGAGCCGGCGCCGAGCGCGATGAATTCGGCCGCGTCGCGCCAGTTGCCGATGCCGCCGATGCCGGAGATCGGCAGGCCGCGCGTTTCGGGATCGCGCGCGATCTCGGCGACCATATTGAGCGCGATCGGCTTGACGGCCGAACCGCAATAGCCGCCGTGGGTGCTGGCGTTGCCGACGATCGGGAACGCGATCATGCGGTCGAGGTCGAGGTGGGTGATCGAATTGATCGTGTTGATCAGCGAGACGGCGTCGGCGCCGCCTTCCTTGGCCGCGCGCGCCGGCTGGCGCACGTCGGTGATGTTCGGCGTGAGCTTGACGATGACCGGCAGCTTGGTGTGCTTCTTGCACCAGCTGGTGACCAGCTTGACGTACTCGGGCACCTGGCCCACGGCCGCGCCCATGCCGCGCTCGGGCATGCCGTGCGGGCAGCCGAAATTGAGCTCGATGCCGTCGGCGCCGGTCGCTTCGACCTTGGGCAGGATCTCGGCCCACAGGGCTTCTTCGCACGGCAGCATCAGCGAGACGATCATCGCGCGGTCGGGCCAGTCCTTCTTGACCTGGGTGATTTCGATCAGGTTGATCTCGAGGCTGCGGTCGGTGATGAGCTCGATGTTGTTGAAGCCGAGGACCTCGCGGTTTTTGCCGTAGTGGGCCGAATAGCGCGACGACACATTGACCGCCGCCGGGTCCTCGCCGAGCGTCTTCCAGACCACGCCGCCCCAGCCGGCCTCGAAGGCGCGTACCACGTTGTAGGCCTTGTCGGTTGGCGGCGCCGAGGCGAGCCAGAAGGGATTGGGCGACTTGATGCCGCAAAATTCAATGCTCAGATCGGCCATTATGCAGCCTCCACTTTGGTTTGGATGTCGTTGTGAATGGCGTGCGCGGCCAGCTTGCCATGCTGGACCGCCTGCACCGTGAGGTCCTGCCCTGGAGCGACGCAATCGCCACCGGCGTAGATGCCCGGCAGCGCGGTGCGGAACTGCGCGTCGACGTGGATTTTGTCGCCCACCCTATCGAGCTGCTGCGCCATCGGGTCGGAAAGGCCGGCCGCATCGAGGCTCTGGCCGATCGCCTTGAACACGGCGTCGGCCGCGATCTCGACGAATTCGCCGCTGCCCACCAGGCGCTCGCCTTCGAGTTTGGTCCGCTCGAAGCGCATCCCGCGCACCTTGCCGGCGGCGTCGAGCAGCACCTCGGTTGGCGCGGCCCAGGTGCGCATGACGACCTGGTTGGCCTTGGCGATCTCCTGCTCGTGGTGGGTCGCGCTCATCGCCTCGAAGCCGCGCCGGTACACCAGCGTGACCTCCTCGGCGCCCATGCGCTTGATCTGCACCGCCATGTCGATCGCGGTGTTGCCGGCGCCGATCACGATGGCGCGCCGCGGCACCGGCAGCGAGGCCAGGTCGGTGCTCTGGCGCAGCGCGGCGATGTAGTCGACCGCGGCCAGCAGGCCGGGGGCGTCCTCGCCGGTCAGGCCGAGCTGGCGGCTGGCGTTCAGGCCGAGGCCGAGGAACACCGCGTCGTACTGGGTGTGCAGCGCCTCGAGCGTGAGGTTGGCGCCCAGCGAGAAGCCGTGGCGCACCTCGATGCCGCCGATCGCGAGCAGGAATTCGACCTCCTTCTGCGCGAAGTCGTGGGTCAATTTGTATTTGGCGATGCCGTATTCATTGAGGCCGCCCGACTTTGCGCGCGCCTCGAAGATGACGACGTCGTTGCCGAGCATGGCAAGGCGGTGCGCGCACGCCAGGCCGGCCGGGCCGGCGCCGACCACGGCGATGGTCTTGCCGGTGGCGGCGGCGCGCTGGAATGGATGGCTCTTGAAGCTGGCGTTGTCGAGCGCATGGCGCTGCAGCAGGCCGATCTTGACCGGCTGGCCCTCCTCGTCGTGGTTGCGCACGCAGGCGTCCTCGCACAGGATCTCGGTCGGGCACACGCGGGCGCAGCTGCCGCCGAGGATGTTCTGCTTGAGGATGCCGGCCGCAGCGCCGTTGATGTTGCCGTCGTGGATATTGCGGATGAAGCTCGCGACATCGATTTCGGACGGGCAGATGCGGGTGCACGGCGCGTCGTAGCAATACAGGCAGCGCGCGCTTTCGATGGCGGCCTGGCGTTTGGTCAACGCCGGCGCGAGGTCGGTGAATTGCTCGGCCAGTGCACTGTTGGAAGCGGCGGCCGGCAGCAGGTGTTTAAGAGAGTCGATCATTTTCCATCCCTGTTTATAGTTTTATGGCGCGGACAGCTTTGTTTTCTTCAATTTTGCTTACTTCATCTGCGGGAAGGCGAATTCGACGCCCGCGCTGGCGGTGTTGGGCCAGCGCTGCATGACAGCCTTGTGACGGGTGTAAAAGCGCACGCCTTCGGGGCCGTAAGCATGGTGGTCGCCGAACATGCTGCGCTTCCAGCCGCCGAAGCTGTTGAAGGCCATCGGCACCGGCAGCGGCACATTGACGCCCACCATGCCGACCTGGATCTGGCGCACGAATTCGCGCGCCACGCCGCCGTCGCGCGTGTAGATCGCCACGCCGTTGCCATACTCGTTCGAATTAATCAGCTTGACCGCGCTGGCCACGTCGGGGCTGCGCATCACGCACAGGACCGGTCCGAAGATCTCCTCTTTATAGATGCTCATATCGGGCGTGACATGGTCGAACAGGGTGCCGCCGACAAAAAAGCCGTTCTCGCGCTCGACCACCTTGCAGTCGCGCCCGTCGACCAGCAGCGTCGCGCCCTGCTCCACGCCCTCGCCGATCAACCGTTCGATGCGCTGCTTGGCCGCGCTCGAGACCACCGGCCCCATTTCGGCGTCGGCCGCCATGCCGTCGCCGATCTTGAGCGCGGCGGTCCGTTCGGCCAGCGCGCCGATCAGCTTGTCGCCGGCGTCGCCGACGGCCACCACCACCGAGATCGCCATGCAGCGCTCGCCGGCCGAACCGTAGGCCGCTCCGATCAGGGCGTCGATCGTCATGTCCATGTCGGCGTCGGGCATGACCACCATATGGTTCTTGGCCCCGCCCAGCGCCTGCACCCGTTTGCCGGCGGCGCTGCTGCGCGCGTAGATATATTCGGCGATCGGGGTCGAGCCGACGAAGCTGATCGCCTGCACCTCCGGGTGGTCGAGCAGCGCGTCGACGGTGACCTTGTCGCCCTGGATGACGTTGAAGACGCCGTCGGGCAGGCCCGCTTCCTGCAGCAGTTTGGCGTGCAGCAGCGAGGCCGAAGGGTCGCGCTCGGACGGCTTGAGCACGAAGGTGTTGCCGCATGCGATCGCGACCGGGAACATCCACATCGGCACCATCACCGGGAAGTTGAACGGGGTGATGCCGGCGACCACGCCGAGCGCCTGGCGCATCGACCAGGCGTCGATGCCGCGCGAGATCTGGTCGGTGAATTCGCCCTTGAGCAGCTGCGGAATGCCGACCGCGAATTCGACCATCTCGATGCCGCGCGCGACCTCGCCCTGCGCGTCCGAGAATGTCTTGCCGTGTTCGCGCGTGAGCATCGCGGCGAATTCGTCGGTGTGCTGCTGGCACAGCTGCAGATACTTGAACAGCACCCGCGCGCGCGTCAGCGGCGGCGTGGCCGACCACGCCGGAAACGCCGCGCTGGCCGCCGCCACGGCGGTGTCGACTTCAAGCGCGGTGCCGAGCGCCACGCGCGCGACCGGCACGCCGAGCGCCGGATTGAAGACGTCGGCGTAGCGGCCGCTGTTTGTATCGACCTTGGCGCCGTTGATGTAATGGGTAATAGTGTCGAGGGTGATAGTGTCGAGGGTGATAGTGTCGATGTCGGTCATGGGTCAGTCCAGGTTCTTGAGGATGGTGGCGAGCTTGCCGAACAGCTCGTCGATATGCTGCTTCTCGATCACCAGCGGCGGCGAAAGCGCGATGATGTCGCCCGTGGTGCGGATCAGCACACCGTCGGCGAAGGCCTGCTTGAAGGCGTTGAAGGCGCGCGCGCCCGGTTTGCCGGGAATCGACTCGAGCTCGATACCGGCGATCATGCCGATCGTGCGCAGGTCCACCACATGCGGCAGGCCCTTGAGCGAATGGACCGCGTCTTCCCAGTAGCCCTGCATGCTTTTCGCGTGCTCGAGGATGTTCTGTTCCTTGAACACCTCGAGAGTGGCCAGCGAGGCCGCGCACGCGAGCGGATGGCCCGAGTAGGTGTAACCGTGGAACAGCTCGATGCCGGCCGGGCACTCCATGAAGGTGTCGTAGATATGCTGTTTGGTGAACACCGCGCCCATCGGCACCACGCCGTTGGTCAGGCCCTTGGCGGTGGTGACCATGTCCGGGTCGACGTCGAAGTAGTCGAACGCGAACGGCGTGGTCAGGCGCCCGAAGCCGGTGATGACCTCGTCGAAAATGAGCAGGATGCCGTGCTTGGTGCACAGCTCGCGCAGGCGCTTGAGGTAGCCCTTGGGCGGAATCAGCACGCCGGTCGACCCCGCGACCGGCTCGACGATGACGGCGGCGATGGTCGAGGCGTCGTGCAGCGCGACGATGCGCTCGAGTTCATCGGCCAGGTGGGCGCCGTATTCGGGCTCGCCGCGGGTGTAGGCGTTTTTGTCGAGGTTGTGGGTGTGCGGCAGGTGGTCGACGCCGGGCAGCAGCGGGCCGAAGGTCTTGCGGTTGCCGGCGATGCCGCCGACCGAGATGCCGCCGAATCCCACGCCGTGGTAGCCGCGCTCGCGTCCGATCAGGCGGGTGCGGCCGGCCTCGCCGCGCGCCTTGTGGTAGGCCAGCGCCATCTTGAGGGCGGTGTCGACCGCCTCGGAGCCTGAGTTGGTGTAGAACACCTGGCCGAAGCGGTGATTGGTGTACTCCATGAGTTTTTCGGCCAGGTCGAAGGCGGCCGGGTGCCCCATCTGGAAGGTCGGCGCAAAGTCGAGCTGGCCGACCATCTCGCGCACGGCGGCGACGATGCGCGGCTGGGCGTGGCCGCACGGCACGCACCACAGGCCGGCCGTGCCGTCGAGCACCGAGTTGCCGTCCACGTCCTTGTAGTACATGCCTTCGGCCGACACCAGCAGGCGCGGATTGGTCTTGAAGTCACGATTATTGGTAAATGGCATCCAAAACGACGACATTGATTCCGGTCGGGATTCGTTCATGTGGCTCTCCAGGAATTTTTACGAGCAAAAAAATACTTTACCAGTTGGCAAAATGATGATGCAATAATAGTCATGGCCACGGCAGCGGCACAGATACACAAATCGCAAAACCGGCCAACCGTACAGCTTGGCCTAACTGTACAGTTTTTTGGTGGCGCCGCAAAAGGAATCGCATGGATGTCTTGAAGGTTTCCGCTGATGAAATTGCCTCCGGCAGCGATGGAGCCTGCTGGCCCGTGCTCGCGATCGACCGCGGCAGGCGGGGCGGCCTGGTCGATCAGATTGTGGCAGCGATCACCTTGATGGTAAACAAGCGTGAGTTGCGCATAGGCACCAAAATGCCGTCGGTTAGACAATTCGCAAAGTGCAACGGCGTGAGCACCTTCACGGTCGTCGAAGCGTACGACCGGCTGCTGACGCTAGGCCTGCTGTCGTCGCGCCGCGGCTCGGGCTTTTTCGTCGCGCGCCACGATGTGGCGGCGGCGCCACAACAGCCGGCCTTTCCGGCCACGCCGAGCGCGATCGACGCGCTCACGCCCGACCTGTATTCGGGCGTGTCGGACGCGTTGCCGGTCGGCGCCGGCTGGCTGCCGCCCGAATGGTACGGAGAGGCCACCATCCTCGACGCAGTGCGCCAGGCGATGCGGATCCCGGCCAACCGCCTGCGCGGCTACGGCCACCCGCTCGGTTTTCCGACCCTGCGCCAGCACATGGCGGCCGGCTTCACCGAAGAACTGTTCGCGCTCGAGGCCGACCAGATCATGCTGACCCACGGCGCGACCCACGCCTTCGACCTGATTTTGCGCACCCTGACCAAGCCCGGCGACACCGTCTTCGTCGAGGACCCGGGCTACAGCAACCTGCTCTCGCTGATCCGCCACCACGGCTGCGTCGCGGTCGGCATCCCGCGCGGCGAGGCCGGCCTCGACATGGCGTACCTCGATGCGCAGGCGCGCGCGACCCAGCCCAAGCTCATGTTCGTCAACACGGTGCTGCAAAACCCGCTCGGCACCTCGCTCACGCAGGCCCAGGCGCACCGCCTGCTCGGGCTGGCCGAACAGTTCGACTTCTGGCTGGTCGAGGACGACATCTACCGCGAGCTGGCCGCGCGCGGCGAGGCCTCGCTGGCGGCCATGGACGGCCTGCGCCGCGTGATCCGGGTCGGCAGTTTTTCGAAGACCTTGTCGCCGGTGCTGCGGGTCGGGTCGATCTGCGCGTCCAACTCGCTGCTGCCCGAACTGCTGCGCGTGAAGATGCTCGCCGGGCTGACCACGTCCGAGATCAACGAGCGCGCGGTGTACCACGCCATCTCGGCGCGCCCCTACCGGCGCATGCTCGAACGCCTCACCGGCCAGCTCGACGACGGGCGCGCGCGCACCATCGAACGCCTGCGCGAGGCCGGCATGGCGCCGATCGCGAAGCCGCGAGGCGGCATGTTCGTCAGCGCCGGATGGCCCGAGCCGCCTACCGCCGAATGGAACGGCAAGGTGATCGCCGACCTCGCGCTCGGGGCCGGCATCCTGCTCGCGCCGAACGAATTTTTCATGCTGCGCCAATCGAGTTCGATCTGGTTCCGCTTCAACGTCGCCTACGCGGCCGAGACGCCGGAACTGATCGATTTTCTGCGGTCGATCCGCTGAAAGAAATTATGTCAAAAAACCTCAACGCCCTGCAAAGCCCGACCGTCAAACGGCGCGTGCAAAACCGCGACAAGCTCGAAGCGGACATCGTCGCCGAGGCGGTGCGCGTGTTCGCCGAATGCGGCTACGAGGGCGCCTCGGTGGCCACCGTGGCCGAGAACGCGGGCCTGTCGAAGCAGAACCTGATGTACTACTTCCCGACCAAGCTGGCGCTGTACCAGCGCGTGCTCGACGACGTGCTCGACGAGTGGCTCGAGCGCATGGACAGTCTGTCGGCCCCGGGCCAGGAGCCGCGCGAGATGCTGCGCGCGTACATCCAGGCCAAGCTGCGCTTCTCGCGCGAGCAGCCGTGGGCGTCGCGCGTCTACGCGATGGAGGTCATCGGCGGCGCCAAGCTGTACGGCGAGCAGATCGCGCAGCGCGTGGTGCCGCTGCTGCGCAAGGATATCGAGGTGTTCGAGCGCTGGGTGAGCGAAGGCAAGATCGCGCCCGTGAACGCGACCCACCTGCTGTTCGCGATCTGGGCCATGACCCAGTCCTACGCCGATTTCTCGGCCCAGATGACGCTCGTGCTGGGCCGCAAGCAGCTCACCCGGCGCGACTTCGACGACGCCGAAAAGCTGATCGTCGACATGGTGCTGGCGGCGGTGGCGCAGCCCGCGCCGGCGGCGCCGTAGTCTGGACACCATATTTGCATGTCCGACATTTTGTTGAGCACGGTTCCCGTTAATCGGTCCCTTGCACCGGTCATGCCCCTTTTTGGGCGCTTCATCGGATGCCGCTCGCACACACAAAATGCGTTTGATAAAGTGACTCCATTGCCACTCACTTGATGGAGAAATATCATGAAAACCACACTCGAATCCTTCCTCGCGCTGGCCGAAGAACTGGGCCGCGCCCTCGCCGACGCCGTGCGCTACGGCCTGCGCGCCGTGGCCACGATGTCCTGGCCGATGCTGGTGGTGACCTGCATCCTGCTGGCCGCCTTCCTCACGGTCGCCCCGCTCGCCTTGTTCCTGTTTATCATCTTCATGGCGCTCAAATTGATCGCCGGCGATGCCAAGAAGGCCGAGCCGGTGCCCGAGACCGTGTCCCTGCGCAAAGACGGGGAATAGCGTGAGGACGAAGCGCACCAGCAATGTCATGGATTTCCTGCGCGACGCAAAAGGCGTCGCCAGCGATATCTGGTGGCGTTTTTTCGACTGGGTGGCAATGGTCGAATACCGCCAACTGGCGCTGGTGTGGTTCGTCGTCGGCATCCCGTTCGCGATCCTCAACGCGGCCGAGCCGGCGATCTGGTTCATCATCATCTCGGCCGCCGTCAAGGGCCTGGCCGGCGGCAAGCGGCGCGCCGAACTGATGGCCAAGGAGGCGACCGAGCAGGCCGACGTCGCCACGCTCGAACGACGCCTGCTCGAGGCGCAGATGTCGACCCTGCAGGCGCAGGTCGAGCCGCATTTTTTATTCAACACGCTGGCCCTGATCGGGCAGCTGATCGAGACCGATCCGCCGGAGGCGGCGCGCATCCACACCCACCTGATCGCCTACCTGCGTTCGACCCTGCCGCAGCTGCGCGCGGTCGGCGGCGGCACGCTGGGGCGCCAGGTAGAACTCTCGCGCGCCTATCTGGCCATCATGCAGGCACGCATGAAGGAGCGGCTGCAGGTGTCGTTCGATGTGCCAGAATCGCTCAACCACGTCCCGTTTCCGCCGATGATGCTGCAGATCCTGATCGAGAACGCGATCAAGCATGGCCTCGAGCCCAAGATCGAGGGCGGCAAGATCGAGGTCGGCGCGCGGATCGAAGACGACATGATGCGGGTCGATGTGCGCGACAACGGGGTCGGATTCAATATGCACTCCGACGACGGCGTCGGGCTCGCCAATGTGCGCGAACGGCTGCTGCTGTTGTACGGCGGGCGCGCCGAGTTGGTCATCGAAATGCCGGCCGAAGGCGGCGCGCTCGCCTCGATCCGCGTACCCAGCCCATTCGCACAGGAGAAAATCTAAATGGCGTCCGCTCAAAAAACCATCACCGCCCTGATCGTCGACGACGAATCGCCGATGCGCGACCAATTGCGTTCGCGCCTGCGCGAGGTGTGGCCGGCGTTGCAGATCGTCGGCGAGGCGGGCAACGGCATCGAGGCCGTCGCGATGGCCGGCGAGCATGCGCCCGACATCGTTTTTCTCGACATCCGCATGCCCGGCCAGAGCGGCATCGAGACCGCGCGCCTGCTGTACCAGAGCTGCCATATCGTGTTCGTCACAGCCTACGACCAGTACGCCCTCGACGCGTTCGAACACGGCGCGATGGACTACCTGCTCAAACCTGTGATGGCCGACCGCCTGCGCACCACCTGCGAGCGGCTGCGCGAGCGCCTCGACAAAAAGCCCGACGACATCGGCGGCTATCTGGCGCAATTGACCAAGGTGCTGCAGGAAGGCGGCGCCAAGAAGCCCGAATACCTGCGCTGGATCCAGGCCCAGGTCGGCGCCAACCTGCGGATGATCAGCACGCGCGAGGTGCTGTTCTTCCAGTCGGACGACAAGTACACGCGGGTCCAGACGTTGCAGACCGAGCTATTGATACGCAAGACGCTCAAGGAGCTCGCCGACGAACTCGACACGGGCGAGTTCTGGCGCATCCACCGCTCGACGCTGGTGCGGGTGGACGCCATCGCCGAGGTCACGCGCGACGAGCGGGGGCGCCAGATGCTCAGGCTGCGCAACCGCCCGGAGCTGCTGGAAGTGAGCCGCAACCATTCCAATCTGTTCCAGCAGATGTAGCCACTGCCTCGCCGGCTCCGATGACATCATGCGCCACTGCTCACACGACATGCGCCGGCGCTTGAATGAAATACGGCATTTCCGTACCACGGAGGGTTGAGAACCACAACCATGCCTTCTGAAATGCGGCGAAGACACTACTTCGGGTGGCTGTCGCGCATCCCGAAGTGCTGCGTGAGTTAGCCGCCTCGCCGAACTATCCGTCTCAGCCGGCAGCCGCCGACTGAACAGAACTTCACTTGAACACAGCTGGAATCCTGCTGCCCTTTTCGAATCGACCGCATGCTCAACACCAGGCCGCGCGTCAGATGGTCGCCATTCCCCCGTCGAACAAGATGTTCTCGCCCATCATGTAGGCAGAATCGTCGCTGGCCATGAACAACACTGCCTTGGCCACCTCCCCGGCCTGCCCGAAGCGCCCCGCAGGCACTTTCGCCAGCAATTGCGCCGCCCACGCCTGCACCGCCTCCGCTGGCAAACCGAGCTTGTCGTAAATCGGCGTTTCGGTCAGGCCCGGGCTGATCACATTGACCCGCACGCCGCGCGGCGCCAGCTCAGCCGACAAGGTGCGCGCCAGCGAACGCACCGCCGCCTTGGTGGCCGCGTACACGCTCATGCCGGCCACGCCTTTCTCGATCATTGTGGTCGAGGTCAGAATCACGCTCGACGGATCGCCCAGCAGCGGCAGCATGCTCTGGACCGTGTAGATCACGCCCTTGAAATTGACGTCGACCTAGTTGTCGATATTGGCTTCGTACACATCCGAAAAAGGCATCGGCTGGGCGATGCCGGCATTTGCGAACAACACATCGAGCCGGCCAAATTCGGCCTAGAGGCGCGCCCCGACCGCGGCCATATCGGACTTGGACGCGACATCGGCGCGCAGCGCGATAACGCCGGCGCCGAGCGTCTGCGTCGCCTCGGCCACGCGCCCGGCATCCTGCCCGACGATCGCCACGCGCGCGCCCTCCTGCAAAAACAGCTTGGCCGTGGCCATGCCGATGCCCGTGGTGCCGCCCGTGATCAATGCCGTCTTGCCCGTCAATCTGCCCATGATGCTCTCCCGCAAGTGTTGAAATAGTTGCCGGCAAATATTTATGTACCGATCAGTATTTAATATACCGAGCAGTATAATAATAGTCAACCAATTTCATCCAGGAAGCCGCCATGAGCCGCGAACGAGGTCGTCCACGCACATTCGATGCCGAGCTCGCGCTTGACCGCGCGGTCGACGTTTTTTGGAAGCATGGGTTTCAAAACGCCTCGATGCAGGAGCTGACCGAGGCGATGGGTTTGAGCAAACCGAGCCTGTACGCCGCCTATGGCGACAAGGAAGCGCTGTACCTGAAGGCGCTCGAACGCTACGTGGCCGGATTGATCGCGCGTCATGCCGGCGCGCTCAACGAGGAAAAGGACGGCCGCCGCGCGCTTGAGGGTTTCCTGCGCTCGCTCGCGTCGATGCTGGCCGACCCGGCACTGCCCGGCGGCTGCTTCATCATCAACGGCACGGCCGACAGCGGCGGCAGCACCATGCCCGAGGCGCTCGAACAAGCATTGCGCGCGGCCCTGCAGGGCACCGAATCGATGGTCCTCCAGCGCCTGCTGCGCGCCAGGGCTGACGGCCAGTTGCCGCCCGGAGCCAACGCCGAAGACATGGCCGTGATGTTCAGTTCGCTCATCGCGGGGATGGCCGTATTGGCGAAGAGTGGCGCCAGCAAGGCCAAGCTCAGTAGCGCAGTCGGTGCCGTGATGGCGGCATGGCCGGAGGTCTAGGCGCATCGCAGCGTAAGCGTCTCTTGTTCGTTTTTCCGTCGCGAAAACACACACGTTACCGTGATCAACCGCGACACGACGTTCGTTTGACACGCCAAATTATTGTAGCTACTATATTTTGATGAAGATCGAGTTCGACCCAGGCAAGGAGACGGCAAACCTGAGCAAACATGGTGTGTCCTTATCGATGGCTAACGAGCTTGACTGGGAGGCTGCACTGGAGTGGATCGATGATCGGTTCGAATATGTCGAAATTCGAATGATCGCACTCGCCCCAAGAACCAACCTACTGTACTACGTAGCGTTTGTGGATTTTCACGATGTTCGACGGGTAATCAGCCTACGTCGTGCCACTCGTCGTGAGGTGAAATATTATGTCGAAAATTTTTAAAAAATCAGCCGTACGCTTGCCTTCATTAGCCGAAGATAGGGCAATCACTGCCGCCGCAAAAAGTGATCCTGATGCCCAACCGCTTACGCCAAAGCAGTTGAAATCGATGGTACCGGTTCGGGCGCTAAGTGGGCGGCCCAAGTCCGAGAACAAAAAGGTGCTAGTTTCAGTTCGCTACAGTCCTGAGGTCGTTGCCTACTTCAAATCGACAGGAGAAGGCTGGCAATCGCGGATGGATAGTGTGCTTCGCGATTACATAGAGATCCAGTCCCGAAGCGAAACATAAACCAGCACCGCTGGGCGCGCACTTCGCAAGGTGGCGATCCACTGCTCGATCAAGAATGCTCAATCGGATTGCAGTGCATGGACGAGCGCCCTGTCGGCCACCTGCACCGGACGGATCGCGATCACATTGCTGTACAACGGCGGCAAACCTGCACACAAGGCGGCCACCACCTCCGGCTCCAGCACGGGCAGCACGTATTGGAACTGGGCCGCATTGTGGATGGGCAGCGGGCCTTCCATGGTCGAACCATATGCGCCGAGGTTCATGAAGCTTTGCGCGCTCTCGTCTGGCCCGCGCGCGAACACGAAGGTGCCCTCCTTCGGATGCCCCAGATACTGGCGCACCTCGGCCTGTTGCGCCGCGCTGGCGCCATACATCAGCGTGTAGCGCAGTTGCGCGTACTGGCGCGTGCATTCCATGAAGGCGGTGCAGATCGCCGACGCTGCGCGGCGACCCGGCACGCACAACAGCAGATTGCCAAACGCGTCGAGCAAGGCCACGGCGTCGCCCTCGCCGCCCTGGCGTTTGTCCTGCTCGACGGCGGCCGCCAAAAACGGCGCCAGCCCCGCGTCCGGCCGATGCGGCGCGCAGCGATGGGCAAGCGCGCCCGGGTACAGGTTTTTCAGTTTTCGCACCAACGGATGCCCTGCCGGCAGCGTCGCCGGATCTTTGAGCTCGTGCCGTTCCAGATCCGTGTTGATCAGGACCTTGACCTTGTCGGAGGTCGCCTCGATCAAAAGCGAACACAGGGCCTGGGTAGGCTCGGCGATCGTTTTTCCGATAAAGAATGACTTGGGCGCCGCGCCCGCGCTCTCGCGCGCATAGCAGGAAGTGCCGAGCACCGCGGGGTACGAAAAGCTGGCGGCGGCGCGTTCCCGCAAGGCAGGCGGCAACGATGGGAACGTGGCGCTGCCGTCGTAGTTGATGCCGGCATCACGATCGAGCCCAGCGGCCACTACGTTGAAGCCGGCCGTAAGGATCGCGCCGGTGCACATCGCGCACGGATCGAGCGAGGTAACGATGGTCAGTTCTTCGGGCGGGGGCAGCTCGCGCCCCAACGCGCATTCGGCAAAATACCAGTCGACCAACTGCCGTTCGCCATGCGCGGTCGGATCGAAAATCAGGCCATCGCGCACCACATTGTTCGACAGCGATTTGAGCACATTCCCATGCTGGTCCAGTAGCACGCCGCCAACACCAAAGGTGCCCTGGGTGCGCGCGGCGACCGCTTCAACGCCCGCCATCGCGACCGCTGCCTGGATGTCGATAACCTTTTTCAAAACCTACTTACCCAGGTCCCGGCCACCGAAAGCGTTCGGCAATTGCCCGGCCGCGCTGGTCTCGAGGATGTCGCCATTCAGATTGGTCAGCACCACCGGCAACTCGTTGCCGCCCAACTCGAGGATCACCTGGCGGCAGGCGCCGCACGGCGCGATCGGGCCGTCGGTGGCGCCGATCACGGCCAGCGCGGCAAAGTCGCCCGGCTTGTAGCCATGCGCGATCGCGCTGAAGAACGCGGTGCGCTCGGCGCAGTTGCACAGGCCGTAGGAGGCGTTTTCGACATTACAGCCGCGGAAGACGCGTCCGTCCTTGCATTCAAGCGCGGCGCCCACCTGGAAGTTCGAATACGGCGTGTAGGCCAGCAGACGCGCTTGGCGCGCTTCGTCGATCAGTTTTTCGTAGTTCACGGCGCTGCCTTTATGGACGGATGGTGCGGTAGATGATCGGGTTCGCTTGCGCCCTGCTGGCGCCGATCTGGTAGGCCGCCTGCACTTCGCGCACGGCTTGCTGGGCGCCCGCCAGGGTGCGCGCATGGACCATCGCGAGCGGCTGGCCGACGGCGATCTCGTCACCCAGTTCGGCCAGGCCGGTCAGGCCGACCGCGAAGTCGATCGGGTCTTCCGGACGACGCCGCCCGCCGCCCAGGCTGACCACCGCCAGGCCAAGGCCGCGGCAGTCGGTGGCGCTGGCGTAACCGGATTGCAGCGCAGGCACTTCGACTACGATCGGGGCTTTCTCGAGGTAGGCGTCGGGGCGCTCGACCAGGTCGGACGGGCCGCCCAATGCCGCGACCATGCGCGAGAAACGCTCGGTCGCCTCGCCCGAATCGAGCGCCGCCTGCAGTTTGGCGCGGGCCTCGGTATCTGTGCCGGCAAGGCCGCCCAAAATCAACATTTCGGCGCACAGCGCCATGGTCACTTCGTGCAAGCGCGCCGGACGCGAACGCCCGGTCAGGTAATCCATCGCGAGCCGCACTTCGAGCGCGTTGCCGGCCACGGGGCCGAGCGACTCGTTCATCTCGGTCAGGATGGCCGAGGTGCGGGTGCCGGCGCCGTTGCCGACGCTGACGATGCTCTCGGCCAGTTCGACCGATTTGTCGTAGCTCGGCATGAAGGCGCCGGTGCCCACTTTGACGTCCATGACCAAGGCGTCGAGTCCCGCCGACAGTTTTTTGGACAGGATCGAGCCGGTGATCATGGCCACCGATTCGACCGTGGCGGTGGTGTCGCGGATGCTGTAGAAGCGCTTGTCGGCCGGCGCCAGCTGCGCCGTCTGGCCGATGATGGCCACGCCGATGTCCTTGACCACGGTGCGGAACAACTCGGGATCGGGCACGGTGCAGTAGCCCGGAATGGAGTCGAACTTGTCTAGCGTGCCGCCGGTGTGGCCCAGGCCGCGGCCCGAGATCATCGGCACGAAGCCGCCGCAGGCGGCGATCATCGGCCCGAGCATGAGCGAGACCACGTCGCCCACGCCGCCGGTCGAATGCTTGTCGACGACCGGGCCGGGCAGGTTCATCGAACGCCATTCCATGACCTGGCCGGAGTCGCGCATCGCCAGCGTGAAGGCGACCCGCTCGTCCATGTTCATGTCGTTGAAAAACACGGCCATCGCGAGCGCCGCGATCTGCCCCTCGGTGACGCCACCGGTGGTGATGCCGCGCACAAAAAACTCGATCTCTTGCGCGCTGAGCACGCCGCCATCGCGTTTTTTGCGGATGATCTCTTGGTTCAAAAACATGGTATTCCCGTTCTAGTTGATTTTTTGCAGACCGCTTACACGCCGTAAGGGATCCAGACATTCTTGACCTGGCTCGCATGCGCCAGCACCGCGCGTCCGCCGGCCTGGCTGGTGCTGAACCAGTCGCGGCCCTTGGCGCCGCCGACCCAGGTGCGCTTGAGCGACTCGGCCGACAGGCGCTCGACTTCGGCGCAGCCGTCAAGCGAACCGTCGTGGCGCCAGACGGCGTCGACGTCCGAATGCGAGGCGAGCGTGCGCGCCAGTTCGTCGGCGCTGCCGGTGACGATGTTGAGCGCGCCGGCCGGCAGGTCGGAGGTGTCGAGCACCTGGTACAAATCGGTGGCGGCCAGCGGATACGCCTCGGACGGCACGGCGACCACGCGGTTGCCCAGCGCCAGCGCCGGTGCCACCAGCGAGATGAAGCCGAGCAGCGGCGACTCGTTCGGGCAGATGATGCCGATCACGCCGACCGGCTCGTTGAGCGCGACCGTGATGCCGTGCATCGGCGGCTGGTGCGCCAAGCCGTCGTACTTGTCGGCCCACGCCGCGTAGTAGAACAGGCGTTCGATCGAGGCCTGCACTTCCTTCTCTGGATTGGTCGAACCGGTCATGGCGGCCAGGCGCGCGGCGAATTCGTCGGCGCGCACGGCCAGGTTCTCGGCGATGTAATACAGCACCTGCGCGCGGTTGTGCGCGGTCGCCTTGGCCCAGCCAGAGGCCTTGTGCGCCGCTTCGACCGCGTTGCGGATGTCCTTGCGGTTGCCTTCGCCGACGTCGGCCAGAAAGGCCCCGTTGGCGCCGGCGATGGCGCGGCTGTAGGCGCCGTCGGGGCGCGTCTGCTTGCCGCCAATGTAAAGCTTGGCGGTGCGGTCGATCGCGAACGGATTGCCATCCGCGGCCTGCTGCACTTTGCCTTTTTTGGCGACCAGCGGCGCGGCCGGGCGCGCGTCCTCGGACAACGGCGTCATGTACTCGAACATGCCTTCGCGCCCGCCCTCGCGGCCGAAGCCCGATTCGCGGTAGCCGCCAAAGCCGCAGGCGGCGTCGAACTGATTGGCGGTGTTAATCCAGACCACGCCGGCCTTGATCTGCGGCGCGATGTCGAGCGCGAGGCTGATCGACTCGGTCCACACGCAGGCGGCCAGTCCGTAGACGGTGTTGTTGGCAAGTTGCACCGCCTCGACCGGGGTGCGGAAGCTCATCGCGACCAGCACCGGTCCAAAAATTTCGGCCTGCGCCACGGCGGCCGAGGTCGAGGCGCCCGTGATCAGGGTCGGCAGGAACCACGAGCCGGCGGCCGGCACCTCACAGGTTGGCTGCCAGATGGTGCAGCCTTCGGCGCGCGCCGCTTCGACCAGGCCGTGGATGCGCTGCTGCTGGACGGGATCGACCAGCGCGCCTACGTCCATCGACTTGTCGAGCGGGGAACCGAGGCGCAGGTTCTGCATGCGCGCGCGCACCTTGGCCAAGAAGCGCTCCTCGACCGACTCCTGCACCAACAGGCGCGAGCCGGCGCAGCAGACCTGCCCTTGGTTGAACCAGATCGAGTCGACCAGTCCCTCGACGGCGGCGTCGAGGTCGGCGTCGTCGAACACGATGAACGGCGACTTGCCACCCAGTTCGAGCGAGAGTTTTTTGCCGCTGCCGGCGGTGGCCTTGCGGATCAGGCGCCCGACTTCGGTCGAACCGGTGAACGCGAGCTTGTCGATGCCGGGGTGGTTGACGATGGCCTCGCCCACGCTGCCGTCGCCGGTGACGATGTTGACCACGCCGGCCGGCACCCCGGCCTGCTGGCAGATCTGCGCGAACAGCAGCGCCGACAGCGAGGTGAATTCGGCCGGCTTGAAGACCACGGTGTTGCCGGCGGCGAGGGCCGGCGCGATTTTCCAGGCGAGCATCAGCAGCGGGAAGTTCCACGGCACGATCTGGCCCACCACGCCGACGGCACGGTGGTCGGCGAATTCCTCGGCCTGCAACTGGGCCCAGCCGGCATGGTAGTAGAAGTGGCGCGCCGCCAGCGGCAGGTCGGCGTCGCGCGTCTCGCGGATGGTCTTGCCGTTGTCGAGCGTCTCGACGACGGCGAACAGGCGCGCGTGCTTTTGCAGCAGGCGCGCCAGCGCGTACAGCACGCGCGCGCGGCCGTGGCCGCCCAGCGCGACCCAGCCCGGCTGGGCGCGGCGCGCCGCCTCGACCGCGCGTTCGACATCCTGCGCGCCGGCCTGGGTGATCTGCGCGAGCTCCTTGCCGTCGGCCGGGTTGGTCGAGGCGAAGGTGGTGCCGGCGGCGCTCCAGGCGCCGTCGATGAACAGGCCAAAGCGGCGCTCATGCTGGTCCAGCCACGCGTGCGCTTCCTTGGTGCTCTCGGGTGCTGGGCCGTAATCCATAGTGGTGAGAATCTCGCTAATTGTTGGCATGACGAATCCGTTGCTGTTTATGGTTGCGCGTGGCGGTGGTTGGCCGAGTAATTACCGGTGACGTAGTGCTCGAGCTGGCGCTCGATGTCGGTCAGCAGGGTCGAGGCGCCGATGCGGAACAGGTGCGGCTCGAGCCAGTCGCGTCCCAGCTCCTCCTTCATCAGGGTCAGGTACTGCAGCGCGGCCTTGGCCGAACTGACGCCGCCGGCCGGCTTGAAGCCGACCTGGAAGCCGGTCTGCTCGTGGTATTCGCGGATCGTGCGCACCATCGTCAGGGCCACCGGGATGGTGGCGTTGACGCCCTCCTTGCCGGTGGAGGTTTTGATGAAGTCCGAGCCCGCCATCATGCACACCCACGAGGCCTTGGCCACGTTCTCCAAGGTGAGCAGGTCGCCGGTGGCGAGGATCGCCTTGACGTGGGCCTCGCCGCAGGCTTTGCGGTAGGCCACCATCTCGTCGTACAGGGCTTGCCAGTTGCCGGTCAGGACGTGCTGGCGCGTGATCACGATGTCGATTTCGGTCGCGCCCGCGGCGACCGACAATTCGATCTCGCGCACCTTGGTTTCCATGCTCGCCAGGCCGGCCGGGAACGCGGTCGACACCGCGGCGATCGGGAGGCGTCCATTGAGTATCCTGTCGGCCGGGGCGATCATCTCGTGGTACACGCAGACCGCGCCGGTGGACAGTTTTTCGAGGCCCAACGCCTGCATCAGGTCGGTGCGCAGGGGGCGCATCGCCTTCATGCACAGGCGCTCGACCCGGCCCGGCGTGTCGTCGCCGCCGAGGGTGGTCAGGTCGATGCACTCGATCGCCTTGACCAGCCAGGCGGCCTGGTATTCCTTTTTGACGGTGCGGCGGTTGGCCAGGCTGGCCGCGCGGCGGTCGGCGGCGTTGCGGTTGACCTGGATCTGGTTGACCCAGCCGAGGTCGAGGCCGACGGCCTCGTTGCGTTTGAAGTCGGCGGGTTGGCTCATAACAGGCTGGTTCCGTTCAAGGTGGGTTGGACGCCGAGATGCTTGGCCAGCGTGGCGCCAATGTCGGAGAAGGTCTCGGAGATCGGCAGCTGTTGCGCCTTCAGGCCGGGGCCGAAGAAAATCATCGGGATGTGTTCGCGCGTGTGGTCGGAACCGGGCCAGCTCGGGTCGCAGCCATGGTCGGCGGTGATCACGGCCAGGTCGCCGTCCTTCATCGCGGCGATGAACTCGGGCAGGCGCGCATCGAGCTCGTGCAGCGCGTTCGAATAACCGGCGATGTCGCGGCGGTGGCCGAACGACTGGTCGAAGTCGACGAAGTTGACGAACGTGAGCGAGCCGTCGCCGGCCTCCCCGCCCACCTTGAGCAGCGCGTCGAACAGGGCCATGTTGTCGGCGCCCTTGACCACGCGCGAGATGCCCCGGGTGGCGAAGATGTCGCTGATCTTGCCCAGGCCGATGACCTCGCCGCCGGCGTCCTTGACATGGTCGAGCAGGGTCGGGCTCGGCGGCGGCACCGCGTAGTCGTGGCGGTTCGAGGTGCGGCGGTAGTTGCCGTTCTCGCCCAGGAACGGGCGCGCGATCACGCGTCCGATGTTGTACGGTTTGACCAGTTCGAACGCGGCCTCGCACACCGCGTACAGGCGCTCGAGCCCGAAGTGCTCCTCGTGGGCGGCGATCTGCATGACCGAGTCGCCCGAGGTGTAGACGATGATTTTGCCTTCGGCCACATGCTGGTCGCCGAAGCGGTTGATGATCTCGGTGCCCGAGGCGTGGCAGTTGCCCAGGTAGCCCGGGATGCCGGTCAGCTCCTGCAGCCTGTCGGTCAGCTCGGCCGGGAAAGACGGCACCTCGCGCGGGAAGTAGCCCCAGTCGAATTCGACCGGCACGCCGGCGATCTCCCAGTGCCCGCTCTGGGTGTCCTTGCCCGTCGAGCGCTCGCGCGCGGCGCCGTAGGCACCCGTGAAGCCCTCGCGCAGCGCGAAGCCTTCGGCCCATTCGCCGCTGGCCTGGCGCGCGGCGGCGGCCAGCCCGAGGCGCTCGAGGTTGGGCAGGCTCATCGGCTTGCCCTGGCCCGCGGCCCAGGCCGCGATGTGGCCGAAGGTGTTGGCGCCGGTGTCGCCGAACTTGCCGGCGTCGGGCGTGGCGCCCAGGCCGAAGGAATCGAGCAAAAGGATGAATGCGCGTGACATGGATGGCTCGCTTTGGTGAAGTTGCTCGGGTAATTGACTGCGCTTACGCGGCGGCGCGCGGCAGCTTGGCCACGTTGCCGAGGAAGGCCAGGATCAGGGTGACGAGGTCCTTGGCGCCGATCGCCGCGTACTTGAGCGTCTGCTCGTGCGACAGCGGGAACGGCGACATGCCCTCGGCCAGGTTGGTGATGACGGACACGCCGACCACCTTCAGGCCGCAGTGGCGCGCCGACACCACCTCGGGCACCACCGACATGCCGACGACGTCGGCGCCGAGGCGCGCCATCATGCGGATTTCGGCGGCGGTTTCAAAATTCGGACCCGCGTAGGCGATGAACACGCCCTCGTGGATGGTGATCGCGTTGGCGGCCGCGGTCTCTTTGACCAGCGCGCGCAGTTCGCCGTCGTAGGCGTTGCCCATGCTGAAAAAGCGCGGGCCGAAACGGTCGTCGTTGGGGCCGACCATCGGGGTGCCGGGCAGCCAGTTGATATGGTCGGTCAGCGCGACCAGGCTGCCGGCGTCGACCTCGGGGCGCAGCGAACCGGCCGCGTTGGTCACGAACAGCATCTCGCAGCCGAGCAGTTTCATGGTGCGCACCGCGCTCGTCATCACGCCCATGCCGTAGCCCTCGTAGAAGTGGCCGCGGCCCTTCATGCACACGACGTCGACCCCGGCCAGGGTGCCCACCACCAGCTGGCCCGCATGGCCGTGCACGGTGCTGATCGGGAAGCCGGGCAGCTCGTCGAAGCCGATCGTGACGGCGTCGCTCATCTGCTCGGCCAACACGCCAAGGCCGGAACCGAGGATCAGGGCCACGCGCGGGGTGAAGCCGGGCTTGCGGGCGCGGATAATGTCGGCGGCGTCGTAGGGGGTGTTGTTCGACATGTTCATTTCCTTGTACTGTACACGGGGTGGAGCGTCAATCGGGGCGGGTGCCGGGGGCGTCGCGGGGGCCGGTTCGGGGCGCGGCGCCATCGACGTGCTTGCGAAGGAGTCGTTCAAAAATAACTGTGACAATTGGAGCGGTCCTGCCGGGCGCGCTGCTGCGTTGTTCGTCGTCGCCATAGCCCGCTATGACTCCTTCTCGCGCCTTGCATCGCATCCCGCCAGAGCCGCCCAATTGTCACACTTATTTATTCACGGCTCCTAAGCATTATAACTATGCATGAACTCCGATATGTATGGCAAATACCCTTTTTCTTCGTCATTTATATGACATTCAAATAAATAAGGGATAAGATGTGTTGGCCTCAGGAGACACGGCGGCGCCGCCGTGCGGGAGGGGAAGCGCCGAATCATTGACAGCCTAAAAACATATGTCTACCATCAATAACAATTGTTTTAACGACCGTCCCAGATGAACGAGCCCACAAAAAAAGACCAGTTGTACGCGCTGATCCGCGCCAACCCGTTCATATCGCAGCAGGATTTGGCGGCCCAGCTCGGGCTGTCGCGTTCGGCCGTGGCCGGCCACATCGCCGGCCTGATCCGCGAGCGGCGGGTGCTCGGGCGCGCCTACGTGCTGCCCGACCAGCGCCCGATCGTCTGCATCGGCGCCGCCAACCTCGACCGCAAACTGCGCCCGCTCGCGCAACTCCGGATGGGCACCTCCAACCCGGCGCGCCAAACCGAGTCGTTCGGCGGTGTGGCGCGCAACATCGCCGAGAACCTGGCCCGGCTTGGCGCCCCGGTGGCGCTGATCACCGCCGTCGGCGACGACCCCTCGGGCGCGGCGCTGCTGGCACACGCGCAGGCGGCCGGCATCGACGGCGGCGCCACGCTGCGCCTGGCGGGCAGCTGCAGCGGCACCTACACCGCGGTGCTCGACGAGCATGGCGAGATGGTGTTGGCGCTGGCCGACATGGCCCTGTACGAGCAGCTCACGCCCGCCTTCGTGGCCACGCGCGCGCCGCAGCGCGCCACCGCCGCGCTCACCGTGGCCGACCTGAACCTGCCGCTCGATACCGTGCGCGCCCTGCTCGATGACGCCGTGCGCGACGCCATCCCGCTGGTGCTGGTGGCGGTGTCGCAGCCGAAGATGGCGCGCCTGCCGGAGGCGCTGTGCGGCCTGCGCCTGCTGATCCTCAACCAGGGCGAACTCGAAACCCGGGCCGGCGCGCCGCTGCGCACCGACGCCGACTTTCTGGCCGCGTGCCGCGCGCTGCAGGCGCAGGGCGCGCAGGACGTGATCGTCACGCGCGGCGCGGCCGGGGTCACATACACTACACTGGGCGGCATCGCCCACCTGGCGGCCGCCGAAACCCATGTGGTCGACGTCACCGGCGCCGGCGACGCCTTTTCGGCGGCGGTGAGCTGGTCGCTGTTCCGGGGCAGCGCCGACCTCGGACTGGCATGCCGGCGCGGCATCAGGCTGTCGGCCATGACGCTCGCCTGCGAACAAACGGTCTGCCCCGACCTGGACTTCGACAGCCTCGACGATATCCAAGAGACACCCGACGGGCACGCGCGTTCCGGCGCGCCGCTCCCCTACAACGCCCTTTTCCAGGACTGACCATGCACCAGTTTCTCTTGTTTTCGCCCGAAGTCGCCTCCGCCCGAAGCGCCGGCAAACCGGTCGTCGCGCTCGAATCGACGATCATCTCGCACGGGATGCCGTATCCGCAAAACGTCGACATGGCGCGCGAGGTCGAGCAGGTCATCCGCGACGCCGGCGCGGTGCCGGCCACGATCGCGATCATGGACGGCAGGATCTGCGTCGGCCTCGGGTCCGCGCAGCTCGAATTGCTGGGCAATTCGCCCGACGCGATGAAGGTCAGCCGGCGCGACCTGCCCTACGTGCTGGCCACGCGCCGCCTCGGCGCGACCACCGTGGCGGCGACCATGATCTGCGCGCAAATGGCCGACATCAAGGTGTTCGTCACTGGCGGCATCGGCGGCGTGCACCGCGGCGGGGCGACCAGCTTCGACATCTCGGCCGATCTGCTCGAACTGGCGCGCACCAACGTGGCCGTGGTGTGCGCGGGGGTCAAGTCGATCCTCGACATCGGCCTCACGCTCGAATACCTCGAGACCCACGGGGTGCCGGTCATCAGCGTCGGCCAGCCGGGCTTTCCCGCGTTCTTCACGCGCGAGAGCGGCTTCAACGCCGACTTCCAGCTCGACACCGCGCTGCAACAGGCCAACTTCATCCAGACCAAATGGTCGCTCGGCCTCGACGGCGGCGTGGTGATCGGCAATCCGGTGCCGGCCATGTTCGAGATGCCAAGTGACGAGATTGGCCGCATCACCGAGCAGGCGCTGGCCGAAGCCGGCAGTCTGGGCATCAGCGGCAAGGCGGTCACGCCGTTCCTGCTCGACCGCATAAAAACGCTCACCGAAGGGCGCAGCCTGATGACAAACATCGCCCTGGTCAAGCACAATGCGCTGGTGGGCGCGCAACTGGCCGTGGCCATGCACGACCTGCCCGGCATGAAACCGATCTGAGTCGAACCCGCCCATGTCTATCGATCTGAAACAGTTAAAGTACTTCCTGGCCGTGGCCGAAGAAAAAAGCTTCAGCCGCGCGGCCGAGCGCCTGCACATCTCGCAGCCGCCGCTAAGCCAGCAGATCATGAAGCTCGAGAGCGAGCTCGGGGTGCGCCTGTTCGCGCGCACCACGCGCACCTTCGAGCTGACCGTGGCCGGGCGCGCGCTGATGGGCGAGGCCTCGGACATGCTGGCCAAGATGCGCATGACGATCGACACCATCCGCCAGATCGACCGCGGCGAGGTGGGCCGGCTGCGGGTCGGCATCGTCGGCTCGGCCATGTGGGGCCCGATCCCGAGCCTGCTCGAGCAGTTCCAGACGCGCTTTCCGCGCGTGACCTGGACCTTGCACGAGTCGGGCCCGAACGTGCAGTACGAGGCGCTGCGCGCCAAGCAGATCGACGTCGGCTTCTGGCGCGAGCCCAAGCTCGACGTCGACGAACTCAAACACCACAACCTGCGCCAGGAGCTGTGCTTTCGCGAGAACGTGTGCGTGGCCGTCAACGAGCAGCACCCGCTGGCATCGCAGGAATACATCGAACTGACCGACATCGCCGAGGAGCCGATGCTGACGCTGGCGCTCGACAAGTCGAGCTTCCCGCGCTACCTGATCCAGTGCTGCATCGACGCCGGCTTCGAGCCGATGATCTTCCAGGAGGCGTCAGAGCCGCAGACGCTGCTGGCGATGGTCGGCGCAGGCTTGGGCGTGACGCTGATGCCGGAGACGACCAGCCGCATCGGCTGGCCCGGCGTGAAGTTCTTGCCGATCAAGACCCGGCCGCCGTCGGCCAACCTGTTCATCTGCTACGCCACGCTCGACGACGCGCCCGTGGTGCGCGCCTTCCTCAACATCCTCAACCCGAGCGCCTGTGCGGCCTGAAGCCGGCCGTGCCGGTCGTGCGCAGCGCCGCGCGTCGGCGCCGCTTCCGCTCGCCGCCGCGCTTGGGCGCAACACCCGGATTGTCGCCGCGCATGAACGGCAACCGGACCGATCATGCCTCCAAGGCCGAACTGCTACGCGTCGCGAGAGCTCGCATTGTTTTCCTGGCGGCCCGATGATGGAAATTTCCGACTTCACCCAGTTCAGCCACAAACACCTCCCGTGCTTGCACCGCTAAGGCGAAAGCTTTCTCTTCGCCATATTTAGCTATCGAAAATTTTTTGTAGCGTTTTGTCTGCCCCTTCAACTTCGGACTGTGGGCGACCCATGATTGAGTCAGCGCGCCCATACGCGTTTGATCACGCACACGCGTAACGCCGGCCACACCGCTGGTGTTGGCCGAGTTAATCCGCCCAACCACCTCCGCTTTGGGGACAACGGGCAACGCGCCAAAGACTTGATCGCGCCATATTTTTGCCGCAAGCAGCGATTCAGCAGCGCCGCCATATACGGAATCCGAGAAAGTCTTCCGATGTCTTGTACCCAACCGCTCAATGCTGACCCTCCAACTCACACTTGTTCCCTTCGCCGTGGCGCAGCGCCCGATATAGGGTTCACCGCTACGGTTTGTGGGGTTGGCGAGGGACGCCGATTCGGCGGCATCGGCCAGCACCAGGCGTTCGGCGACTTGTTGCGCGTGGCGTTGCAGCCGGGATTAGCGCTCACTGATTTTATTCAAGCGCTCCTCGTGTCGCCGTTGCCTGCGTTGCGCGGCAAGCTGCAAGCTGGCCTCCAAAACAGCGAGATCGTCAACGGTACTGACCGGTAGCGGCTGGGAATCGGCCCTGAATACGAGGTCGTCCAATTCACGCAACCCTCGCAAACGGGCGTCGATGGCGCACTGCCTGGCCGCGTCCTCGCCATAGGTTCGCACCGAGAAATTTTGAATGCGAAGCTTGCCGTCGACTAGGGGGGTCCTGGCCTGCCAGTAGACACTTGTCCACACTTGGCCATTTTTGGCGACCTTGCGCCTAACCGCGCGATAGACGCCAGGCACGCCGCTCGTATTATTGGCGCGTACGATGGCGCAAAACTGTGCCATCAACATGGGCGGGTGTTTGGTAATGATGGTATCGCGCCAGGCCCGCGCCAGCGTCAAGGTGTTCTCCTCGCCCCCGCAACGTTTCTCCATGAAATACTTCTGATAGACTATTCCATTTCGTCGAATTGTGACATGCAGGTAGTAGCCGCCACGCTTACTCTCATAGCCCCGATAAATTCCCATTTTGTCTGGCGGATGGCGGGGCTTTTTGGTTGCGAACCGTTTCGGCATGGGCTCAGCACTCTGATCGTTGCGCGTAGAAATTGACATGGTTGACTCTTCAATGGGCGAGGCTTAAACGGTATTACTCGCTGGACCTGATGTGAAGCAACATTGAAAGATTGTCTGATCAAACGCAAACCGGGGTGTAAGTACCGGCTCGCACTACGCAGGTCAGCTTGAAAAGGCTGGCCTTTTTTTTTCATATCCTTCCAAAATTGGGAACAGTTGTTTGCAACGTCGCACCGCAGCTTGTCTTGTGGCCCGCGTAGGCGACAGGGACGCCGTCGATTGTGTGATGGGGATCGCCTTCCACGATGGTGCCCGGCCCATGCAATGGGCATGTGCATTTGTCACCGACACGCGCGACAGCTATGCCACCGATCGTGAAATGGGTTGCGCCGACGCTCGACACTTGGCCACCATGGCTGGTGGGGTCGTTTAGCAGAACGACTTTACGCATAAGAATTTTCCTAAAAGTTGACTATTCTTTGTAGATGTCAGGGTCGATTAGCGGGAGTGCCCTGATGCGCGAACACGTCAGCGCCGCCCCTCGGACGCTAATGCGTCTTACGCTTTTCGGCCGATCACAGACTTCTGAAAACGACAGTCGCCTCGTTTCTGTCGCGCAAATTGACGGCCGCGTTGATTCCACCGCCGCGATAACTGCCCATCACGCCTATCGCCATCTGCACGAACAGGGCGGCCGCGCCTGTATTACACAAACTCTTGTCGGTGTCTATGAATTGGCCGGACTTGCTGGTGTCGATTTCGGGGCCGCCGGCTTTGGCGCATGCGTTAAGGTTGCTGAGCAGTTCGAGCAACTGGTCCGAATTTTCGCCGGTCACGGCGATGATCCGGACAGGTGCTTGCTCCGCTCCGCTTCAGGCAGGGCACGAAGCGCCTCCGGCAGCCTGCCTGCTTCCCATTCCAAGATCGACCGGCGTGCCTTTTCTGCACCACTACCCTGCATTAATTGCAGATCCACCACGGCCGGAAAATATTTGTAAAAATCAGGGGCGGTGCGGGCTTTTCGCGACAATACGCGGCGCTACATTTCACAGCCAACACCCCGGTACGCCTATTGCTGGTAGTCGGCCGGATCGATCAAGGGCGTCCCGCGATGCGCAAACACGTCACCGCCGCGCGGGTGCTTTTGAGTTTTCCGTTTTTCATCCGACGGCGGGCTGATGAAAATTATGGATGCCTCGTTCCTGTCACGCAGATTGACTGCGGCGCTGATGCCGCCGTTGCGGTAGCTGCCCATGACACCGATCGCCATCTGCATGAACAGCGTCGTCGCCCCCGTGTTGCCGAGCCGTTTGTCCGTATCGATGAATTGGCTGGAATTGCCGGTGTCGATTTCCGGCCCGCCCTGCGCCGCGTGTGCGCTCAGGGTACTGTGCAATGTGATCATCTGATCGGTATCGCCACCGCTCGCCGCCACGACGAGGCCAGGCGCATTGGACCGTGCGGCTTCGGGCAGGGAGAGTAGCGCAGCCTGCCAGCCCGCCTGCATGGCTTTGTTTCGCTCGTCGCGGCGCGTCAACGGCTTGCCGTGCTCGTCGGTGAATTTGACGAAAGTGGGCCGGTGAATGAATCCGAGCGTGGGCAGCCTGTCGAAAGTGGCGAGTTGATCGGTGCTCCAAGGGATAGGGAACCAGGGGGTGGGCTTCCAGTTCGTGGGCGGCCGGTGCGCGAAGGGGTTGATGTGGTTGAGCATGCTGACGGCGCCCGTCCCGCGAATA
>NZ_PXWF02000345.1 GCF_003011895.2 Massilia glaciei | reverse complement strand
AGCGCAGCCTGCCAGCCCGCCTGCATGGCTTTGTTTCGCTCGTCGCGGCGCGTCAACGGCTTGCCGTGCTCGTCGGTGAATTTGACGAAAGTGGGCCGGTGAATGAATCCGAGCGTGGGCAGCCTGTCGAAAGTGGCGAGTTGATCGGTGCTCCAAGGGATAGGGAACCAGGGGGTGGGCTTCCAGTTCGTGGGCGGCCGGTGCGCGAAGGGGTTGATGTGGTTGAGCATGCTGACGGCGCCCGTCCCGCGAATATCGGGGCGCTGAACAAAGGCGGCCGTCGCCTCCAACCACTCGCTGACAAGCGGCTGGCGCTGCACGTCGTCAAGATCATCGTGGCGAATCGGATCGGCGCCCACTTGCGCCGGAGTGCGGATAATTTTTTTGCGCTCTGGATGAGGTACGGCTGCCAACAGATGGCAATACATCGAGCGGAATACGTTCTGCGAAAATTCGTTATCTGGATCGTCCCATACGAATGGCCGCACCGCGTCGATCCGCTCGCGCCGCGCCAGCACGAACAAAGCCGAAGCGTCGGGCATTTCGGGTATGTATTGGCCATCCGTGAGAAGTTCTGGTGTGCCGGGCATGCGGTTGCTGTTGCGTGGCTCCATGCCGTCATAGGTATTGAGCACTACGTACGGAACATCGGGATTTGCGTCGAAAAAGGCAAAAACCTGCTCCAGTATCCGGTCGGGCCGCTCGTCGAAGAGCCGGGGGCCGACCACGAACAGATGCCAGGCCATGCCAGAAGATACAGCGCTTCCAGCCAAACCGGCATTAGGCTCGTCGGGTTTGTCGGCCATAGCGGGGTCAGCGCTTGGCGCAGCGGCGTTAAACACCGGCACCCCGTAATACATAGGCGTGTACTGCGCGCCGTTCTCCAAAGTATCGCCTCCGCGTCCACCAGCAGTGCCTGCTTTATCCTGCCCGCTCCAAGGGTATTTTTCCTTGTCCTGTTCCCGGATCGTTACGAAGGGACTTCCTTTTTGCAAAGCTTCCCAAAGTTTCCCTTGCCTGTACTTGTCGAGCGTGACGCCCAGGCCGATCACTTCGAGCACGTATTCGCGTTTCGACTGCTCGGTTGCTGCGACCTCGCGGGATTGCGCCGCCTGCACATGCAGCTCCTTCGCCTGTGCATTATTCGAGACGACCATCCAGCGACCGCCCAAAAGCAGCGCTACGGCTGCCACGGGACCGGCGACCCACCATAGTATTCGATTGCTCATCGTCATTTCCTGTAGGGTAAGACTCTCCGGCTCAACGGCCGTCATGACGAGTGCCGGCGACAGGAGCCATCGCTAACACGATGGGTCCCGCTCTCGCTGCGTCTAAATCATTGCTGGTAGTCGGCCGGATCGATCAAGGGCGTGCCGCGATGCGCAAACACGTCGCCGCCGCGCGGGTGCTTTTGAGTTTTCCGTTTTTCATCCGACGGCGGGCT
>NZ_PXWF02000344.1 GCF_003011895.2 Massilia glaciei | reverse complement strand
TCTCCAGCCTGGCCGGCGGCTCGCTTGTTTTGGTTTCCAACACGGGTGACATGCGTGTCGATAGCATCGTCAGCGCAAACGGCGGTGGCAACATCCTGCTGCAGGCAAGCGCGGGCGCTTTGGCGCTCAACACGGCCATCAGCAGCGGCACCGGCGCGATCAGCCTGGTCGCGCAAGCGGCAATCGTCCAGAAGGCCGCGGTCACGACCGGCGGCGGCAGCGTCGATGTCAATTCGACGGCCGGCAGCATCGCCATGGATGACGGCGCGACGGCGAACGCCGTCAACGGCAACATTCGCTACGCGGCCGCGACCACGCTCACGCTGGGAGCGCTGAGCACGGGCGGCAACGTCAGCCTGGGCGCCTCGGGCATCGCCGATTCGGGTACCACGGACCTCGATGTCAGCGCCAGTTCGCTGCGCATCGCCACCACGGGAATGGGCGCCGGCGCCGGCGCCGGCACGGCAAGTTCACACCTACAAATCGCGGTCGGCACCTTGGCGGCCAATGTTGCCGGCCTGGGCGGCTTGTACCTCGACGAGGCCGACGCCATCGTCGTCGACGCGCTCGCCAGCATCGGCGTGGCGCGTGTCAACGCCGACGGCTCCACCTCGCTTGTGAGCGACGCCTCGATGTCCGACCTCGTGTCGGGCGGCAACCTCGTGCTCGTCACGGGCGCCGGCGGCATCACCCTCAACGACGGCCTCGTCAACGGCGCGAGCGTGACTGCGGCGGGCAATCTGCTGCTGCAAGCGGGTGGCGCGGCGTCGGACCTGACGGTCAATGCGTCGCTGCTGAGCTCGGGCGGAAACATCAGCCTCGACGCCGGCCGCGACATCGTGCAAAACGCCGCGATCGGCGCAGCCATGGCCGCCAAATCGGTCGACCTGCTCGCCGGCGGCAACATCACCATGGCCAACGGCACCAGCCTTGCGGCCAATGGCGGCAACATCATGCTGCAGGCGGGCGGCAACGTGACGGTCGAGCAGATCACGGCCGGTAGCGGCAGCGTGAGCATCACCGCCACGCTCGGCGGCATCATCGACGAGGACGCGGCGCCGGCCGAAACCGAAGTGGACATCGTCGCCTCAAGCCTGCAACTGAGCGCCGCAATCGGCATCGGCAGCGGCGCCAACGCGCTCGAGACCACGGTTGGCACGCTCAGCGCGCAAACCGGCGCGGGCGGCCTGTTCATAATTGAAAGCGACGGCCTGGCGGTCGGCGCGGTGACCGTGCAGGCGAACCGGGTTGACACCAGCGGCGCCGCCACGGCCACGCCCGGCGCGGCCCAGGCCAACTTCTCCAGCCTGGCCGGCGGCTCGCTCGTGCTGGTCGCCAATAGCGGCGACCTGATCGTCAACAACACGCTAAATGCGCTCGCCGGCGGCAACATCCTGCTGCAGGCAAGCGCCGGCGGCCTGACGCTCAACACCGCCATTTCGAGCGGCACCGGGTCCATCAGCCTGATCGCCCAGGGCGCCATCGTGCAAAAGGCCAGCATCACGACCGGCGGCAACGGCAGCATCGACGTCAACTCCACGGCGTCGAGCATCTCGATGGACGACGGCACCACGAGCGCGGCCGTCAATGGCAATATCCGCTACGTTGCCGCGACCACGCTGACGCTGGGCGCCCTGGGCACGGGCGCCAATGTCAGCATCGGCGCCTCGAGCATCAGCGATTCGGGCAGCCTGGATGTCGATGTCAGCGCAAGTGCACTGCGGATCGTCACCACCGGCATGGGCGACGGCGCCGGCGTCGGCACGGCGGCGGCGCACCTGCAAATCGCGGTGGGCACGCTGGCGGCCGATGTGGCCGGCCTGGGCGGCGTATACCTCAAAGAGGCAGACGCCATTGTCATCGACGCGCTCGCCGCGATTGGTGTGGCGCGCGTTGATGCGGGCGGCAACACCTTCGCTTTGAGTGATGCCAGCCTGTCCGACCTCGTGTCGGGTGGCAATGTGGTGCTTGTCACCGGCGCTGGCGGCATCACCATCAACGACGGCAACGCGAACGGCGTCGGCGTCAGCGCGGCTGGCAACATGCTGCTGCAGGCTCGTGGCGCGGCATCGGACGTCGTCGTCAACGCCTCACTGCTGAGCGCCGGCGGCAACATCAGCCTTAACGCCGGACGCGACATCGGCCAAAACGCGGCCATCGGCGGCACGGGCGACGCCAAGTCGATCGACCTGCTGGCGGTCGGCAGCATCACGATGGGCAATGGCAGCGCCACCGCGACCAGCAACGGGAATATCGTGCTTGTAGCCGGCAACAACGTGACTATCGAACAGCTCACGGCCGGCAACGGCAGCGTCAGCATCACCGCCACACTCGGCAGCATCAGCGACGAGGACGCGGCGCCAGCCGAGACCGCAGTCGACATCGCCGCGGCAGGCCTGCAGCTGAGCGCGGCAATCGGCATCGGCAGCGGCGCCAACGCGCTCGAGACCACCGTCGGCACGCTCAGCGCGCAAACGGGCGCGGGCGGCTTGTTCATTGTCGAAAGCGACGGCCTGACGGTCGGCGCGGTCACTGTGCAGGCAAACAGGGTCGACGCCAGCGCCGCCGCCACGACAACGCTGAACGCGGCGCAGGCCAGTTTCTTCAGCCTCGCCGGCGGCTCGCTCGTGCTGGTCTCCAACACCGGCGACCTCGTAGTCAACAACATCGTCAGCGCGAATGGCGGCGGCAACATCCTGCTGCAGGCAAGCGCGGGCGCATTGGCGCTAAACACCGCGGTTTCCAGTGGTGTGGGTTCGATCAGTTTGATAGCACAGACGGCGATCGGACAGAAGGCCGCCATCACGACGGCGGGCAGCGGCAGCATCGACGTCAACGCCACGGCCGGCAGCATCGCCATGGACGATGGCGCCAGGGCGATGTCGGTCAACGGCAACATCCGCTACGTGGCGGCGACCACGCTGACCTTGGGCGCGCTGAGCACGGGCGGCAGCGTCAGTCTCGGCGGCTCGAGCATCAGCGATTCCGGCACGACCGACGTCGATGTCAGCGCCAGTTCGCTGCGCATCGTCACCACCGGCACGGGCGCCGAAGACGGCGTTGGCACGGCAATGGCGCACCTGCAAATCGCTGTGGCAACGCTGGCGGCCAATGTGGCCGGCATGGACGGCCTGTACCTCGACGAAGCGGACGCGATCGTCGTCGACGCGCTCGCCAGCATCGGCGTGGCGCGCGTCAACGCCGACGGCTCCACTGCGCTTGTGAGCGACGCCTCGATGTCCGACCTCGTGTCGGGCGGCAACCTGGTGCTCGTCACGGGCGCCGGCGGTATTACCCTCAACGACGGCCTAGCCAACGGCACCAGCGTGAGCGCTGCGGGCAACCTGCTGCTGCAAGCGGGCGGTGCGACATCCGACATCGCCGTCAACGCGGCGCTGCTGAGCACAGGCGGCAACATCAGCCTCAACGCCGGGCGTGACCTGCTGATTAACAGCAGCGTCACGGTATCGGGGGCGGGCAAGTCGATCGACCTGCTTGCCACCGGTAACATCACGATGGCCAACGGCGCCAGCCTGGCGAGCAACGGCGGCAACATCGCCGCGCAAACCGGCAACGACGTGACGATCGAAACGATCGCCGCCGGTTCCGGCAGCGTGCTCGTGGTGGCCGGCGGCAGCATCGTCGATCAGGACCTCGCCGGCGACGGCGAAGTCGACATCATGGCGAACGGCTTGCAACTGAGCGCGGGCAATGCCATCGGCTCGGGTGCCAACGCGCTCGAGACCGCGGTCGCCACCTTGACGGCACATGCCGGAAACGGCGGCCTGTA
>NZ_PXWF02000343.1 GCF_003011895.2 Massilia glaciei | reverse complement strand
GGCGGCGGTGACGGCGGCGGCGGTGGTGACGGCGGTGGCAGTGGTGGTGGCGGTGGTGACGGCGGTGGCGGTGGTGGCGGCGGCCGTGGCAGTGGTGCAATGTATTGGTGCGATGACGTCGGCGGTGTTGGACACCGCGCCGGTGCTCCACAACTGGTTTCTTATAGAATAGCCGTTCGATTAGCCGTCCCGATTAAGCAGCCCCGATGACCCAAGTCGCCTTCCCCAAGCTGTTGTCGTCCCAGATCGCGTTCGATATCGCACGCACGATCCTCGACGGCTTCGACAAGCACTACCGGCTGTTCCGCCAGACCAGCCAGGTCGCCAAGCGCCATTTCGAAAAGGGCGACTGGGCCGTCGCGCAAAAGGCCGCGCGCGAGCGCATCGGCTTCTACGACCAGCGCGTGCAGGAATGCGTCCAGGTCCTCGAGGACGAATACGACAACGGCGAACTCACCGACGAGGTCTGGCGCGAGCTCAAACTCCATTACATCGGCATGCTGTCGGGCCACAAGCAGCCCGAGCTCGCCGAAACGTTCTTCAATTCGGTCTGCTGCAACATCTTGCACCGCACGTACTTCCACAACGACTTCATCTTCGTGCGCCCGGTGGTCTCGACCGAGTACATCGAAACCGAGGAACTGCTGCCGACCTACCGCGTCTACTACCCGGCCACCGACGGCCTGCGCTTCACAATCAAACGGATCGTGACCAATTTCCAGCTCGACTGCAAATTCGCCGACCTCGACCGCGACGTCGCGCTCGTCGAGCAGCGCCTGATCCAGATCTTCGGCGGCGAGTCGATCGAGCCGAACCACCAGATCCAGGTGCTCTCGAGCCTGTTCTTCCGCAACAAGGGCGCCTACATCGTCGGCAAGGGCATCAACGGCAACAAGGAATACCCGTTCATCGTGCCGATCCTGCACAACCGCAACAACGAGCTGGTGCTCGACACGGTGCTGTTCGACCACGAGCAGATCACGATCCTGTTCTCGTTCACGCGCGCCTACTTTTTGGTCGACATGGAGGTCCCCTCGGCCTTCGTGCAGTTTTTGCGCACCCTGCTGCCGCGCAAGCCGCGCAGCGAGATCTACACCATCCTAGGCCTGCAAAAGCAGGGCAAGACGCTGTTCTACCGCGACTACCTGCAGCACCTCAAGCACACCTCGGACCAGTTCCAGATCGCGCCCGGCATCCGCGGCCTCGTCATGCTGGTGTTCGCCCTGCCCTCGTTCCCGTATGTGTTCAAGGTCATCAAGGATTTCTTCCCGGCGCCCAAGGAGACCACGCGCGCCCAGATCAAGGAGAAATACCTGCTCGTCAAGCACCACGACCGCGTCGGCCGCATGGCCGACACGCTCGAGTACTCGAACGTGGCGTTCCCGCGCGAGCGCTTCTCGGAGGAGCTCATCGCCGAGCTCAACCATTTCGCGCCGTCGCTGGTCGAGCAGGAGGGCGACCGCCTGATCATCCGCCACCTGTACATCGAGCGCCGCATGGTGCCGCTCAACATGTTCCTCGGCAACGCCGAGCAGAAGGGCAACGACGCCCTGATCGAGCACGGCATCGTCGAATACGGCAACGCGATCAAGGAGCTGGTGGCGGCCAACATCTTCCCGGGCGACATGCTCTACAAGAACTTCGGCGTCACCCGCCACGGCCGCGTCGTGTTCTACGACTACGACGAGATCGAATACATCACCGACTGCAATTTCCGCGACATCCCGCAGGCGCGCAACGAGGAGGACGAGATGTCGGCCGAACCGTGGTACTCGGTCGGCAGGCACGACGTGTTCCCGGAACAATTCGGCGCCTTCCTGCTCGGCAACGCGAAGATCCGCAAATATTTCATGCAGCATCACGCGGATCTATTGACCAAAGTCTTCTGGCAGTCGCGCAAGGAGCGCATCATCGAGGGCTTTATCGAAGATGTGTTCCCGTATCCGCAGCAAATCCGTTTTTGCAATCAAACCAATCCGGACACCCCCGCGACCCCCGCGTCGCCTTATTTGGAGAACCTGAACAATGAATGATCCAGTCGTTATCGTCGGCGCAGCCCGCACCCCAATGGGCGCTTTCCAGAGCGATTTCTCATCCAAGAGCGCCAGCGACCTCGGCGCGGTGGCGATCGCCGCCGCGGTCGAACGCGCCGGCGTCGACCCCAAGCTGGTCGAGCACGTCTACTTCGGCAACTGCCTGATGGCCGGCCAGGGCCAGGCACCGGCGCGCCAGGCGGCGATTAAGGGCGGCTTGCCGATGTCGACCGGCGCGGTCACGCTGTCAAAAATGTGCGGCGCCGCGATGCAGGCGACCATCTTCGCGCACGATTCGATCATGGCCGGCAGCGCCGACATCGTCGTCGCCGGCGGCATGGAGTCGATGACCAACGCGCCCTACCTGGTGCCGAAGGCGCGCGGCGGCTACCGCATCGGCCACGGCATGATGTTCGACCACATGATGTACGACGGCCTCGAGGACGCCTACTCGCGCAACGAGAAAACCGGCGAGGGCCGCTCGATGGGCACCTTCGGCGAGGAGTGCGCTGCCACCTACGCGTTCACGCGCGAGGCCCAGGACGCGTTCGCGATCACCTCGGTCAAGCGCGCGCAGGAGGCCACCAAAGAGGGCCACTTCAAGTGGGAGATCGCGCCCGTGACCGTCAGCGGGCGCGGCGGCGACACCGTCATCGACCAGGACGAGGGCCCGCTCAAGGCCAAGCTCGACAAAATTCCAAGCCTGCGCGCCGCCTTCAAAAAGGACGGCACCATCACCGCCGCCTCGTCGTCGTCGATCAACGACGGCGCCGCCGCGCTGGTGCTGATGCGCGAATCGAAGGCCAGGGAACTGGGCCTGACCGTGATCGCCAAAATAGTCGGCCACGCCACCTTCGCCCAGGAGCCGAACCTGTTCACCACCGCCCCCGTCGACGCGATGAAAAAACTGTTCGCCAAGACCGGCTGGAGCGCGAAGGACGTCGACCTGTTCGAGATCAACGAGGCGTTCGCCGTGGTGCCGATGGCCGCCATGCACGACCTCGACATCCCGCACAGCAAGGTCAACATCCACGGCGGCGCCTGCGCGCTGGGCCACCCGATCGGCGCCTCCGGCGCGCGCATCATCGTCACCCTGCTCGGCGCGCTCAAAAAGACCGGCGGCAAGCGCGGCGTGGCCTCGCTGTGCATCGGCGGCGGCGAAGCGACCGCGATGGCGATCGAAATGGCGTGAGCGGTGCGCGACCATGCCTAGCGCACTCATCATCGGCGCCTCGCGCGGCATCGGCCATGAACTGGTGCGCCAGTACCTGGCCGACGGCTGGCGCGTGCTCGCCACCGCGCGCAAGCCGGCCGACTGCGCGGCGCTGGCCGCGCTCGGGGCCGAGCCGCTGCAGCTCGACGTCAACGACGCCGGCCAGATCGCCGCGCTGGGCTGGAGGCTCGACGGCGGGCGGCTCGACGTCGCCATCCTCAACGCGGGCCTGTACGGCCCGCGCGAGGGCGAGTGTCCGACCGAGGCCGAATTCGACGCCGTGATGCACACCAATGTGCTCGCGGCGATGCGCATTTTGCCGCTGGTGGCGCCGGCCGTGTGCGCCGCGCGCGGCAAGCTGGCCGTGCTGTCGTCGCAAATGGGCTCGCTCGGCGCGCGCCACAGCCCGGTCGCCACGCTGTACCGCGCGAGCAAGGCGGCGCTCAACTCGGTGCTGGTCGACGCCAGCCTGCGTTTCGGGCCGCAGGGCGCGACCTGCGTCGCCTTCCATCCGGGCTGGGTGCGCACCGACATGGGCGGCGCCCACGCCGACCTGCCGGTCGAGCACAGCGTGACCGGCCTGCGCGCCACGCTGGCCGCGCTCGGCCCTTCGGCCAACGGCGGTTTCCTCAATTACGACGGCACACCGATTCCCTGGTGAGCCACCCACAACGCAGTAACAATCAAGACGATCAAGACCTATGATACTGACCGACGAACACCAGATGATCCGCGACGCCCTGCGCAGTTTTTCCCAGGAGCGCCTCAGGCCGAGCGCGGCGCGCTGGGACCGCGAGCACCACTTCCCGGCCGCCGAGCTCAAGGAGCTGGCCGCGCTCGGCGCCTTCGGCGTGGCGGTGCCCGAGGAGCTCGGCGGCGCCGGCCTCGACTACGTCTCGCTCGCGCTGGTGCTCGAGGAGATCGCGGCCGGCGACGGCGGCACCTCGACCATCATCTCGGTCAACAACTGCCCGGTCTGCAGCATCGCCATGATGTACGCGAGCGAGGCACAGAAGCGCCAGTGGCTGCGCCCGCTGGCGCAGGGCGAAATGCTCGGCGCCTTCGCGCTGACCGAGCCGCACACCGGCAGCGACGCCTCGGCGCTGCGCACCACCGCCGTGCGCGAGGGCGCCGAGTACGTACTCAACGGCACCAAGCAGTTCATCACGAGCGGCAAATACGCCGACGTCGCTATCGTGCTGGCGGTGACCGACAAGGCGGCCGGCAAGAAGGGCATCAGCGCGTTCTGGGTGCCGACCACGACCCCGGGCTACATCGTGGCCGGGCTCGAGGAGAAAATGGGCCAGAAGTCGTCCGACACGGCCCAGATCCTGTTCGACAACTGCCGCATCCCGTTTGAAAATTTGATCGGCGAGGAGGGCCAGGGCTACAAGATCGCGCTGTCGGGGCTCGAGGGCGGGCGCATCGGCATCGCCTCGCAGGCGGTCGGCATGGCGCGCGCGGCGTACGAGGCGGCGCTCGCCTACGCGCGCGACCGCGAGACCTTCGGCAAGGCGATCTTCGAGCACCAGTCGGTGCAATTCCGGCTGGCCGACATGGCGACCCGGATCGAGGCGGCGCGCCAGCTGATCCACCACGCGGCGGCCATGAAGGACGCCGGCCTGCCGTGCCTGAAGGAGGCGGCGATGGCCAAGCTGTTCGCCTCCGAGATGGCCGAGCGGGTCTGCTCGGACGCGATCCAGGTGCACGGCGGCTACGGCTACGTGAGCGACTTCCCGGTCGAGCGCATCTACCGCGACGTGCGCGTGTGCCAGATCTACGAGGGCACCAGCGACATCCAGAAGATCATCATCGCGCGCGGGCTTTGACCGGGCAACGGCGCGTTTGATCGCACCGCGCGGACCGCGTTTCAACAAACCCGAACCGACGCGCGCCCCGCCCGGGCATTTCGGCGGCGGCACGGTCGAACGGTTATGCGAAGCTTTCCATAACCGTTATGGAAAGCGGATGGTTATGGAAAGCTGCCTGCTTGAACGCCGTACGTAGCGGGGCCACAAGCTAATTTTGCTTTCCATAATTTGTCACTGGCGCCGCCCCGGCGGCAGCGGCGGCAGCGTCAACGCAACTTGGGGATGACCGCTTACGCCCCGTAGCTGCCCTTCGTTGTTGGCCTTACTGTCGCGGTCGTAGGCGTCATCCTAGGCATGACGCCTCACACGGATGACTAGGCTCATGAAGCCGAACGCGGCCTTTGCGCTAAAGTCTCAGCATGATTACGTCGAGAACGCCATTGCCATTGAAGCAAATCCGATAATGGATGTAGTCGCTAGGCTCAACTTCTTGCGCTTTAGCCTGGACGGTGAGCCACGTCGAATTGACAACCTCAAACGAGGAATCGTCGCGGGGTGCTTGGTTCGTAAACTCTTCCCAGCGAAATGCAAGCACGTCTAAGAACTTCTTTTCACACTCCTGCTCCATCCAATCTCTGTAGCGGAGCAGTAAATCCCCAAATCGATACAGCAGCTCTACGTTCTCGGCGTCAGCCGCTGACACACCAATGTCAACGCCCTCAAGCCTTTCTACAATGGCGTCGATGGCCATATCGTTTCCTTTTTGGTCTGGCGCAATGTGTGGGCATTAAGGTTCTTTGCGTTCCAGGCGATGAGGGTCAGCTTTTGGCCGGGTGCTGCCGTTGGCGATGCCGGATGGTGTCTGCCTGCCGACCTATCCCCGTCGATTGTACTCGACGGGGATAGGATCGCCACCTTCGGAAAGCGCCCGCACTCCGGCTACGGTTGCTGCGCGTTATGTGGAGCGAATTTGCACTCGATGGCAAGCCGGGCCGGGCTGGGGACCGTGCATCAAAGTCAGCTCTTTCCATAGCAATATGCTTTCCATAAGAACGGAAAACCGGGTTAAGCGGTCGGCGTCACGCGCCGCCGGACCTTAGCTATTCCACTCGACAACGCCCTCGCGCATCTGAAGCGCATCGATCCCCTGTCCGCGCAGCAGCCTGACGGCGTCGGCCGACATGAGGCAGAACGGGCCGCGGCAATACGCGATGACCGGCCTGTCCTTTGGCAATTCGGCCAACCGGTTTCTCAATTCGGCCAGCGGCATCGAGCGCGCGAATGGCAAGTGGCCGGCCTCATACTCATCGCCGGGGCGCACGTCGATCACCACCACCGCGCCGGATTTGGCCTTGCCCAACAGTTCTTCGTGGCTGTTGCCGACCCACTCATGGGTGGCGGCCGAGAGCTGGCCCAGGGCATCCTGCAGTTCGAACAGCCGGTCCTCGGCCAATACGCGCAATGTCACCCAAAGCTGTCCCACCTCGGAACTGGCCAGGCGGTAAATCGTGTATTTCCCCTGCCGCTCGGCTTCGACGAGCCGTGCGGACTTCAGTTCCTTCAAGTGGGCGCTGGCCAGCTTGGCACTGATGCCCGCCTCCTTCGCGAGGGCCTCGACCGTCTTGGGGGACTGCCCCAGCAATTCGATCAGCTCCAGCCGCTTCGGGCTGGCCGCCGCCTTGGCGATGCGCGCCACTTGCTCGTACAGGGCGTCTTTGATTGTTCGGTTGGTCGTCATAGGCGAGAGTGTCAGCGTTTCATTGAGACAGGTCAAGGACCCGGGGCAATTCGGCCTTGCGGAAACGGTAAAGATCCATTATATTCCAATAATCGTTGGATTGTTGGATTGACGACAAAAGGCCGAGAACGTGGCGGACCAGGTTTTTGTATTCCAGGAGGCTCAATGTTTTTCAAGCAGAAAACAAATGACGACGCGTCGATCTCGTACTTCTTCGGCTGCGGCGGACAAGGCGTGGGGATCGCGCTCGACGTGCTGGCCGGGGACGAAGCCTGGTACATCGACCAGGCCCGCCGGCTCAATGTCGAAATCACCCATGTGTTCGATTCACACATCCATGCCGACCACCTGTCCGGTGGCCGGACGCTGGCCGGACTTGCCGGCGCGGCCTACACTCTGCACGAAAGCAATATCGGCAAGACAGGCTTCCCGTTCACACCGGTGCGCGACCAGCAGACAATCGACGCCGGCAACACCCGCGTGCGGGTGCTGCATACGCCGGGCCACACGGAAGACAGCATCTGCCTGCTGCTTTCGGACCGGCGCCGCGCGGACGCGCCATGGTTCATCCTGACCGGCGACACCTTGTTCGTCGGTTCGGTCGGCCGTCCGGACCTCGCGGGACGCGAACAAGAAATGGCGGCCAAGCTCTGGCGTAGCCTGCATGATCGGCTGCTGAACTTGCCCGATGAGCTGGAAATCTTTCCGGGGCACCAGGCGGGCAGCGCATGCGGCGCGGACATCTCTGGAAAGCCGTCGTCGACGATCGGCTTCGAGAAGCGCTGGAACGCTTTGCTTTCTCTTGAGAAGGACGCATTCATAACGGCCCTCACCGCGACGGTCCCACCGCGTCCGGCGGCGATGGAGCGGCTGGTCGCGGCCAATCTGGGCCAGGCGGCGTTTGCATGAGCATGGAACCGGCGCCGCCATCGGTGGCGCCATCCCCGGCCGCCGCCCCCGGCCCAAGGCTTGGACTGCGCGCCAACTGGCGCCAATTCAGCTTGCTGGTCGTGGTCAATGGATTTGTCGGCGCCATGGTCGGGATGGAGCGCAGCATCCTGCCCGCCATCGCCGAACACGAGTTCGAGCTCGTCGCCCACACGGCGATCCTCGCGTTCATTGTCGTCTTCGGCCTTGCCAAGGCCGTCACCAACTATTTTGCGGGCCGCTTCGCCGACGACTACGGACGCAAGGTGGTGCTGGTGGTCGGCTGGCTGATAGCCACACCCGTCCCCTTCATGCTGATGTGGGCGCCGTCCTGGAACTGGATCTTGCTGGCCAACGTTTTTCTTGGCGTGAGCCAGGGGCTGACCTGGTCGACCACGGTGATCATGAAGATCGATCTCGCCGGTCCGAAAAATCGGGGCACGGCGATGGGCATCAACGAATTCGCCGGCTATTTCGCGGTCGGCGCGGCGGCGCTGGCGACAGGCGCGATCGCCGCCAATTATGGCTTGCGGCCGCAGCCGTTCTACCTCGGGGTGGCGTTCGCACTGGCCGGCTTGCTGCTGTCGGTGCTGGTCGTGCGCGAGACGCGCGGCCACGCGCACCTCGAAGCCGCGCTGGCCCCGGCACGCGGCGCGCCGGTCGTGCCATCGCAAGGCGCGATCTTCTGGCACACCAGCGTGCGCGACCCCAACCTGTCGTCGATCAGCCAGGCCGGGCTGGTAAACAACCTCAACGACGGCATGGCATGGGGCTTGTTCCCCTTTGTGTTCGCCGGCGCGGGCATGACCCTGGCCCAGATCGGCACGCTCGCCGCGATCTACCCGGCCGTATGGGGGGTATGCCAACTCGCCACCGGCGCGCTGTCGGACCGCATCGGCCGCAAGGGATTGATCGTGGCGGGGATGTGGGTGCAGGCCGCCGGCATCGCCATCATCGCGTTCCGGTCCTCGTTCGCCTGGTATGCGGCGGGCGCGGTGCTGCTGGGGATTGGGACCGCCATGGTCTATCCGACGCTGCTTGCGGCCATCGGGGACGTGGTCAACCCGCTCTGGCGTGCTTCGACCGTCGGCGTTTACCGCTTCTGGCGCGATCTTGGCTACGCCATCGGCGCCTTGCTGGCGGGCGTGGTGGCCGACCTGTACGGCGTGGTCAGCGCGGTATGGCTGGTCGCCGCGATCACGTTCCTGTCGGGTGTGATTGTCGCTTTCCGAATGCGCGAACCGGGTCTGCCATGAGCCGCCACAAGGGCGCTTCCTGAGGCGCCCCCGCTCAAGGCCCGTTGGCCTGCATGATCTTGAGATTCCTGGCGCACGCGGCCTTGGTGGCGAACACCATGTATTCGCTGACCTTGTCGAGCCGGCACGCGTGCACCGGGTCGGCCAGGCCGAAGCCGCCGCTGGCGGTGTATTCGCAGCGCTGGAACCGGCCCACCATCTCCCGCGGGATCACGGCGCAGCGCGGGCGCTTGCTGCCGGTCCAGTCGAATCCAAAACCGCCCGCCGCCGGCAGTTTGGGGGCGGCGGCCAGGCTTGTGGAAAACAGCAGCGCAAGGCCGCAACAGCCTAGGGTGACGAGTCGCATGAGTCAGTCTCCAATGGGAGTCCCGGCGCTCCCTGCCTCCCACTGAACGCGTGGGCGCGATGCCTTGCCCTCAGAGGCTGAGAGTTTTTCGGGCGCGCCCGAGCAGGCCGCCAGAAAGCGGCAGATCGAGGCGCAAAGCACAGCCATAGCGGGCTATGGCGAGCATTTGCAACGACGAACTGGCGCTTTCTGGCGGGCTGAGCGGGCATGATCGAAAGACTCTCAGCCTCTCAGTCGTCGTCTTCCAGGTTGATCGACGGCAGCGGTTCCTCGAGCTGCACCACGCTGTCGGGGCCGGCGGCGCTGGCCTGCGCCAGCGCGTCCTCGGCGCGGCTGATCATGATGTCGGACGTGTCGCCGGGCGCGTTGGTGGTCAGCCCGACCGAAAACGTGACCTCGCTGCCGGGCGCGACGCTGTCCCAGGCGCATTCGGCCAGGGTTTTCTTGAGCCGCTTGATCGCGACCCCGCCCTGCTCGAGCCAGGTGGCCGGCAGGATGATGCCGAACTCTCCCTCGCTCATGCGCCCGAAACGGTCGAGGATGCGCAGCAGCTTGGTCGAGGCGTCGGCCATCATCTTGAGCACCAGCGCGTCGGCGCTGCCGTGCCGCGCGCGCACCTCGTCGAGGTTGTCGATGATGATGATGGCGAAGCAGAACGGCTGGCCGGTGCGGTACGAGCGGTGCAGTTCGTCCTGCAGCAGCGCGCTCAGGGTGCGCCGATTGAGCACGCCGGTGAGCAGGTCGCGCTGGTTCATCTCGTCCATCTGGGCCGTCAGCTGCGCGACCAGGCGGTCCCTCTCGGCGAGCTGGGCGCCCAGGGCGGCGCAGTTGGGGCAATCGACGTGCTCTTTGTTCATTGATGCATCCATTTCATGGCAGGATTGACTGGCGTGTTTGCCCGCAATATGTTTCAAATATACATCCATTGTTTGCGCCGCGCCATAGCGGCGCCCGGTTGCGGCCCGGGCGGCGCAAAAAAAAAGCCCCGACCGGGGCCGGGGCCAAAAAGGGGAAGTCCATTCCAGCGCGCCCCTGAGAGTGACGTGGCTTACTTGGTGAGCATGCCCACCTTGTCAACAACGAAGGAGGTTTGCAGCGACGAATCCTCGCGCATCGACCGCCTCGCCCATGATGTCCGGGGACGATTCCTTGAAGGCCCTCGGAACGATCGGGAAAGGCGACACTATTCCCCTTGATCGGGACATGTCAAAAAATTAAGCAATTTGGTCGCCGCGGCCGAAACTGTTATTTTTTGAACACTTCTAATAAGAATAACATGATGGCCAGGACACTATTTCATGCCCTGAATTTTCTTGATTCCCTTGATTGCTGACGGCGTGGCGAACCGATATGCTTTTGCGAAAACAACGGATTTCCACGCAAATGAAACAATTGGATAGAGTTGATCGACTAATTCGATTGCACAACTTTCGCGCCGGGACTACACTCAGACCAGATCGCTGAAATCGATAATAAATTGATATTCAACGGCGAGATTCAAAGCGCGCGGGAGATCCCCGGAGACAGCGCCCTTCAGTTAAACGGAAAAAAAATGACAACATTCTCCTGCCTCGCCTTCGTCGTGAACTCACCCCACCAGAGCGGTCCGCCCGCCCCGGGTCCGGCCCGGGGCGCCTAAAGCACCCGCGCGCCCGCGCCGGGCGCGGCCACTGCACATTCAACAGTTTCGACGGGACGTCCTACCGGGCGCTTCGAGGATTTCCGCATTCCACCGGCAGTCGCGGACGGCGTGCGCTTAGCCCAGTTGAGGAGGTTCGCCCCATGCCGCCAGCGGCATCCGGGGCGGGAGCACGTTTATGCTATCCATTGCGACCAAAGTAGAACAATTAGTATCGGAATCGCCGTTCCTGACCGAAGGGATCTCGCTCGGCCTGATCAACCTGTCGGAGCTGGCGCGCCAATTGCGGCCCCAGCTCGAGACCGACCTGTGGAAGCCGGTGGGCCAGGCCGCCGTTGTCATGGCGCTGCGGCGGCTGTCCGACCGCATGCCGGCCAATGGCAAATCGCTGCCGATCGCGCTCGCCCCGCGCGTGGGCGAACTGACCACGCGCAACGAGCTGACGATTTCGACCTACCGCCTGTCGGAGGACAGCCAGGAATGCCAGCGCCGGCTGCTGGCGCTGGCCGAGCCGTACCCGGGCATGTTCGTCAGCGTCACGCGCGGGGTCCATGAAATGCTGGTCGTCTGCAGCCGCCCGCTGACGCACCTGGTCGAGGAGGCCTTCGGCGACGAGCGGCTGCTGGCGCGGGTCGAGAACCTGACGGCGCTGACCTTGCGCCTGAACCCCGACACGCGCGGCACGCCGGGCGTGTACCACGGCGTGCTCAAGAAACTGGCATGGGAAAAGATCAGCGTGATCAACATGATGTGCACGTATTCCGAGCTCACGATCCTGCTCGAGCAATCACAAACCGGCCCGGCGTTCTCGGTGCTGTCGCGCATCGTCACGCACTGAGAGGCCAACGCCAGGGCTGCCGTCGCGAAATCTTCCTTTACTGGGGTCAGACCCCGGTTACGAAATATTGCGGGGCCGCCACAGTCCGTAGTGCGACGACACCTGGGGGCGGACCAAACGCCAGGACTGCCGTCGCGAAATCTTCCTTAACTGGGGTCAGACCCCGGGTCTGACCCCGGGCGTGGCTTGCCACCAAGGGACGGGGTGTGGTCAGGCGCTGACCGCGCCCTCGAGCAGCGTCAGCGTCTGGCGCCGCGTGTCGAGGCTGGCGCGCACGCCCAGCGGGAGCGTGAACTGGTTGCGGATGTGGCCGAACGAGTAGCCCGCCACGGCCGGAATCGCCAGCGGCGCCAGGTGGATGTCGAGCGTCTGGTCGAGCGTGAGCGAGGGCTCGGCGTCGGCCGGGCCGCAATTCTCGCAAATGCCGAAGATCACCGCCGCCGCCTTCGAGAAGCCCTGCGCCATATCCAACTGGGTCAGGTGCCGGTCCATCTTGTAGGGCGGCTCGTTGACCTCCTCCAAAAACAACAGCGCGCCCCGGTAGTCGATCGCGTACGGGGTGCCCGCCAGCGCGCTGACCATGCTCACGTTGCCACCCATCAAAGGCCCGTTCGCCATGCCCTCGCGCACCGTGCGCAGCGCGTAATGCGGCTCCGTCAGGGCGCGCAGGCTGTTTTCGGGCGACATCGCGATCGTGTGGCCGGCGCGCGGGTCGCCCAGCACCGCCAGCATGTGCATGCTTGAATACACCGAGCGGGTCGAGCCGGCGTGCGGTCCGTGGAAGGTGACGATCCCCGCATGGCGTTGGATCGCCAGGTGCAGGGCCGTGATGTCGGAGTAGCCAAGCAGAATCGTCGGATTGGCGCGGATCAGCTTGTAGTCGAGCGCGCCGAGCAGCGAGATGCAGCCCGAGCCGCCCCTGATGCACCAGATGGCGCGCACCCCGGGGTCGGCGAACATCGCGTGCAGGTCGTCCACGCGCTGTTGCACCGAACCGGCATAGTTGCCGTTCATGGCGCGCAGATTAGCGCCGGGGCGCACCCGGAAGCCGAGCGCCTCGATGTTGCGCACCGCTTTTTCGATGCCGGCGTCGCTGGTGTGGCCGCCCGGCGCGACCAGGCCGACGAGATCGCCGTGGCGCAGGCGCGGCGGCTTGATCAGCGCCCGCCGGCCCGGACGCGCGCCGCGCGCCGGCGCCGCCAGCGCGGCGGCAGGCAGCGCGACGGCGGCCGCCGCGAGGCCGGCGAAAGCGCGCCGGCTGAGCTTTTCGCCGATTGGCATGGCCCCGTTCCCGGTTAGAAGAACTTGTAGTTTGCCATCAGCGTCAACGAGCGTCCACGCGGATCGGCCACCCGCGGCTCCCACGAGCTGCCGGCGCCCGAGTTGCTGTCGTAGGTGATCGCGAACGGCGGGTCGGTGTCGAGCAGGTTCTTGACGCCGGCCGTGAGCGTCAGGTTCTTGACGCCCGTGTAGCTGACGCTGGCGTGCCAGAGCGAATACGCATCGACGTTCGGGTTGTAGTTGCCAGGCTTGACGCGGCCGCTGGCCACGCCCGGCAGCACCTGGTCCTTGTAGCCGTCGCGATAGATCTGCTGCAGCATGCCGCTCCACGCGCCCTGGCGGTAGGTCAGGTAGGCGCTGTGCTTCCACTGCAGGCCGAGGTCGCCCGTGAAGGTGAACCGGCCCACCTCGCTCTCGCCGAAGGCGGCGTTGGCCAGCGGGCGCGATTTCTTCTCGAGCAGGTAGGAGCCGTCGATCCCGGCGGTCCACTTGCCGGCCCACAGGGCGCCGTTGGTGCGCGCGCCCGCCTCGATGCCGCGCGTCACGCTCGCGCCCGCGTTGACCCAGCGCTGGTCGATCGTGATCAACTTGCCGCTGGCGTCGCGCCCGAACTGGTTGACGAACAGCGGGTAGTTGGCCACCATCGTCCCCAGGTCGATCGACCTGATGGTGTCGAATTTGCGCACCGCCCACAGGTCGAGGCTGGCCGAAAAGCGCGCCGAAGGCTCGAACACGATGCCGATCGAGCCCTGCTTGGCGGTCTCCGGTCCCAGGTCGACCTTGCCGCCGGTGAGGATGTCCGGGCGCACCGCCTCGCAGCCGGGCTTGGTGCTGTCGACCTTTCCACCCGCGCATTTGCCCGGATCGGCCAGGTCGGCGCCCGCGTGGATCGATTCGGTCACGCCATTGAACAACTGGTTGAACGCCGGCGCGCGGAAGCCCGTGTTGTAGGAGCCGCGCAACAGCAGCTGCTGGGTCGGGGTGTAGCGGAACGACACCTTCGGGTTGAAGGTGTTGCCGAAGCCCGAGTAATGGTCCTGCCGGCCGGCCACGGTCAGCTCGAACTTCTTGGTCACCGGAACGATGACCTCGGCGTAGATCGCGCGGATGTCGCGGCTGACCGCGGCCAGCGCGTTCGGCTCGTCGAACGGCGCGTTCAAGATCGCGGGGCGGCTGGCGGCGGCGCGCGCATCGCCGTTGAAGGAGTAGGTCTCCTTGCGCAGATCGGTGCCGAGCGCGGCCATAACGGCGCCGGCTGGCAGCTGGAAGATCTCGCCCGACAGCGCGGCGTCGAACTGGGTCAGCACGCTCTTGCCGCCATACAGCACGACGCCCCTGGCCGAGGTCGTATTGATAAGGTCGACGGCGGCCTGGGTCTGCTTCTCACCGGCCTTGAGGAAGGGGTTGATCAGGCCCGTGCCCAGGGCGGCGGCCAGCGCGGCCGTGTAGTTGTAACCGCCGCCGAGCGTGGACTGCGATTCGCTCTGGGCCCGCGAGAACCCGACGCGGTAGTCGAACCTGCCCAGCGGCCCGTCGGCGCCGATCTGGAGGCGGCTGGCCTCGGTCGATGTCGCGATCTCGCGGTTGCCGCAATCCATGCAGCGCCAGCGGTAGGCGATCGGCAGGCCGCGGTTGGCCTCGATCGACGGGAAGGCCGCGACGATGGCGTTGAACACGCCGTTGTAGGCCGCGCCCGTGCTCGGGTAGAACGAGGTGGCGGGGAAGTTGCCGCCCGGCGAGGTCTGGTTCGGCGAGAAGCTTTTCTTCACCTCGGTCCGGGAGCCGACCATCTCGGCGAAGAAGTCGTGCTTGCCCCGGCGCAGCGTGCCGCGCGCGATGAAATTGGTGCTCGTGACGGGCTGCTGCAGCACGGCGGCGCGGCCGGTGTCCCAGGCGCACGCGAATTTGGCGGACGCCGTGTCCCACAGGCCATCGTCGTAGGGGGCCTGGCCGTCGATCGAGCCGCAGCCGGCGCCGCCCGGAAGGTCGAGCACGCTGATGGCGGTGTAGGGCTGGGTGCCGCCCGGCAGCGTCGGGCCGGTGTTGCTCTTGCGGCTCAGGATGGTGTCGGCCAGCGAGGTCGCGAACACGTTGGCGAACGGGGTGCCGCGGGTCTCGACCGACAGGCCGCGCTCGGGCTGGAAGGTGTTGACGAAGTCGCGCTCGTTGCCGCGCAACGCCTGGTTCTGGCTGCGCGAGGCCGCCACCAGCACGTTGAAGCCCTGCTCGGCGAGGTCGCCGAAGCCACCCACGGCCGAGACGCGGTCGATGCGCGCGCCGCCGGCCTCGGTCAGGTCGGTGAAGGCCTGCGTTTCGAAACCCTTGTAGTTCTTGCGCAGGATGAAGTTGATCACGCCGCCGATGGCGTCGGTGCCGTAGATCGCCGAGGCGCCGTCCTTGAGCACCTCGACCCGCTCGATGGCGGCGAACGGGATCGAGTTGAGGTCGACTGCCGAGCCCTTCATGCCGTGGGTCGCCACGCGCCGGCCGTTGAGCAGCACCAGCGTGTTGTCGGCGCCCTGGCCGCGCAGGTTGGCCGAGCTGGCGCCGTTGTTGCCGCGTTGCGCGCCCGAGGTCACGTCCGAATTGCTGGCCAGGTTGTCGGAGCCGTTGCCGTTGATGTTGAGCGTGGCGATCAGTTGCTCGGCGTTCACGATGCCCTGCGCCTCGAGCTGCTTGCGGGTGAACACCTCGACCGGCAGCGCGCCCTCCTTGGCGATGCGCTTGATGCTGCTGCCCGTGATTTCGACGCGCTGCATCGTTTCCGGACCCTGCCCGCCGGGCGCGCTCTGGGCCGACACCTGGGCCGACACCGGGGCCGACACCTGGGCCGCCACGCAGATCAGGGCAATCGATTGGGCTAGTTTCTTTAACTTCACGGGACTCTCCTGGGATTTTTATTCGCGCCGGCCGCACGGGCGGCAATGGCGCGTTGGCATGGCATATGGGTGGTTCGCCGAATCAGCGTAACCGCAGCATCCAGCGGCCAGCCAATGAAAATAAGGTTCCGCATTATAACTTTTAGGCATGGATGATCCACCGCCATTGGGCCGCCAAAGCGCGGGTCGGCGGCGGGCCGCCGGCGCCGGCGCCTTTTGTCGCGCAAAAGCGACGGCGGGCCGCCTGCGGGCCGCGCGCCATCCCGCCTGGCGCGCGAACGCGGGGCCGGCCCCGGCGCGCGCGCGCCGGAACCACAACTTTTTTGCATGGCACCGCTGCATTCTTTCATCTCTTTCGTGCGCGCTACGCCTATACTCTAGCCGCATAATCGAACTCAACGAATGATGGCGTAGAACAGACATGGCACTCAATTACATCTGGTCCGGGTTCTTCCTGGTCGGTTTCCTGGCGGCGCTGGCGCAATACATCTTCCTCGGCGACACCGAAGTCTTCAAGCGCATCATCGACGGCACCTTCGACTCGGCCAGGATGGCGGTGATGGACATCGCGCTGCCGCTGGCCGGCATCATGACCTTGTGGCTGGGGCTGATGAACGTGGGCGAAAAGGCCGGCGCGGTCGGCTTCATCGCCAGGATCATCGCCCCGTTCTTCTCGCGCGTGTTCCCGGGCGTGCCCAAGGAACACCCGGCCAACGGCCACATGGTGATGAACTTCTCGGCCAACATGCTCGGGCTCGACAACGCGGCGACCCCGCTCGGCCTCAAGGCGATGGAGAGCCTGCAGACGCTCAACCCGAACAAGGACGAGGCGAGCGACGCCCAGATCATGTTCCTGGTACTGCACACCTCGGGCCTGACCATCATCCCGCTGTCGATCATGGCGCAGCGCGCCGTGATGGGCGCCCAGGACCCGTCCGACATCTTCATCCCGTGCCTGATCGCCACCTTCATCTCGACCCTGACCGGGATCGTGATCGTCGCCGCGCGCCAGCGCATCAACCTGTTCGACCGCGTCATCGTCGCCTGGCTCGGCGGCCTGTCGGCGGCCATCGCCGGCATGGTCTGGTACCTGGTCAACTTCCTGACCAAGCCCGAGATCGAGATCGTCTCGCGCGTGGCCAGCAACATGGTCCTGTGCGCCGTCATCGCCACCTTCATCATCGGGGCGCTGCGCAAGAAGGTCAACGTGTTCGAAACCTTCATCGAGGGCGCCAAGGGCGGCATCCAGACCTCGATCACGATCATGCCCTATCTGGTCGGCATGCTGGTCGCCATCAGCGTGATCCGCAACTCGGGCGTGCTGGGCATGATCGTCAGCGCCGTCGACTGGACGCTGGTCAGGCTCGGGCTCGACACCAGCTGGACGCCGTCGCTGCCGACCGCGCTGATGAAGCCGCTCTCGGGCAGCGGCTCGAAGGCGATGATGATCGACACCATGAAAACCTACGGCGTCGACTCGTTCCCGGGCCGCCTGTCGAGCATCATGCAGGGCTCGGCCGACACCACCTTCTACATCGTGGCCCTGTATTTCGGCTCGGTCGGCATCCGCAAGACGCGCTACGCGATCTCGGCCGGCCTGGCGACCGACATCGCCGGCTGCACGGCCGCGGTGTTCGTCGCCTATCTCTTTTTCGCCTAGGAACCGCATGCGCCTGCTACTCATCGCCGCCCTGTTCGCCTGCCACCCGGGGGCGCGCGCCCAACTGCCCGAGCCGGTCGCGGCGCTGATGGCCAAGTCGGGCATCGCGCCCGACGAGCTCGGGCTGCTGGTGCTGCGCGGCGACGGGGTGGTGCTCGCGCACGGGGCGGAGCGGCCCATGCATCCGGCCTCGACCATCAAGGTGCTGACCACCCTGGTCGGGCTCGAGCAGCTCGGCCCGGTGTTCCGCGGCCGCACCGAGCTGCGCAGCGCGGCGCCGGTCGTCGGCGACACCCTGATGGGCGACCTCGTGGTGCGCGGCGGCGCCGACCCCGACTTCAGCGGCGAAGCGCTGGCCGGCATGCTGCAAAGCCTGCGCAACCAGGGCATCGCGCGCATCAAGGGCAGGCTGGTGTTCGACCGCCAGCTGTTCAACCCGCCACGACTCGACCTCGGGGCGCCGCCGTTCGACGAGTATCCCGAGGCCTACTACAACGTCATCCCCGACGCCCTCATGGTCAACAAGAACATGCTGCAGCTCGACATGCGTTCGGGCGCCGACCAGGTGCGCGTGACGATGGTGCCGGCGCTCGAGGGCGTGAGCGTCGAATCGCGGTTCACCCTGATCGAAGGCGCCTGCGCGAAATGGGAGGACGGCTGGAAGCTGCCCGAGGTGCTGCGCGAGGCCGGCGGCAAGCTCAAGGTGGTCCTGCGCGGCACGTTTCCGAAACACTGCGCCAGTTCGAACAACATCAACATCGTCGACCGCCACGACTACCTCGACCGCCTGCTGCGCCTGGCCTGGGGCCGGCTGGGCGGCACCATCGACGGCCCGACGGTCGACGGCGCGGGCCCGCCCGAGGCGCGCCTGCTGGCCGAGCACAGCGCGCGCGCGCTGCCCGAGCTGGTGCGCGACATCAACAAAATCTCCGACAACACGCTGGCGCGCCTGCTGTACCTGAGCCTGGGAAGCCTCGAGGCGGACCGGGTGGACGGCAGCCGCCCGACACCACCGGTGCCCGGCGCCAACACCCAGACCACGCTGGTCCGCGCCGACCAGGCGGTGCGCGCGTGGCTGCGCGGGCACGGCATCGACGACGCCGGGCTGGTGCTCGAGAACGGATCGGGGCTGTCGCGCCTCGAGCGCATCAGCGCGCGGCAACTGGGCGGCGTGCTGCAAGCGGGGTTGCGCAGCATCTGGGCGCCCGAGTACATGGCGAGCCTGCCAATCGTCGCGATGGACGGCACCATGCGGCGGCGCCTGCCGGACAGCCCGGCGGCCTGGCGCGCGCGCCTCAAAAGCGGCTCGGTCAACAACGTGGTGGCGGTGGCGGGCTACGTGCCCGACATGGCGGGCCAGCAACACGTGGTGGTGGCGATGGTCAACAGTCCGAACGCGGGCCGGGGCCGCGGCGGCGCGGTGCTCGACGCGCTGGTCGACTGGGTCGCGCGCAGGAAATGAGGCCACCATTCAAAAATGCAGGGCACGGGGCCGCGCAATACAAATTTGTTTAGCCTTGATGGTGCCTAGTGTTCGCTGCCGGCGTAGATCCACATCGGCTGCGTCTGGCCGGCGCGTTCGAACCCCATCGATTCATAGAACGCGATCGCATCGCCGTCGGCGGTGAGCATCTGCTGGTGAAAGCCGGCGTAGCGCGCGCACAGCGCCTGCATCATGCGGCGCCCGACGCCTTGGCGCTGGCAGGCGGGGTCGACCAGGAAGTGGGGGAAGTACACCACGAGGTGGCCGTCGGAGATCGCATTGCCCAGGCCCACCAAGCGGCCGGCGCCGTCGCGGGCGGTCACGAGCGCGTGCGAGTTGCGCAGCGCCGCCAACAATTGCCGCGGCTTGTCGGCCGAGGACCAATGATTGGCCCGGTAAAGCGCGACCACCTCGGATTCCTCCAACTGGTCGTCCATTCTGATCTGCATGCCGAGCTCCTTTCCGCAAAACGCAGTCATCTGCCCCCCGGCACCTTGATTGCATAATATCAATAGTTTCGCAAGCGGGTAACGCCGCGCGCAAAACCAAAAAATCAGCAATATTCTGTAACCGGGGTCTGACCCCACTTATGGAATCTTTCGTAACTGGGGTCAGACCCCGATAGCCGGAATTATTCGAAAATACGTGCGCCTACAGAGTGGCAGGGCTGGAGCATAAGCAACACTTTCGCAACCGGGGTCTGACCCCGGTTGCGAAACTTGGAGTACCTGCGGTAGCTGGTTTGCGCCGGCGCGGTCGCCGCGCCCGACTCAGAGGCTGAGAGTTTTTCGGGCGCGCCCGAGCAGGCCGCCAGAAAGCGGCAGATCGAGGCGCAAAGCACAGCCATAGCGGGCTATGGCGAGCATTTGCAACGACGAACTGGCGCTTTCTGGCGGGCTGAGCGGGCATGATCGAAAGACTCTCAGCCTCTCAGGGCTTGGCTGCGACCGGCGCCACCACCGGCGCGCCCGACACTGGCACCGCCGCCGGCACCGTCAGCGCGTCGAGCAGCGCCGCCGTTTCGGCGTCGGGCGTGCCGTCGATCACGGCCGGCCGGTAGCGCATCTGGAAGGCGGTGATGACCGCGCGCGTGGCCGCGTCGAGCACCCCCGTCTGCGGCACCGCGTAGCCGAACACGGCCAGCTGCCGCTGGAACCACCCCACCTCAGGTGCCGCCAGCGCATGCAGCGCGCGCGCCGCGGCGAGCCGCTCGCCATCCGGCCAGACCACCATGCCGGCCTGCGCCAGTTGGTGCCACGGGAACAGCGGCCCCGGATCCTGCTTGCGCTGCGGCGCCACGTCGGCGTGCCCCAGCACGTTCTCGGGCGGGATGTTGTGGCGCTCCATGATTTGCTTGAGCAACAACTTCAGCTGGTCGATCTGGGCCTGCGGGAACGGGTACCAGACCCGCCCCTGCGGCGTGTCGGTGAAGCCCGGGTTGACGATCTCGATCCCCACCGAAGTGGCGTTGAGCTGGGTGTAGGTCTTCCAGTTCGACACCCCCGCGTGGTTCGATTGGCGGCTCTCGTCGACCAGCCGGTAGATCACCGGCTTGGCCTCGTCGCTGATCAGGTAGTGACTGCTGACCACCTGCTCGGTCAGTATTTTGAGCGAGCGCGGCAAGTCGGCGACCGTGTAGTGCAGCACGACGAATTTGACCCGGCTGCTCTGGCCCTTGGCCGTGTGGCTGGTGTCGATGCGCGGCGTCGCGCATCCGGCGAGGAGGGCGACCATCAGTGCGGCAATCAGTGTTTTCATGGCGAGTGGTTGGTTGGTTGATGGGTGTCAGGCTTTCGCCGCCAGGCGCGCGGCCGCGACATGGGCCACGCTGCTAGATCGGGTTAACGCGGTCGCCGCCGGCAGCGCGGCGCGCATGGCGGCGAAGACGCGCGGATGCAGTTCGGCGGCGCGTCCGCTCAGCACCACCGGGCGCGCGCCGTAGCGCGCTTCGAGCGCGCGCGCGAGGCGCGCCAGTTCGACCCCGGCGCCGTGCAAAATCGCCGCCGCGGCCGGGTCGCTGTCGGCCGTCGCGGCCACCGCCAGCGCCAGGCGCCCGACCGCGCCGCGCTGCTGGCCGTAGACGAACTGGCGCGAAAACCGCCAGTCGCTGCCGCCCACCTGCGCGAACACGGCGTGCGCCATGGGCGAGTCGCGCCAGCGGCCCGGGCATTCGTCCTCGCCGCGCCAGATGTGGCGCATCGCCTCGCGCGCGATCCAGAAACCGCCGCCGCCGTCGTCGAGCGTGACGCCGCGCCCGCCCGCGCGGTGCAAGCGCCCGTCGGGGTCGATCCAGGCGCCGATCGATCCGGTGCCCGCGTACACGAGGTAGCCCTGGCCCGGTTCGAAATGGGCGAGATAGGCGATCTCGATGTCGTCGCACAGCGCCACCGCCGGCGCGCCGATGTCGAACAGCGCGGCCAGCATCGGCGCCAGCGCTTCGCCGTCGCCGCCGAAGCCGGTCAGCCCGGCGCGCACGCGGGCCGGCCGCCCGTGCGCCAGCACCGCGGCGGCCAGCGCGGCAAAGGTCTCGGCCGCGCCCCGCCGCCCTTCGGCGCTGCACATCTGCAAAGCCGACAGGCCAGCGACCTCGCCCTCGGCCAGCACCGCGCCTTCGCGCGCGGCCAGCGCCCAGCGCGTCCGGGTGCCCCCGGCGTCGATGCCGAGGCCCAGCGCGCGCGCTTCGCCGATGTCCGGATTTGGCAAGGTGCTTCCTATCTCGCCGCGGCAACCGCCAGGGACAGCGGCGCCATCACCAGCGCGCTCTCGTTGCCGAGGCGGTCGATGGCACTGGCGAAGACGGCGCGCGCCGGTCCAAACGCCGGGTCGTCCGGCACCAGCCATTCGGCCCGCGCCGCCGGCACGACGGCGAAGCGCCATTCGGCGCCGTGGCGCGACCAGAGCGCGAAGTAGGCGCACGTCTTGCCGCCGGTTAGCCTCACCAGCACGCCGCCCTGGGCCCGGCTGCCGCTGGCGTCGGGCGTGTCGGGCACGTCGACGCCGAGCCAGGGCGTGGCCGGCACCAGCGCCGGCTCGGCGTAATGGCCCGCCCTGAGCTGGTCGCCGATGCCCTGGCGGTTGCCCATCAGGGCCGCCATGCTGAAGTGGACGTGGCCGCCCGCGCTCGCACGCGTGCGCGTGAGCCCGACCTGGCGCGGTGATCTCGGCCGCCGCGAAGCCCTTGCTGGACGCCCCGATCCGGCTCGTGAACAGCCCCGGCCACACATGCCGGCCGTGCCGGTTCTGCCCGATCCAGTAGTCGAGCAGCACGCCGTAGGCTTGCGGCGCCTGCCCGATCGGCCAGTAGAGCTGCGGCGACAGGTAGTCGAGCCAGCCGTTCTCGAGCCACAGTTCGGCGTCCGCGTACAGCAGGTCGTACTGGCTGAAGCCGACGATCCCGGCCGGCCTGCGGTCGGGGCGGCCCAGGCCGAACGGGCTGATGCCGAACTTGACCCAGCTTTTCTCGTGGCGGATGCCGGTGTAGAGCTTTTCGATCAGCCCGTTGACGTTCTGGCGCCGCCAGCCGGCCCGTTCGAGCTTGCCGCCGCCGTCGACGTAGCGCTGCCACGAGGGCTGGTCCGGGAACGCGAGCGTCGCCTTCTGCGCGCCCCCGCCGTCGAGCGCGGCGGCCTCGCCGGCGGCGCCGGGCGCCTCGATCGGATAGGGATAGAAGTAGTCGTCGATGTGCACGCCGTCGATGTCGTAGCGGCGCACCACGTCGAGGATCACGTCGAGCGTCTGGCGCGAGGCCGCGCTCGTCGCCCGGGTCCATCCACTGGTAGCGGCCGTACTCCTTGACCGCCGACGGCAGCGTGCGCGACACGTGGCTCGCCGAGTTGGGCGACTTGGCCGTGGCGTGGCGCGCGCGGTAGGGATTGAACCACGCGTGCAGTTCGAGCCCGCGCGCGTGCGCCTGCGTGATCCAGAACTTGAGCGGGTCGTACCACGGCTGCGGGCCCCTGCCCTGGGTGCCCGTGAGGTACTCGGACCACGGCTCGATGGTCGACGAATAGATCGCGTCGGCGCTCGGGCGCACCTGCAGCACGATCGCGTTCAGGTTCAGCGCCCTGGCCTTGTCGAGGATGGCGATCGCCTCGGCCTGCTGCTGCGGCACGCCCAGTCCGGCGCGGCTGGGCCAGTCGATGTTGGCGACGGTCGAGACCCAGGCGGCCCGGAATTCGCGCGGGGCGGGCGGCGGCAGCTCGGACGGCGGCAGCGGCGGCGGCGGCGCCACATCGGGCACCGGCGCCGGCGCCGGCGGCGGGCGCGGCTTGGGCTTGGGCTTGGGCGTCGGCGGGGCCGGTTTGGCCGCCACCGGGGCGGCCGGCTGGACCGTGCCGCAACTGCTCAGCAAACCGGCCAGCGACAGCGCGCCGGCGACACCCGCAAGCGCGAATGCGCGTTTATTTAGATCTGGTGGCAAACCATTCCTTGATGAGTTAATCAGACCTTCACGAACCACTTCTTGCGCCACATGAGGTAGGCAATGCCGAACATGAATGCGTTGAAGAGCAGAGCATAAAGCAAAGACGCGTTGACCGGCGCGATGTCGAGTGCGCGCAGCGGCGCGTACAACGCCCGGCCGAGCGTGACCTTGGCGCCGTCGGCCCCAATCGAGCTGAGCGCGCCGAGCGTTTTGGCGACCAGCCCCGACAAGGTGAAGATGAACAAGGCGTTGACCCCGTAGATCACAAAGGGCCGGGCCCAGCGCGTGGCGGCGGCGCGCACGTCCGCGTGCGCGGTGCCGTCGAGCAGCCAATAGAACGCGGCGAACGCGAGCAGCGCCCAGCCACCCATGAACAGGGCGAACGAGCTGGTCCACAGGCTCTTGTTGATGGGCATCAGGATCGCGTCGAGCGTCGAGCCGAGCGCGAGCAGGAGCAGGCCGGCCAGCAGCATCCACACGGTCTGTTCGGCCTTGGAATGCCCGGTCAGCAGCCAGCGTCCCGCGAGCACGCCCATCAATTGGCTGCACAGCGCCGGGATCGTGCTCAGCAAGCCCTCCGGGTCCCAGGTCTGCGACTGCCGCCACAGGTGGCCGCCCAGCACCATGCGGTCGAGCCAGGCGCCCAGGTCCCGCCCCGGTTCGAGCACTCCGGCCGCGCCGCCGGGCACGGGCATCCACAACATCAGCGCGCTGTACAGGCCGAGCAGGCCGGCGATCCACGCCAGTTGCCCGCGCCAATTAAAGTACAGCACGATCGGCGCGGCCAGCATGGTGCACACGGCGATCCGCTGCAGCACGCCCGGGATGCGCACCTGGTCGAAATTGAAATGCGGGATCAGGTTGAGCGCCAAGCCGATCAGGAAGATGACCAGCGCGCGCTGCCACAGCTTGGCGAGCAGGGCGGGGCGGCTCGCGCCGGCCTCGGCCAGGCGGCCCAGCGACAGGGCCATCGACACGCCCCCGATGAACAAGAAGAACGGGAAGATCGTGTCGGTGAAGGTCCAGCCGTTCCAGCGCGCGTGCGCCAGCTGCGCATGCAGATTGCCCCAGTCGCCAGGATTGTTGACCAGCACCATGGACGCTATCGTGAAGCCGCGGAAGGCGTCGAGCGACAGCAGGCGCGCCGGCGCGGCCATCGGGGGTGGCGCGGGCACCGCCGCGGCCGCGTCTGCGCCGGCCAACTATTTCTTCCCGAATTCGGGATCGATCTTGACCAGCGCCGC
>NZ_PXWF02000342.1 GCF_003011895.2 Massilia glaciei | reverse complement strand
AATCCTTCATGCAATCGCCCTGGTGGCTCCCCCGCTCAAATTGCTGTTATCGAACTTTGGGGCTACAATCTTTTCCGGATATCGGGTCCGCTGGCGCGTGCGCCGTCCCCTTGTTTTTCCTTACCCGCAACGCTAATTCTTGAGAGCCCACCGTGAGCCGCCACCTCCTTTTGTTCTTCGTAGCAGCCCTGACGTTCACGTCCGGTGTATCCGCCCAGCGCATGTACAAATCCGTCGGTCCGGACGGCAAGGTGACGTTTTCCGATATCCCACCGATCGAAACCGCAAGCAAGATAACCGTCATCAGGAAGGGCTCCAAGCCACAGCCGGAAAAAAAATTCGCGGACGAGACCGAAAACTCGACGGTGGATTTGTACGCCGCCGACGCCGCCGGACAAAATCAGCGTTGGATCGATTTGCGCAGCAGGTCGACGTCGATGTTTGCGAGGGGCGATTACGATGGCGTGATCCGGGTCGAGAAGGCGGCGATGGAAATCGCGAGGAAAAATTCGCCAAGCGATCCGCGGATCGTCGCGAGCATGCACGCGCTCGGATCGGCCCATCAGGCGCTGGGCAATTATGCGCAGTCGATTGCGCTGTTCGAGCGCGCGATCAGTATGTCGAAAGGGGGGCCGCCATATGCCCGCGCCGACGAGCTTTACAGGGAGCTGGTCGCGGCGCATTTGACGGTTGCGAAGTTGCGCATCGAGAGTGAAAGCGCGGCCTATTCGGCCGCTGCCAGGGAGCGCGTGGAGAACGAAAACGCGTACGCCGAAGGGACTAAAAAACGGCCGTGAATTTAGCCCAGGTGCAGCATAAGAAAATTGGAGGCGGGAGTTGGAATTGAACCAACTTACGCAGCTTTGCAGGCTGCTGCATGACCGTTTTGCTATCCCGCCGACTTAATTATCTCCGACTTGGGCTACGCGCCACTGACGATCCGATCAAGCCTGAGCGCGGAACCGACTGCGTTGCGGCCAAGGTAAATGCGGCTTCGATTCCCCACCAAAACAAGGCGCAGGACAGTGCTTCCCGGCCGCACTGAAATGGGCCGCGCGGCCGCCGATTCGCCTCGTGATGAACGTAATTGTTCAGCTGGCAGGATTGCCGTATTGACTTGCTTGTGCGAGGGCACCAGAATGGCAGTTTCCGCGCAGCGTTTCTGACCTAGGAGTAAGCCGTGACCAGTTTCCGCAACAATACCGATCGTCTGTTGGAAGTGACGCTACAGAAGGAGACCGTGCTCGCGATCGCCGGATCGATGGTCGCCTATACCGGCAGCGTCAAGTTTGAAAAATCGATCCTCGGCGGCGAGGGCATTTTTGGCGCCCTCAAGCGCAAGGTGACCAACGAGGGCATGCAACTGATGCAGGCATCCGGCACCGGCACCGTGTTTTTCGCCCAGGACGCGGCCGAGATCACGATGATCCCTTTGACGGGCGAGAAGCTCGTCATCGAAAGCAGCAGCCTGCTCGCCTACGACACCTCGCTCAAGACCGGCACTAGTTTTTCGGGCCTGCGCGGCGCGACTTCGGGCCAGGGCTTGTTCAGCACCACGGTGGAGGGCACGGGCAATCTGGCCGTGATTTCGCGTGGCAATCTGATCAAGCTCGAAGTGACGCCGGCCAATCCGCTGCGCGTCGACCCCGACGCCTTCATCGGCTTCAAGGGCGACATCACCCAGGAATTCGTGTTCGACGTGAACTGGCGCACGATGGTGGGACAGACCTCGGGTGAATCTTACCAGCACAAATTCAGCGGCAAGGGCGTCGTCTACATCCAGCCGGCCGAACGCTAAGCGCGTTGCCGATCAAGTCGCCGATTAATCGAATCACGAGTGGAGAATGCCATGCCGGCGTACCAGCAAATCAATGAAAAAATGATTGAGGTAAAACTCAACAACGAGGAAATCTTCGCCAAAAAAGGCGCGATGATTTCGTACCAGGGCAACGTCGCCTTCAGCCGCTCCTTCTTGGGCGGGCAGGGCGTGCAGGGCCTGGCCGAGCGCGCCGTCACCAACGAGGGCTACGCGCTGATGTCGGCCAAGGGAACCGGCAGCGTGTATTACGCGCAGGGCGGCTTGTTCGTCACGATCGTCCCCGTGCGCGGCGAGACCTTGTATGTAGAGAGCGACAATGTGCTCGCCTTCGATGCGCGCCTGACCCCCGGCACCATGTTTCTCGGGAACCAGGGCGGCGTGTCGGGCCTCGTGCGCGGCGCCGCCACCGGCCAGGGATTGTTCACGACCACGCTGCAGGGCACGGGCGAGGTCGCGATTTTGTCGGATGGGAATGCGATCGGTTTGCCGGTCACCAACGAGGTGCCCGTGTTCGTCGATCCGCAGGCGTACATCGGCCACACCGGCCAGCTCAGTTCGTCGATCGTCACCGATCTGAACTGGAAGACCTTCGTCGGCCAGGCGTCGGGCGAATCGTATCAGGTTAAATTTTCGGGCCAGGGCACGGTCTACATTCAAGCGAGCGAGAGGTAAGCCATGACATTCTATAACCAGGACACCCTGCCCAAGAACGACAACCTGAACCGCTTTGCCTATGTCATCGAGGTCAGCGACCAGATGCTCATTCGCAAGGGCAAGATGATCGCCTTTTACGGCGGCCTCAGTTTCGAGGCGATGGGCTCGAGCGTGGTCGACATGCTCGCGCGGCACGCCTTCAACGCGCCCAAGTACATCCACAATTTCGTGGTGGTGCAAGGCCGCGGCCAGCTCATTCTGGGCGACAACGGCAACGACATCGCCTGCTACGACCTCGACGCGGCCAACATGACGATCCGCGCCAAGAACCTGCTCGCGTTCTCCAAAGACGTGATCTGCCAGGAGTCGACGCTGCCGGGCTTTTTGACGATGATCGGCACCGGCAAGGTGATCTGCTCGTCCAACGGGCCGGTGCATTTCCTCGAGTTGCCGTGCCGCGTGGACGAGCAGGCCGTGCTGGGCTGGGCCGACTGCCCGAGCCCGTCGTACCGCTACGATTACGAACACGTCAAAGGCTTTATTTCGGCCGTCGGCGCGGTCACCGGGTTCACCTTGTCGGGCGAGGAGAAGCAGGTCGACTTCACCGGCGCCGGCACGGTGCTCGTGCAGTCGTCCGAACTCGACGTGGCGGGGGACAGCTCGGCCTTGTTGAGCCTGTTGCAGCAACTGCCATTCCTCGGCAAGGACGATCTGAGCAAATTGAGCTTGTCGGCGCAGCAGCAGATGCAGACAAGGCGGTAGGTGCCAGGTGCCCTGGCGCCAAGCGCGGGTGCGGGTTTGACCAATGCAGAAAGCCGCCCCGGGGCGGCTTTCTCTTTTGCGCACGGCACTACTTGCTGCCTGCCTTTGTCTGCGCCACAGCGCGGCGCAACTGGTCGCCATGAGCAATTCACTTACAACTGACATTGGCTAACAACGGCGCATATGCGGTAGAGTTGTGCTTATGCATAAACCGCCGGGCGATGGCCGGGCGGTCAGGACGAAAACGTACTTACACAATGGATTGCCAATGAAACTGACAGCAGCGCTTCTCTTAACCCTCGGCTTGACGCAAGCCTGCTATGCCCACAACGCCGGCGAGTACGGCGTCACGTCGTTCAACGGCGCGTGGGCGGGAACGACCGCCGACAATAAACTGCACCACGAGGTATGTTCTGCGGTTTCGTGGTGCCGCAACCGGGCATGGCGCGACGCCACGCCCGAGGTGCTCAAGGCGGCGCAGAAATGCGAAGCCGACACTAAGCTGGCCATCGAGCGGCTCCAGCCCGGCGCCCTGGTCGCGCCATGCTCGGCCTACACGTCGCCCAAAAAGGCACGCGCGGCAACCCCGGCCGACTACGAGCAGAAGCTCGACGCGATGCGCGAGACGATCACCAAGCTCATCGAGACGCAAAACGTCGGCGTGTTCGCGTTCCAGGAAATCCGCTCGGAGGAGGTCATCAAAAACATGCTGGGCAAGTACGCGGACCGTTTTGAAACCTGCGCCGCGCCGCACCCGGAATTCCAGACGGTCGGCTTCGCCTGGAAGCGCAGCCTGACGGGCAAGCCCGGCAAGTGCGTGACGAACCAGGAGCTCGCCGTCAAGGAGGATCCGGCCAATGCCGCCTCGCATGCGGTGCGGCCGGGCGTTGCGCTCGAACTGCTGGTGAACGGGAAGGCGATCACGTTCATGAACGTGCACCTCAAAGCCAGTTGCGCCAATTTGCTCAAGCGCGGCAACTGGGCCGCGCGCACCCTGGACGACCCGGATCCGGCCTGCCGCGTCTTCAACCGCCAGGTGCCGGTTCTGGAGCGCTGGATCGAAAGCGTCGCGCGCACCAGCCCCAATTTCGTGCTGATGGGCGACTTTAATCGCCGCATCGACGAAGAGGCGCAGGCCGCCGTGCCCGCATCGGAGGTGCGCGCCGACCACACCTTGCCGTCGTCCGAGAACGTGGCCGATGCCAGCGGCTATGTCCAGACCAAATACCTGTGGCAGGAAATTTCGGACGGTTCGCCCGTGCTCCACCAAGTGCCGTTGAGAGAGGCCGATTCGGCCTGCAAGGGGTTCACCGGACTCGACCATATCGTCATCAGCGATGCGTTGCTGGCGCAGCAGAAAAAGCCGCCGACCTCGGTCAAAACGCCCGTGTTCGAGCATCCCGGACAATTGATCGACACGAGCGATCACTGCCCACGGACGATGATGCTGGAACGGTAACGTGGCGCTCCCCGGGTAGGTGCGGGTTGGTGCTATCCTACTTGCAACAAACTTGGGGAGGCAGGACGAATGAATAACGGAGAAACGCGCCGCGTCGCGGTCGTTGGCGCCAATCGGATTCCTTTTGCGCGTTCCAACACCGCCTATTTCGAACTCAGCAACATGACGATGCTGACCGACACCCTGCGCGGGCTGGTGCAGAAATACAATCTGCAGGGCCTGCTGCTCGGCGAGGTCGTCGGCGGCGCGGTCATGAAGCATTCGCGCGACTGGAACCTGGTGCGCGAATCGGTGCTCAGCAGTGGCTTGCACCCCAACACCCCGGCCTACGACGTGCAGCAAGCCTGTGGCACCGGTCTCGAAGCGGCCATCCTGGTGGCGAACAAAATCGCGCTGGGGCAAATCGAGGTCGGCATCGCCTGCGGCACCGACACGACATCGGACGCGCCCATCGCCGCCAGCCGCGGCATGCAGCGCGGCCTGATGGCGGTGAACGCGGCGCGCACCCGCTCCGACAAACTGCGCGCCGGGCTATCTTTGTTGAACCCCTCTCACCTGATGCCCGAACTGCCGGCCAGGGGCGAGCCGCGCACCGGCAAAAGCATGGGCGAGCATGCCCAGATCACGGCGCATCGTTTCGGCATCACCCGGTTCGCCCAGGACGAGATTGCGCTGGCGAGCCACCTGAACCTGGCAAAGGCCTACGAAGCAGGCTTTTTCGAGGACCTGGTGATGCCGTATCACGGCCTGACGCGCGACAACAACCTGCGGCCCGATGCGAGCGCCGAAGGCATGGCCAGATTGAAACCGGCGTTCGAGCGCGGCACCGGCACCATCACCGCGGCCAACGCGTCGACCTTCACCGATGGCGCCTCCGCGGTGTTGCTCGCCTCGGAGGAGTGGGCCAAGAAGCAGGGGCTGCCGATACTTGCCTACCTGACTGCGGGTGAGGTTGCCGCAGTAGACTTTGTCGACGAGCGCGAGGGCTTGCTCATGGCCGGCGCTTATGCCGTCCCGCGCATGTTAGCCAAGCGCAAGCTCGCATTGCAGGACTTTGATTTTTACGAAATCCACGAAGCGTTTGCGGCCGTCGTTTTATGCACGATGGCGGCTTGGGAATCGCCGGCCTTTTGCAAGGACAAACTCGGGCTCGACGCCCCGCTTGGCAGCATCGACCGCGCCAAGCTCAATGTGAAGGGAAGTTCGATAGCCACCGGACATCCGTTTGCGGCGACGGGGGCGCGCATTGTCGCCACGCTCGCAAAAATCATCGACGAAGCCGGCGGCGGGCGCGGCCTGATTTCGATTTGCGCCGCCGGCGGCCAGGGCGTCACCGCCATTTTGGAAAAGTGATGGCAGCATGAGCGACCTGTTAATGAAGTTGAACCGCAATCCGGCGACCTCCGCCATCACCAAGGCGCTCGGCCTGCCCAATCCGGTGGAGCTGGCGCGCGAGCGGGGCGCCTATCTCGCGCATCCGTTTGAAGGGAAAACCGCGCTGCTGGCGCGTTCCGTCGATGGTTATGCGGCCGATGCGCTTTTTCGCAGTTTGGTGGACGCCGGGGTGACGCCGATCGAACAAGCGCCGCCGGAAGGCGGGCCGCCCCTCGATATCGTCGCGATGGACGCCACCGGTTGTGCAAGCCCGGCGCACTTGCGCGCGTTGTACGATGCGTTTCACCCGATCGTGCGGCGCATCGCCAGGAACGGGCGGGTGCTGCTTACCGCATGCGACCCCGCGATGGCCGAAACGCCAGCCGCCGCCGCTGTTGCGCGCGGCGTGGAGGGCTTCGTCCGTTCCTTGGCCAAAGAAGTCGGCGCCAAGGGAATTACGGTGAACCTGGCCTATGTCGATCGCGATGCGCTGGACCGGCTGGACGTTCCGCTGCGCTTTTTTTGCGGCATGCAGGCGACCTACGTCACCGGTCAGGTTTGCCATGTGAAAGCGCGCGTTGTGGCTGCGGCATCGACGCCATTCAAGAACGCGCTCGCCGGTAAGGTGGCGCTTGTCACCGGCGCGGCCAGGGGAATCGGAATGGCCACGGCGGAGAGGCTGGCGCAGGAGGGCGCCACCGTCGTCGCGCTCGACATGCCAAGCGCGGCCGACGATCTGCACCAGGCCTGTGGCCGCATTGCGGCCATTCCCCTGATGATGGATATCTCCGCCGCGGATTCCCCGGAGCGGCTCGCGAAATTCTTCGTCGAGCGTTTCGGGGGGCTCGATATCGTGGTGCACAACGCCGGCATCACGCGCGACCGCACGCTGGCCAATATGCAGGACCACTTCTGGGACATGGTCATCAACGTCAATCTGGCGGCGGTCATCGCCATCGATGAAGCGTTCCTGGCAAATGGCGTGCTCAGAAACGAAGGGCGCATCGTCTGCCTCTCGTCGGTCAGCGGGGTGGCCGGCAATTTTGGACAAACCAACTACGCCGCCTCCAAGGCCGCCCTTATCGGCTATGTGGCCGCGCAGGCGCCGTTATTGGCGCCGCGCGGCATCTGCATCAACGCGGTCGCGCCAGGCTTTATCGAAACGGCGATGACCGACGACATGCCGTTCGTGACCCGCGAGGTCGGCCGCCGCCTCAATTCGGTGAAGCAGGGCGGACGCCCGCGCGATGTGGCCGAACTCATTGCGTTTCTCAGCACGCCGGCGGTGGCCGGCATCAGCGGCGACACCATCCGGGTCTGCGGCCAGGGGCTGATGGGCGCGTAGGCTTTTGGCCCGCTGTTACGAGCCGGCGAACGGGGTCCCGAACACGCCCACGGCCAGTTCTGCCCAAACGAGGAAGAGCGTCAGACCGAGGACAATGCCGAGAATGACGCGGGCCTTGGTCGCCGTAAACATCCTCGCGCCGACCACAAACGCTGTCCCCGTACCGAGCAGCAGTATGCCCATGACGGCGAAATCGAAGATGTCCCAATTCACTTCGCTTGTGAATTGCATCGCCACCAGCGGCACCAGCAATATTGCCGCGACCACGAACATGACGATCATTAGTTGCTTGGACACTGGTTGGGCGTTGAATCCATCGTTGCCGGTCATGATTTTCATTGTATGTCTCCTTGGGCTGGCCGGTGCCGCGAGCCAGAGTTCTCATCGGTGCCGCGCTGGACCGCCAGAAACGGTATTTATAAAGTTGATGCAGTAATTTTAAGACAGTAGTGTGAAGGCATGATGCGTTCCGGGTGAAGCGCGCCTGCGCTTGCGCGTCCGGCACGATATAGTTGTGGCCAATACCATATCGACCCACGGCCATACATGAGCAATCCCCCAGCATCGGCAACATCCATCCCCCTCGGCGGCGACGGCGACGACGACACCTTCCTCGGCCAACAGCATCTCGACGCGTTCGGCGCGCGCCTGGTCAAGATGGAGGGCAGGGTCTTCGTGCGCCTGTCCGGCGTGGTCGAGGAGGAAGGCTTGCGCGTGCCCTACGCGCTGGTGCCCGCGCAGGGCGTGCTGGCCAAGCCCAGCAAGTGGCGCAAGCTCGACCAAGAGGCCAAACTGAAGCTGGTTCAGGAGCGCGTCAACGCGGCCGTGCGCGACGAGTTGCAGCGCGGCGTGCGCGATTTCGTCGCCGACATCGCCAGCCAATGCGAGGAAACCGGCAGCGACGCCATGGTCTTCCTGAGCGCGCTGGCCGAGACCGAGACCTCGGAACCGGCCGCGCACGTGTTCGACCGGATCCAGCAGCGCCTGCTCCACGCCTTCGAGCGCGAGCAGGAGGAGCGCCACGCCGCGCGCACCAAGCAGAGCATCAACCTGGCCGAGTATCCCGATTCGTTCGAGGTCGCCAAACGGATGCCGCGCCGCTTCATCGCCTTGCTCGGCCCCACCAACTCGGGCAAGACCCACCGCGCGATCGAGGCGCTGGCCAAGGCGCAGTCGGGCGTGTACCTGGCGCCGCTGCGCCTGCTGGCGCTCGAAAATTACGAGCGCCTGCAACAGGCGCGTCCGCACGGCAAGCCGCTCGCGGTCAGCCTCGTGACCGGCGAGGAGCGCCGCCTCGCCGACAACGCCACCCACGTCGCCAGCACGGTCGAGATGCTCGACACCCGCACCCGGGTCGAAGTGGCCGTGATCGACGAAATCCAGATGCTGGCCGACCGCGACCGCGGCGCCGCCTGGACCGCGGCCGTCTGCGGCGCGCCCGCCAGCGTGGTCTACCTGGTCGGCGCGCCCGAGGCGCGGCGCGCGATCGAGGCGCTGGCCGAGCGCCTCGATTGCCAGCTCGAGGTGCACCTGCTCAAGCGCATGGGGCCGCTGTCGATGGAGCCGACCGCCGTGCGCAAGCTGCGCAATCTGCGCCGCGGCGACGCCGTGATCGCGTTCTCGCGGCGCGAGGTGCTCATGTGGCGCGACATGATCACCGAGCTCGGCCTGTCGGTCGCGACCGTCTATGGCAACCTCGCGCCCGAGGTCAGGCGGGCCCAGGCGGCGCGCTTTCGCGATGGCGCGGCCGATATCGTGGTCGCCACCGACGCGCTCGCCATGGGCTTGAACATGCCGATCGCGCGCATCGTGATGACCACCACGGTCAAGTACAACGGTGTCGAGGAGGAGGAAATATCGGCCGTGCTGGCGCGCCAGATCGCCGGCAGGGCGGGGCGCTTCGGCGTGCACGAGGAAGGCCTGGTGGCCGGCTACGACGACAACACCCACGATGTGATGCGCTCGCTGCTGAAGGAGAAAATCCTGCCGATCGGCGCGACCGGCTTCGCGGTCGCGCCGTCGGTCGAGCACCTGCACCGGATCGCCGCCGTCACCGGCGAGCAGTCGCTGGGCAAGCTGCTCAAGCGTTTCACGCACAACATCGACGTGCCGGACGGATTTTTCTATCCGCGCATTACCGAGGAGCAGTCCGAGCGCGCGCTCTGGCTCGACACCCTGCCGCTCTCGGTCGCCGAGAAGTTCATGCTGTCGCTGGTGCCGGTGTCGACGCGGGTGCCGTCGCTCCAGCGCGCGTGGGAGCGCTGGGCCCAGTTGCTGGCCAAGAAGAAGGTCTGCAAGCTCGAGGCGCCGCACTACGGCGACCATTTCTCGCAAAACATGCAGGAGGTCGAGGATCTTTGCCGCATGTATTCGGCCTATGCGTGGATCGCCTACCGCGAGCCCGAATTCTTCCCGAGTGTCGAATTGGCGCAGGAGCTCGCCCGGCAGGCGTCCGAGCGCGTCGACGCGATGCTCCAGGCCCAGAATGCGGCGGCCCGCAAGCGCCACGGAAAATCGTACAAATGATAAACTTTTCCCAGCAACCATCGGGAGGCCAATCTTGAGCATTCGTAACGCCACCGGCGGCGACGCCGCCGCCATCGCCGCCATCTACAACCATTACGTCCTGCAAACGCCGATCTCGTTCGAGGAGCAAGCCGTGGCCGACGACGACATGGCGCAGCGCGTGGCCGGGGTGCAAGAAAAGGGATTGCCGTGGATCGTGTGGGAGACCAATGGCGTGATCGTCGGCTACGCCTATGCAACGCCCTGGCGGGTGCGCCACGCCTACCGCTTTTCGGTCGAAACGTCGGTCTACCTCATGCACGGCAAGGCCGGGCAGGGCATGGGCGCCCATCTGTACCGCACGTTGCTGGCGCGTTTGGCCGAAGGCGGCTATCGCCTCGCCATCGGCGGCATCGCCTTGCCGAACGAGGCGAGCATCGCCCTGCACGAAAAAATGGGCTACCAGAAGGCGGCCCATTTCAAGGGTGTGGGATTCAAATTCGATCGCTGGATCGATGTCGGTTACTGGCAGATCGCGCTGGGCGAGGCCGGCGCGGCGAGCCCGCCTGCCGCGTAGGGGCTATTCATTTATGCATGGAATCGGCCAAGTCTATGCAGGAATGAATAGAGCTATCATTTTTGCTCGTCCTTCATCTGCCGCACCAGGCGCCACGCCATAAACCCCAGCACGGCCACGCCGAGCAGCAGGGCGCCCCACAGGGCCCACATGCGGGTACGGGCCGAGCTGCCAGCCAGGAACGCGCCGCTTGTCGCCTCGGTCGCCGTGTTGTTTCCGATGTTCAATTTTAGCGGGCCGGCAAGCGCCTGTTCCACCGCGTAAACCTCGGACGCCGAGAAGCCCGGTGCCACTTGGGCAAGGTCGCGCAGGGCGGACTTGGCATCGGCGCGCCCAAAGGCGAGCGCGTACGGGCCGGTCCCGCCCGCAAGCAGCACGAGTGTTGATGGGGTCCAGCTCACCCGCAGTTGCGGCTTGACATCGGCCGCCGCCGGTGAGCGCAGCACCCAATTCGCCGCGTGCACTTGGTCGACCGTAATATCGCCCGAGGTGCGGCGCTGGCCCCCTTGGTTGATCTGGAAGAAAGTCGCGCGCAGCAGCGGCCTGAATTGCCATTCCATCTTCTGGATGCCGGTCGGGGCCGGCACCTCGGCGTAGCGCCCCAGCGTGGCCGGCATCACGATGTTCTGGTCGCCAAATTGCAGGCCGAGCCGTTCGACCGGGATCGCCACGGCCGATGCGTAGACCAGGTCGCCCGGCACGCGTCCCGGTTTGGCTTGCAAGGTGAGCTGCTCGACCGGCTGGGCGAGCTCGGTCTGCGCGGGCGACTCGGCAATAATGCGTTCAAATTGCAGCGGCTGTCCCTGCGGCCACGTCAGCCGGGCGTAGCGGAAAGCGCGCGGGGTGAAGCTGATGCGGTCGTTGGAAAGGGTGTCCGAGCCGCTGTTGACCAGCCAGCTCAGGTCGCTGTAGCCGACTGTGTCCCAGCGCTTGAGGTCGTCGCTGACTTCGAGCGCCACGCGCGCCGTGTAGCTGCGCGTCGATGGCGGCGGCGACAGTTTGAGCGCGTCGATGAGCGCCGCCCGGCCGCCGTCGTTTCCCTCGCGCAGGTCGAGCACCAGCGCGGTCAATTTTTCGGTTCCCGCATTGCCGCCGGAGCGCACGCGGGTGCTCACCGAGGTCAGGGAGCCGTCGGGCGCGGTGCGTATGTCGAGGTCGCCGACGACGTCGCCGCCGCGCGCCCCGGCGCCCATCACCGGAAATATCTTGACGGCGATGTCGCGCCGGCTGGTGTGTGATTGCGGCGGCGGCCGCAGCAGGGCGATCGGCATGCTCGCGCTGCGCGCGTCGAACACGCGCAGGTCGCTCAACCCGGCCGTGCGCGCGTTCAGGTACACCGCCTGCGGCAGGCGCAATTGGACCACCGCATTCTTGCCGCTGACCGTCAGCGGGATGCTGTGCGTGTAGTCGGCCGGCGTGTCGCCGGGCGCCGCCGCCAGCGCGGCCGGCAGCCAGCACAGCGCCGATGCCAATGTTGCGTAACTGCGTTTCATGCGTATTCCTTTGATGCGTTTTGTTCGCCTTGGGTCGGATACGGCGCCAGATAGCCGATCAACACCATCAGTAGGCCGACCCCGACGAACGAGACGATGCGCGCCACGCTGCCGACATTCGACAAGTCGACCAGGAACAACTTGCCGACCACCAGGCCGAGCAAGCTTGCGCCGATGAACCAGTCGCGGCGCAGCATTTTTGTGGCGGCGCGCCGCATCAGGACCAGCGCCGTGACGCTCCACACCAGCGACAGCATCGCCTGCACAAATTGCGAGCCGAACAAGTCGTCGTAGCGGTAAGGCAGCGGAAGGTAGTGCGCGGCCGAGCGCAGCAGCACAAGATTGAACCACACGTAGGCCAGCACCCCGCCCACAAACGGCATCGCCTGGGTGAAAGCGGCGGCGCCGGAGGTGATGCCGTCCGTGTCCACGCGCAATGTGCGATGGCAAACCGCCCCCAGCAGCAGCGCGAAGCCGGTGCTCAGGTCGAGCGGGTTGAGCAGCGGCAGGTAGGGCAGCGGTTGCATCGTGCCATCCTGGCTGATGTTGAACAAGGCGGCGAGGGCAAGCGACCACATCGCTGCCGCCGGGATCATCGCGCGCCGGTACCAGCGCGACAGCGGCACCGTTGGCCACTGCTCATTGCGGCTCTGGCGCGCCACCCAGATGACGATCAGCATCATGGCCCAGGCGGGCACAAAATTGGCCCAGCTCGCGGCCACGTTCCAGCCGGCCTCGGACAGCATCGCCCGGTCGGCGTCGTTGCCATGGATCGAGCGCGTGATGGCGATCTCGCCGACCTTCCACAGCATCAGCCAGGGGGCGGTGGTGCGCGTGAAGTGCAGCAGCTTGAGCCACTTTTCGGCGATGTTGAGGCCGTTGCGCGGGAAGAAACGCATCAGGTATTCGTTGGCCAGCCACAGCGCGGCAAACGCGATCCAGGCGATGCCGATCGGCATCTCCTCACGCGCATACAAGTGCCACAGCCCGCCGACGGTGGCCCACACCAGCGCGACCGGCGCGCTCATGCCCAGCCAATGCAAGGCGGGCCAGCCGAGCCGGCGTGCCAGAGCGACAAACCCGAGCGCCGAGGCGGCCACGCACAGCTGGTACATGGGCACCCATTCGGGCAGCGCGCCAATCGTGGAAACCTCATGCGCGGCCAAGGCGAGGGCGCCCGAGACGGCGTTCAAGACCGGGCCGAACCACCAGAACGCGCCCCAGACCAGCAAGGCGAGGGCGGTGGCGCTGTGGCTGGTGGCGGTGTCCGGCGTGCGGCCCAGTCTCCAGCTCGACACGAGCGCGCCGATGGCGATCATCAGGGCACCCAGCAGCGGCTTGTCGAACATGTTCGGCGCGGCCTCGGTCCAGTTCCACTGCGCCGCGGCGAGCACCAGCAGGGTCGCGCCGGCCACGGCCTGGGCGACCAGGGCGAACGATCCGGCGAGATGCCAGCGCATGCGCGCGGCGATGAAGGCCAGCAGCGCGGCCGTGCCCAAGCCGCTGGCGACCAGCAAGCTGGCCTGGGTGACGCCGGAAAGGCGCAGGAAGATCTCGGTCCAGGCGCCGCCCATGAGCCAGAACGCGGCAAAGCCGAGGAACAGCGCGGCCAGGCCGGCGTACTTGGCCGCGCCCCCGTCGTCGCTGTGGCTGCGGAAACGGGTCGCCATGAGGAAGGCGGTGACGGCGAGCAATATGAAACCGAGCCACAGGCTCGAATCGCGCGCCGCTTGCCCGTCGAGCCCGCTGATGGCGCCGATGAACGAGATCCACGCGCCGGACTGCACCAGCAGGCCGAACATCCAGGTCAGTTTCTGGCGCTGGCGCAGGCCGATCCAGACCACGCCGGCGCCTTCGAGCGCCCACGCGGCCGAGGTCCAGCGGCCGTCGAGGGCGAACGGCAGCGCGAGCGTGCCGAACACCACGCCCAGCGCGAGGAAACTTTCGACGAGCATGCCCAGTTGCGGGCCGCGGCGGCGCCACATGGCGAGCGCGAGCGCCGTGTAGAACACGCCGAAGCCGAGCGCCGAGAACGCGTTGCCGAACTCCTTGCCGCGCATCAGCCCGAGCTGCAGGGCGAACGCGAGCAGCGGCGTGCCGAACACGATGGTGGCGTTCACATAGTGCTTCAGGTCGATCGATTGGCGCACCGCGTAGATGACCGCGATGGCCACGTAGAACAGGATGAACAGGATCAGGAACAATTGGGTCGACAGGTAATGCGCGTCGGGTGAATACCTGAGCACGCCCCAGGCGGTGCCGATCACGAAAGTGAAGGCGAAGCCGAGCAGGTTCAGGCTGTTCCAGGTGCGCCGCAGGGCGATCGCGAGGATGCCGGTGTTGAGCAGCGCGTAATACGATAACAGCGCGATGTGGCTGCCGCCGCCGGTCGTGGTCAATATCGGCGAGACAAAGCCGCCGGCGATGCCGAACACGGCCAGCCAGAGCGCGTTTTGCAGCACCGCGAGCACGCAGGTGAAGGCGGTCAGCACGAACAGCAGGCCGAACGTGGACCCGGCCGGAATCAGGCCGTACAGGCGGAACGCGCCGAAGGTCACGAGCATGAGGATGCCGAGCGCGGCGCCCTGCACGGGCAGGCCGATCGCGCGCCGGCTCAGGCGGATGCGCCAGCCCCACAGCAGCAGCGCGATGTCGGCCAGCACGATGCCGGTCAGGCGCAACTCGATCGGGACGGTGACGCGTTGGGCGGCGTACTTGAGCAAAAAGCTGACGCCGATGAACAGGATCAGCAAGCCGATCTTGGCGACCAGATTGCCGCTGAACATCCACGTCATGATGGCGGTGAGCCAGGCCGGCTGTGGGGCAGGCAATGCTTTTGACGGGGCGGCAGGGCGGCGGCGCGGCGGCGCGGATTCGATGGCCGCAGGGATGGCGGGCATGGCGTCGGCGGATGCGGGCAAGGCGGATGCAGGCGCGGCGGGCAATGCTTCGGCGGCGGCAAGCGCGGCTTCGGCCGCCGCACCGCCCGCCCGTGCCGCCTCTGGCGCGCTCTCAGGTGGCGTGGCGCTGGCCAAGTCGGCCATGGCCGGCCGGGCCGTTGCCGCGCGTGGGCTGGGCGGGCGCGCCGCCGCCGTCTCCGGCGAAGCGGAAAAATCCGCTCCGGGAGGGGCCGGCCGGGCTGGCGCCTCGCGCGGATCGAACCGATTCCCGAGCAAGGCGTCGACCTTGGCTTGCAATGCCGCCAACTGGCGCTCGAGCGTTTCGATGCGCTCGTTGCTGCGTTTGGATAAGCGTCCATACAGAAGGTAGGCGCAGAACAGGAAGACGCAGAACCAAAAAAAAGACATCGTGGGACACTCCGTGCGGCGTCAGTGCGACTGACCGAAGCGATATCTTAGCGCGGTCCAATGCATGGACGACCAAATCGGGGGATGTATCACCCGCCGCTACCAGCGGTCGCGTTTATTGCTTATTCATTGCTTATTCATTGCTTATGCGCGCGCGCCGGCGTGCTGCCGTGCGGCGCGGCGGCGTTGGCTGGTTGCTCGTTCGGGCGCGGTGTCATTTCGTCGTTGAAACAAATCTTGTTTTTGCCGGCGCGCTTGGCCCGGTACATGGCGCTGTCGGCGCGCGCCATCATCTGCGTGGCGCTCACCGCGTCGCCGCTGCCGTGGTAGACGGCCACCCCGATCGAGGCGCTCAGGGCGAGTCGGTGGCCGACCACCTCGTAGGCTTGCGCCAGCGCGTCGAGGCATTGGCGCGCGAGCCGTTCGGCGTCGACATGGCCGTCCTCGAGGTCGTCGAGCAGGAGGACGAATTCGTCGCCGCCCTGGCGCGCCACCGTGTCGGTGCGCCGGCGCCCGCGCGACAGGCGCGTGGCCACCTCGACCAGCACGGCGTCGCCGACGTCATGGCCGAAGTTGTCGTTGACGGGCTTGAAGCCGTCGAGGTCGCAGAACAGTATCGCCAGTTGCAGGCCGTGCCGCTCGGCGCGCGCGAGCGCGCGCTGAAGATGGTCCTCGAGCATGCCGCGGTTGTACAGGCCGGTCAGGGTGTCGTGGTGCGCCAAGAAGGCCATGCGCGCCTCACTCGCCTCGAGCGCCGTCTCCTTCTCGGCCAGGCAGGCGACCAGGTGGTTGAATCCCTGCACCAGGTCCCCGACCTCGTCGTTGGTCTGAACCTCGAGCGGCGCCAGCGCGGTGCTGCCGTCGGCCATGGAGCGCATCGAGCGCGCGACCGTGGTCAACGGGCGCATCACGCGCGGCAGCATGAGGTGGAACACGCCCAGCAAGAACAGCAGGACGACCAGGCTGCCGACCAACATGACATTGCGCAAGGCCTCGATCGGCGCGTAGGCCTCCTGCGTGGGCAGGCGCGCCACCACCACCCAGCCCATGCTGGGCACGCTGGCGACGGTCGACAACTCCTCGGTGCCGTCGGGGGCGATGGTGATGTCGCCCGGCCGGGTGCGCGTGCGGACATAGCGCGAGTAGGCCTCCGAGATCGGCGTGCGCTTGAGCACCAGCGACGGATCGCCGGCGCCGATGAACACATTGTCGTCGGGCGCGACGAGCAGGAAGTCGCCGGAGCCGCCGAGCTTGGTCTGTTGCAGGCCGTCGAGGAAGCCGGGCGCGTCGAGATTGGTCATGCCGGCGAGCACGGCGATTATCTTGTTCTGGCCGTCGCGCACCGAGGCGGCCATGATCATGGTCGGGGTGCCGTTGACGCGCTCGCGCTGCGGCTTGCCGATGATGAACGCCTGTCCCTGCAGCACCGTCCTGAACCATTCGGTGCCGGCGAAATCGATCCGGTCGCGCCCGTTCTTTGCCGGGTAGTCGGCGATCACGCCGGTGCCGTCGGCGCGGATGACGGACAGTCCGCGCGAAAACAGGGGATTGACCTGGTGCTGCAATTTGAGCCAGTTCGCCATCGCCACCGGATCGGCCAGCAACTCGGTCGGCAGCCGCCCGGCCAGTCCCGACAGCAGGGCGCGCCTGGCGTTGATGCTGTGGTCGATGTCGCGCGCGATATAGCTGGCGATCGAAAATTGCTGGGCCGACACCAGGGTGTGCAGTTCGGATTGCATCATCGGCAGCGCAACAATAAGGCGGAAGAAGACCAAGGTCAGCAGAAGTCCGATGGTCAGCGCGACAATCCGCATTTTGATGCTGAAGGGTTTCATCATATTCCGAGTGTTGTCGTTAAGATGGCACTGTTGCTGCCACACCATCATAACAGCGAGTGCGCGCCAATATGGAGGAAAAATAGGGTGCTATGGATCAAATTATGTAGTAAAGTTTCGTTAATTCTGGATATTTTTGTGGCTTCCTACACGGTGCTATACGCATCTTCATATTTCCCAAAGGGAAAAAGCATAGATAGCGCCTTGCGGAGCGTGTAAAGTCACTACATATTCCGAAAAGCTGTTTTTTTAATACGTAAATACATTCGGCAAAGCGGAGACCATGGGCACAATGCAGGCGGCAGACAGTTTCAAAGACGAGTTGTTGGGCAAGGACATCCGCGAGCTCGGCCGTCTGCTCGGCGACACCATCCGCGCCCAGCACGGCGACGAGGCCTTCAACCGCATCGAGAACATCCGCCAGATCGCCATCCGTTTCCACCGCGACGAGGACCGCGAGGCGCGCCAGCTGCTCGACGATTCCCTGCGCTCCATGTCGTCCGGGGACGCCAACCAGCTGATCCGCGCGTTCAGCTATTTCTCGCTGCTGGCCAACATCGCCGAGGACCAGCACCACATCCGCCGCACCCGCGCCCACCTGATCGCCGGCTCGGCGCCCAAGGCGGGCAGCCTCGCGTGCGCCGTCGGGAGCGTGTTCCAGGCCGGGCAGGGCGACGACCTCGCGGGGTTTTTCGAGGACGCCTGCATCAACCCGGTGTTCACGGCCCACCCGACCGAGGTGCAGCGCAAGAGCATCCTGAATTGCCAGATGGCGATCGCGCGCCTGCTGGGCGAGCGCGACCGCGTGGCCATGACGCCCGAGGAACGGGACCAGAACGCCGAGGCGCTCGGGCGCGGCATCGTCACCCTCTGGCAGACGCGCCTGTTGCGCACCTCCAAGCTGTCCGTGATGGACGAGGTGGAGAACGGTTTGTCGTTCTTTGACCACACCGTGCTCGCCGGATTGCCGCAACTTTACTGCGCGCTCGAGGACATGCTGGCCAAACACGACGACCAGTGGCGCGATGTCGAACTGCCCACCTTCATGAAGGTCGGCAGCTGGATCGGCGGCGACCGCGACGGCAACCCGTTCGTGACGGCGGCCATCCTGCGCCAGACCCTGCAGCGGCAGTCGGCCGAGGCGCTCGAATTCCATATCAGCGAACTGCACAAGCTGGCGTCGCAACTGTCGCTGGCGCAAACCCATTGCGCCTGTTCCGAGCAGTTGCGCGAGCTGGCCGAGCGTTCGCAAGACCTGTCGCCGCACCGCATCGACGAACCCTACCGGCGCGCGCTGTACGGCATCCTTTCCCGGGTCGAGGCGACCAAGCGCCATCTGGCCGGCGCCGGCGCGCCGGGGCAGGCTCCGTATGCCAACGCGGCCGCGCTGCTGGCCGACCTCGACATCGTGCACGCCTCGCTGGTCGGAAACGGCGCCAAGGCGCTCGCGCGCGGCCGCCTGCGCCAGGTGCGCACGGCGGTCAAGGTGTTCGGTTTCAGCCTGGCGCCGGTCGACCTGCGCCAGAATGCCGATGTGCACGAGCGGGTGGTCGGCGAACTGCTGGCCTTTGCCAGCCCGGGGCTCGTGTACGGCGAGCTCGACGAGGCGCAGCGCTGCGGCGTGCTGCTCGGCGAGCTGGCCTGTCCGCGCGCGCTCAAGTCGCCGTTCGAGGTCTACTCCGACGAGACGCAAGACGAGCTCGCCATTTTCGACGCCGTCAAGGAGGCGCACGACAAATACGGCCGCGAGGCGGTGACCAACTGCATCATCTCGAAGGCCGACAGCGTCTCGGACCTGCTCGAGGTGGCGCTGTTGCTCAAGGTCGCCGGATTGCTGCGCATCGCGCCGACGCCCGTCATGGACGTCAACATCATCCCGCTGTTCGAGACCATCGACGACTTGCGCAACGGCCCGGCCATCATGCGCGCCGCGTTCGGCCTGCCGCTGTACCGCGCCCTGCTGCAATCGCGCCGCGACGTGCAGGAGGTCATGCTCGGTTATTCGGACAGCAACAAGGACGGTGGCTTCCTGACGTCCGGCTGGGAACTCTACAAGGCTGAAATCGCGCTCGTGTCCGTGTTCGGCGAGCATGGCGTCAAGCTGCAGTTGTTCCACGGCCGCGGCGGCTCGGTCGGCCGCGGCGGCGGCCCCAGCTACGAGGCGATCCTGGCCCAGCCGCCCGGCGCGGTGCAGGGACGGATCCGCCTGACGGAGCAGGGCGAGGTGATCACGGCCAAGTACGCCAATCCCGAAGTGGGCCGGCGCAACCTCGAGGTGCTGGTCGCGGCGACCATGGAGGCGACCCTGCTCGGCCACCGCCAGGCCGAGCCCAGCGCGGCCCAGCTCGACGCGATGGAGATGCTGTCGGCCGAGGCGCTGCGCGCCTACCGCTCGCTGGTCTACGAGACCGATGGTTTCGAAAAATATTTCTGGGAGTCGACCGTGATCTCGGAGATCGCCGCGCTCAACATCGGCAGCCGCCCCGCCTCGCGCAAGAAATCGACCGCGATCGAGGACCTGCGCGCCATCCCGTGGGTGCTGAGCTGGGCGCAATGCCGCCTGATGCTGCCGGGCTGGTTCGGTTTCGGCTCGGCCGTCGAGCGCTTTTTGGAGCGGGCGCCGAGCGAGGGCCTCGAGTTGCTGCGCCAGATGCACCGCGACTGGCCGTTCTTCAAGACCTTGCTCTCGAATATGGACATGGTGCTGGCCAAGAGCGACATCGCCATCGCCGGGCGCTACGCGGGCCTGGTCAGCGACGTGGCGCTGCGCGAAGCGGTGTTCGGGCGCATCCGCGCCGAGCACGCGCGCACCATCGCCGCGCTCAAACAGATCACCGGCCAGACCGAGTTGCAGCAATCGAACCCGCTCATGCAGCGCTCGATCCGCAACCGCTTCCCCTACATCGATCCCCTCAACCACGTCCAGGTCGAATTGCTCGCGCGCTTCCGCGAAGGCCAGCGCGACGAGGCGACCAGGGCGGGAATCCACCTGTCCATCAACGGCATCGCCGCGGGACTTAGAAACAGCGGTTAGTCTTTGCCGTCCGACCAACATCCACCAGAACAAAAGAGGCACCTGTCATGTCCGTAACGAGTATCCGCCGCGCCACCAAAATCGTCGCCACCATCGGCCCCGCATCGAACGACCTCGACACGCTGGTGCGCATGTTCGAGGCCGGCGTCAACGTGGTCCGCCTCAACTTTTCCCACGGCAAGGCGCAGGACCATGTCGAGCGCGCCCGGATGGTGCGCGAGGCGGCCAGCCGCTGCGGGCGCGAAGTGGCCATCATGGCCGACCTGCAGGGGCCGAAGATCCGCGTCGGCAAGTTCGAGGAGGGCAAGATTCAGCTCGAGACGGGCGCGCGCTTCATCCTCGACGCCGCCTGCGAGCTGGGCAACCAGGAGCGCGTCGGCCTCGACTACAAGGACTTGCCGCGCGACCTCAAGGCGCACGACGTGCTGCTGCTCAACGACGGCCTGATCGTGCTCGTGGTCGACCGCATCTCGGGCTCGGCCATCCACACCACGGTGCGCATCGGCGGCGAGCTGTCGAACAACAAGGGCATCAACCGCCAGGGCGGCGGCTTGTCGGCCAAGGCGCTCACGGCCAAGGACATGGAGGACATCAAGACGGCCATGAGTTTCCAGGCCGATTATGTGGCCGTGTCGTTCCCGAAAAACGCGACCGACATGGTCATGGCGCGCCAGCTGGCCAACATCGCCGGCGAGCAGTACGAGCACAAGCCGTTCATGATCGCCAAGATCGAGCGCGCCGAGGCGATTCCGGCGCTGCAGGAGATTTTGGACGCCTCCGACGGCATCATGGTCGCGCGCGGCGATTTGGCGGTCGAGGTCGGCAACGCGGCGGTGCCGGCGCTGCAAAAACGCATGATCAAAATGGCGCGCGCCTCCAACAAGCTGGCCATCACCGCGACCCAGATGATGGAGTCGATGATCTTCAACGCGGTGCCCACGCGCGCCGAGGTCTCGGACGTGGCCAACGCGGTGCTCGACGGCACCGACGCCGTCATGACCTCGGCCGAGACGGCCTCGGGGCGGTACCCGATCGAGACGGTCGAGGCGATGGCCGCGATCTGCCTCGACGCCGAGAAATGGGACATCTGCCAGCTCGACGTCGACCTCGTCAACACGCGCTTCACGCGCATCGACCAGTCGATCGCGTATGGCGCGCTGTTCACGGCGCACCACCTGCGCGTGAAGGCGATCGCGGCGCTGACCGAATCGGGCTCGACCGCCTTGTGGATGAGCCGCAACAACATCAACATCCCGATCGTGGCGATCACGCCGAGCCTGGCGACCCAGCGCAAGCTGGCGCTGTACCGCAACGTGACGGCGCTCGAGCTGCCCCATTCGCGCGACCGCGAGGCGGTGCTCAGCGCGGTCGAGGGCCTGTTGATCAAGCATGGCATCGCCGCCAAGGGCGACACCGCGGTGCTGACCTGGGGCGAGCCGATGGGCGCCGTGGGCGGCACCAACGCACTCAAAATCATGAAAATCGGCGAGGAGTGAACATGAACAAGACGGATAGGGAGTCGGGTTTTACAAACGAGGCGAAGGCCGCGCTCGAGGCGCGCAGCTTTATCGGGTCTTTGCGCCTGAACCTCGATGAACCAATTGAATGCGCGCCCGCCGCAGGCTGCCACGCGCAGACAGGCAGCAGCATGCGTGACGCGTATTTTTCGTATGAATTAATCTAAACTGGAGAACAAATGAGTGCGATTGTTGACGTTATCGGCCGTGAGATCATTGATTCGCGCGGCAATCCGACCGTGGAATGCGACGTGCTGCTCGAATCGGGCGTGATGGGCCGCGCGGCGGTGCCGTCGGGCGCGTCGACCGGGTCGCGCGAGGCGATCGAACTGCGCGACGGCGATAAAAACCGCTATTTCGGCAAGGGCGTGCTGCAAGCCTGCGCCAATATCAACACCGAAATCGCCGAAGCCATCATGGGCCTCGAGGCGAACGAGCAGGCTTTCCTCGACCGCACCCTGATCGACCTTGACGGCACCGAGAACAAGAGCCGCTTGGGTGCGAACGCGATGCTGGCAGTGTCGATGGCCGTGGCAAAGGCCGCCGCCGAGGAGGCCGGTTTGCCTTTGTACCGCTACTTCGGCGGTTCCGGCGCGATGCAGATGCCGGTGCCGATGATGAACGTGATCAACGGCGGCGCGCACGCCGACAACAATCTCGACATCCAGGAGTTCATGATCATTCCGGTTGGCGCGCCCTCGTTCAAGGAGGCGATCCGCTACGGCGCCGAGGTGTTCCACACGCTTAAAAAGATCTTGCACGACAAGGGTCTGACCACCTCGGTTGGCGACGAGGGCGGTTTCGCGCCGTCGGTCGCCAACCACGAAGAGGCCATCAAGCTGATCATGCAGGCGATCGAGCAGGCAGGCTACGAGCCGGGCACCCAGATCTGCCTCGGCCTCGATTGCGCCGCGAGCGAGTTTTACAAGGACGGCAAGTATGTGCTGGAGGGCGAGGGCAAGTCGTTGACGGCGACCGAGTTCACGGCGATGCTGGCCGGCTGGTGCGACAAATACCCGATCATCTCGATCGAGGACGCGATGGCCGAGAACGACTGGGACGGCTGGGCGGTGTTGACCGAGGCCCTGGGCAAGCGGGTGCAGCTGGTCGGCGACGATTTGTATGTCACCAACACCAAGATCCTGAAAGAGGGCATCGACAAGGGCATCGCAAATTCGATCCTCATCAAGATCAACCAGATCGGCACCTTGACCGAGACCTTCGCCGCCATCGAGATGGCCAAGCGCGCCGGTTACACGGCGGTGATCTCGCACCGTTCGGGCGAGACCGAGGATTCGACGATTGCCGATATCGCCGTTGGGACCAACGCCCTGCAGATCAAGACGGGATCGTTGTCGCGCTCGGACCGCATGGCCAAGTACAACCAGCTGCTGCGCATCGAGGAAGATTTGGGCGACGTCGCAAGCTATCCGGGGCGCAGCGCGTTCTACAACCTCAAATAGTCGTTATTCTAGGTCGTGTGCGCACTCCTCTGGTCGTGCGCACTTCCCTGCTCGCGTACGTGCAATCCCCAGTCGTTCCCGCCCCCCCCACGTCATTCCCGCGAAGGCGGGAACCCATACTGAGTATGCAGATATGCGGCGTCAATATATTCAGCCCCGAAGTTCGCGGGCCTGAAAATTCAAACTTCGTGTCTATGCCCGCGCAGTATGGGTCCCCGCTTTCGCGGGGATGACGAAGATAGAGATAGAGAGAGAGAGAGAGAGAGAGAGAGAGAGAGAGAGAGAGAGAGAGAGAGAGAGAGAGAGAGAGAGAGAGAGAGAGAGAGAGAGAGAGAGAGAGAGAGA
>NZ_PXWF02000341.1 GCF_003011895.2 Massilia glaciei | reverse complement strand
AGAGAGAGAGAGAGAGAGAGAGAGAGAGAGAGAGAGAAAGAGAAAGAGAGAGAGGGGGCGGGCGATTTCTGCCGCCAAGTTTGGGTTGTTCTCTATTCGGCCGCCTCGACCACCACCTCGCGTCTGTCCGCCAAACCCCTCTCATCAACCACCCTGAGCACATAAATTCCAGTGCGCGGCGGCGTCCACGAAAGTGCCTCCCCCGGCTTCGTGCCGCCCAATAGCGAATCGGCGGCGAACCACAGCAGCTTGCCGGAGCTGCCCGCTTCGGCCCGCAGCAGCAGCGGCTCGCGCCGGTCGAAGCGCTGCAGATGCGTCACCCCGCGCAGGGGCGTGACGATGTGCGGCCCGCCGTCGATGCCGGCGCCGGCCACGCATTCGCCGCCCGGCGGCGCCCGCAGCGGCATGCCGGCCGACTTGAACAGGGCCAGCATGTCCGACGGCCAGTACTCGAACACCTCGGCGCGCGTGTGCGGCCCTGGCGCGCAGGCGAGCCGCCCGCTGCGAATGTCGACCAGCACGGTCCTGTGCAAGGTGCTCTGCCTGACCGGCGACTTGCCCTCGATGAACCAGGCCGGCGCCGTGACCGGGCATTCGGCATTGGGCAGGTCGCCGCTGGCGGCGCACACGGCGATTTTTTTCAGCTTCGGCGGCTGCCCGCCGGCCATCTGGCCCGGATCGAGCTTTTCGGCGCGTATGGCGTCGACGATGCGCAGGAACAGCGGTGCCGCCGCCTCGATGCCGATGAAGGCCGGGTTGCTCCTCCCGTCGAAGTGCCCGACCCACACCACCAGCACGTGGCGCCCGAACACGCCGGCGGTCCAGGCGTCGCGGAAGCCCCACGAGGTGCCGGTCTTCCAGGCGATGGCGGGCCGGGCCGGCGCGAAGGTGTCGGGCCGCGGCGTCTGGCGCAGCATTTCGAGCGTGATGAAGGCCGCTTCGGGGCTGATCAAGGTCACCGCCCTGGCCGCGGCGCCTGCGCCTTTCTCGAGAGTCATGGGCTGCCAGCGGCCCTCGTTGGGCAGCATCGCGTACAACTGCGCCAGCTCCTCCATCGACAGTTCGGCGCCGCCGAGCGCCAGCGCGAGCCCGTAGTGCGCCTCGGACGCCAGCTTCTGCACCCCGGCCATCTTCAAAAAGTCATACAGGCCGGGTTTGGCCAGGCGCGAGGCCAGGTCCACGGCGGGCACGTTGCGGCTGCGGATCAGCGCCTCGTGCGCGGGGATCGGACCGCTGAAGCGGCCGTCGAAATTCTCGGGCGCGAAGGCGCCGAAATTGCTGGCCGTGTCCTTGAGGATCGAGGCGCTGTGGATCAGGCCCTGGTCGAGCGCCTGCGCGTAGATGAACGGCTTGAGCGTCGAGCCGGGTGAGCGGCGCGCGTACACGCCGTTGACCTGGCCGGCGATGGCGGCGTTGCGGTAGTCGGCCGAGCCGACCATCGCCTTGACCTCCATGGTGGAGCTGTCGAGCAGCAGCGCGGTCGCGTTCACGATGCCGCGGCTAGATTGCGACTTGACGTAGTCGGCCAGCACCCGCTCGGCCAGGCGCTGCACCTTGGGCTCGATGGTCGACTGGATCTGGCGCGCGCGCGATGTGCGCAGCAGGTGGTCGACCGCGTGCGGCGCGGCGAAGGGCAGGGTGCTGCGATTCTTAAACGGCACCGCCAGCACCGCCGGATTGGCAAAGCGCGCGTCCTGCGGGTGGCGCGCGACCCACAGCGCCGCGAGGCGCGCGCGCGCGGCCACCAGCGCGTCGGGTTCGGCCCCGCGCGCGCTGTCTGCCAGTCGCTTGCGCGGGTTTTGCGGAATCACCGCCAGGTTGAGCGCCTCGGGCACCGACAGCGCGCGCGCAGGCTTGCGCCAGTAGGTCAGGCTGGCCGCGCCGACGCCCTCGACGTTGCCGCCGTAGGGCGCCGCGTTAAGATAGGCTTCGAGGATGTCGCGTTTGCTGTAGCGCAGTTCGAGCCAGAGCGCGGCCAGGGCCTGCTTGAGTTTTCCGCCGATGCTGCGGCTGTCGATATGGTAGATCCGGCGCGCCAGCTGCATGGTGATGGTGGAGGCGCCGATGCGGCGCCCGCCGGTCGCGCTGGCCACGCCGGCGCGCGCCAGCGCCCACGCATTGACGCCCGGGTGCCAGTGGAACCAGCGGTCCTCGTACAGCAGCACCGCCTCCTGCAGCACGGGCGCGACCTCGGAGATCGGCGTCCAGAGTCGGTACTGCTCGTCGCGCGCCAGCGTCAGGCGCAGCAGCTCGCCGTCGGCCGCGGTGACGCTGCGCGACGACGCGAACGCGTCCCGCAGCGCGGGCTTGGGCAGCACGCGCGGCAGCGCCAGCAGCGCCGCCGCGCAGGCGAGCGGGAGCAGCAGGCGCCCGCGGGCGCGCCGGCGTGCGGCCACGATCATTGCGCCGCTGGCACCACTTTGAAGCTGCCGCCGGCCGAGCGCGCGAACACGCGGTGCTCGTACATCGCCTCGCCATAGGCCGCCGGCACCACGAAGGTGCCCACATTGGTGGCGCGCACCTTGTAGGTCACCTCGGTCAGCTCGCTCGAGACGTTGCCATAGAAGATGACGCGGTCTTCGCGGATGTCGGCGTAGTCGATCGACCAGGTGCTGCTGCCACCGAGCCGGCGGCGCCACAGCGGCGTGTCGGGCGCGTCGGTGTCGGACGGCGAGGTGAGCACCGGCTCGAGCCCGCCCGGCAGCAGGTCGACCAGCGCCACCTGCGCCAGCATGGGCCGGTCGAGCGCGCGCACCCGCACGCGGACGGTGATTTCCTCGCCCAGCTTCGCTTCCGTGACGACCTTGCCCGCGGCGTCGAGGAATTCGTGGATGATCTCCATGCCCTGCGACTTGGCCTCTTTCGGCAGCGCGCGCTCGTAGCCCGATTCGGCCCACGAATAGAACAGGGGCAGCTCGCCGTCGTTGGTGAGCCTGACCTTGGCGGTGCCGGGCGGCAGCGCGAACTTGGCCAGCGCCAGTTCGGCCGGAATCGCCAGCGCGGTGGCCACGCCCTTGGCGTCGATCGCCGCCATGCCGACCTTGCCCGCCGCCGACTGCGACGCCGCGCGCGCGTAGGCGTCGACCGAGAGCATGATCGACGCGGCCGAATGGCTTTGGTAGTAGCCGTCGCGCACGACCCTGGCCATGCGTTCCCAGTGGTTCTTCGGCAGCTCGGCGATCCGCGATGGGAAGTGGCGCGCCATGAGCGCGACCACGACGGCGTCGTGCACCAGCGGATCGTAGTAGTACTCCCAGTGCCACGATTTGCGGTGGTCGCGCTCGACCCGCAGGTTGGAAAATGCCGGATCGGCCAGTTCCCGGGCCAGCTGCTCCTGCTTTTGCAGCTGGTAGCTGGCCGCGAGGTAGACCGCGCCGAGGTCGCGCCTGACTTTTTGCTTGTCTTCGGCCTTGACCGCGCGTTCGATGTTCTTGCGGTGCGCCTCGCGCAGGTTGGTCAGGGCGGCGGTGGTCACCACGCCCTGCCGCGTGAGCAGATAGGCCGCGTAGGCCTGCGTGCGCCATTCGTAGCTGTGGTTCGCGGCGTCGACCAGTTTGTTCTGCATGAACCCGTTGGCGCGCGACAGCAGGTCGTTCGGGACCGCCATGTGGCGCTCCTTGGCCTCGACCAGCAGGTTGGCCACGTAGGTGGTCGAGAACAGGTCGGACGGGCCGCCCGGCCACGCCGCGAAACCGCCGTCGGCGCCCTGGCGCGCGCGCACCAGCGCCAGATAGCGCTCGAGCGTCTTGGCCGGATCGGGCACGCTGGCGCCGGCGCTGGCGCGCTTGAGCAGCTCTGCGGCCAGCGCGGGCTGGGTGCCGACCACCACCGCCGGGAAGGTCTGGCTGGTGATCTGCTCGGTGCAGCCATGCGGGTAGACTTCGAGGTATTGCAGCATGCCGCTGGTGAAGGCCCACGGCGACGGCGAGACCGCCGCCACGCTGCGCTTTAAATTCGGGTACATGTCGCCCTGCGCGCTGATGCTGCCGCTGCCCTTGAACAAACCGGTCTGCACCAGCGTCACGTAGGCCGAGGCCGGACGCACGCTCACGCCGGTCGACAGGCGCGCGCTGGCCACGCCGGTTTTCGCGGTGAACACCACGTTGGCCGGGCCGAGCACCGCCTTGTCGGCCGCTTTGGCGCGCACGATGAATTTGGCCGAGCCCTCCGAGCGTTCGCTGATTTTGAGCGCCTGCTGCGCGCCGCCGACCACCTCGAGGCCGGCCGACACGCTCAAGGTCAGCGTGACCGGCGCGTCTTGGCCCGAGCCCTTGGTGTTGTTGGCCACGCCGACGCCGATTTCGACCTCGTCGCCCGGGGTCATCGCGATCGGCACGTTCGGCAGCAGGATCAAATCGCCGCGCACGGTTGTCGCGGTCGCCGCGCTGGCGGCGGTGTCTTCGTTGATCACGATCGCCATCACGCGCAGGCTGCCGTTGAAGTTTTCGGGCGGCGTATAGGAAAATTCCCTGGTGCCGTCGACCTCGACGATGCCCGACCACCAGACCACCGGCTTGTCGGTCTTGCGCTTGAACGGGTTCAGGTTCTTGCCCAGCATGCCCTCGGCGTCCCCGCCGGGCGCGGCCGCGCCCATGAGCTTTTTAAACTCGGGCAGGATCAGGTCGAGCGTCTGCTGGGTGCTCACCTCGAGCGCGCGCTTCTGGAAGAAGAACTTGAGCGGGTCCGGCGCCTGGTAGCGCGCCACCTGCAAAATGCCCTCGTCGACCGCGAACACGATCGCGCGCGCCGGCGCCTTCGACGTCAGCGTGATCTTGACCGGCTGGCCCGGCTTGACCATCGGGGTCGCCTTCAGCACGACCGGGTTGGTGCGCCTGGCCAGGCTGGTCACGAACGGCACCACGCCGTGGCTCATCGGACTCATATAGATCTCGTCGGAGCCGATGTCGCGCGCGAACTGCACCGACACGTAGCCGTTGCCCTCGAAATCCTTCGGCAGGGCGATCTTCTGGACCGATGCGGTGGCGCCGGCGCGGAACCATTTGTGGGCGTACACCCGGTCGCGCTCGATCGTGATCAGGCCGGCGCCGGTGTACGGCGCGCGGATGCTCATTTCGATCTCCTCGCCGGGGGCGTAGTCTTTTTTACTGAGCGACATCTGCAGCTCGGCGTTGCGGTCGAGCGTACGCGAGACGTTGCCGGTGCCGGCCACGCTGTAGTCGACACGCGCCAGCGTCAAGCCCCGCGCGTCGCGCAGCGCGTACGAGAAATTGCCCGGCGTCTGGGTCGACAAGGCCGTTTTGGCGCCGCCGGCGGCGATCGCGAACGCGCTCTCGCCGAGCACCGTCTCGGTGCCGCGCGACTCGTATTTGTACAGGCCGTTGTGCTGCTTGGTCAGCACCGACACCACGCGCCGCTCGATGCGCAGCAGCCTGAGTTGGTCGACCGCCACGCGCTTGGCCTTGGGGTCGATCGCGATGAACGACACGTTGCGCACGCTGTTGCGGCCCACATAACCGAGCTCGCCGTCGGTCTTGTAGCCGACCAGGTAGGGCCGGTCCGACACCAGCGCCGCCGCTTCGGCCGCCACGCTGCGTCCGCCCTCGGGCTCGAACGCCTTGACCAGCAGGTGCAACTGGTAGGTCGCCTGCGCATAGCGCTGCAGGCCGAGCGGCAGCGTGGCGTTGCCCTGGGCGTCGGTGGTGGCCACGGCCAATGTGTCCTGGAACTTCTCGTTGGCGCGCGCCGGGTCGAAGAACGCGTAGCCGGGGTGGCTGGCGAACGACGGGTGGGCCGGCGACAGCGTCAATTGGGCTTCGACTCGGCGTTGCGGGGCGGGCGTGCCGAACAGGTTCTGCACGTTGACCGTCGCGCCCAGCTCCTGCGGCGTGACCCAGCCCTCGTCGGACTGGCGCGACAGGCGCGCCGTGACCTTGGTCCGGTCGGGCATGAACTCCTGCACCTTCACCGTCAGGGTGCCCAGCTGCAGCGCCGGCGCCTCGGTCGTGCCGGGCGTGGCGCTGCCGGTGTCGCGCCCCAGATTGAGGTTGATCGTGAAATTGCCGGTTGGGGAGCTGTCCTGGGTGGCGTGCGAAAACTCGGCCATGCCGCCGGCGCCGAGCTTGAACTTCTGGCGGCGCACGACCAGGCCGCGCGCGTCGATCACCTCGGCCTCGACCGGCAGGTCGGCCAGCTTCTGGTTCCAGCCCATCGACTTGGCGACGATGCCGACATTGATGGTGTCGCCCGGGCGGTAGATGCCGCGGTCCGAGAACAGGTAGGCCTGCACCTGGTTGGGCACTTCGCTGGCATGGATGCCGCCGACGTCGAAGCGCGAGACGTCGAGGGTGCGGTCGTCGCGATTGAGCGGCAAGAAGCTCATGTCGCCGTCCTTGCGCACCACCATCACGGCCGGCGATTTTTCGCGCGTGAAGGCGGCCAGCGTCGGCAGCCTGGCCACGCCGGTGGCGTCGGTCAGTTTGCTGACCAGGATGGCGCCGTTCTTGCCCCAGACCTCGACGCTGGCGCCGGCCGTGCCGCTGCCGTCGTGGATCGACTGCACGTAGACGTCGCGCGCGCCGTCGACCGCCTTTTTCGAGACGATGCCGAGGTCGGTCACGATCACCAGGCGGCGGTCGCGCATCTTGCCCGGGTCGACCTCGGGCTCCTCGCCTTCGCCCGCGCCTTCGCCGTCCCCCTCGTATTCGTGGTCGTTGCGGCGCTGGTCGGTCTCGCCGGCGGCGCTCTTGTTGGCCGGGTCGTAGCCCTGCGCCGTGACGATGAAGATGCCGCGCCGCTCGCCCGAATCGGCGCGCAGGTAGTCGGAGAAATCGATCGCCTCGTAGTGGGTTTTGCCGGGCTTGAGATTGAGCGCGATTTCGCGCTCGAAGCGTTCGGTCAGGCTGTCGGGCGTGATGCCGGCATAGAATTCGGGCTTGGTCATGTCGCCGTCGCTCTGCGTCACCAGGTGCTGGAGCTGCTGCGGCAGCAGGCGCCCGATCTCGATGCGCACGCCGGGCAGGTCGCGCAGCAGCAGCGGCAGCTTCTTCTCGCCCGACAGGGCCAGCAGCGAGCCCTTGCTCATGATCGACAGCTCCGGCGCCGAGCGTTTGACGCGCAGCACCTCGTCGCGCGCGGCGCCCAGTTGGTAGCCGCCGGCCGACTTGAGCCCCTTCTGGATGCGCACCAGCAGGTAGCGTCCCGGTTCGGCGACGAACTTGAACGCGTGGCCCTCGCGGATCTCGCGCTCGGCCGGGGTGGACAAAAGCGGCACCTTGGCCGACTGCGCGAGCACCGCGTCGGTCACGCTGGCCGGGTCGCTCCAGACCTTGGCGTCGGCGTCGTCTGCGTCGGCGCCGGGGCGCTTGAGCGGCAGCAGCCAGGCATTGACCGCGCGCGCCATCTCCTTCTCGTGGACCGGCATCCCGGTCGTGATCTGCAGGATGTTTTCGGGTTCGCCGCTGTCGTTGGTGACGATCAGCTGGTTCAATTCGGCCACGTCGAGGTTGTACAAGCCGGGAATCGCCAGCGCCTTGGCGCTGTCGTCGCCCGTGGCCTGGCCGCCGCGCTGGGCCTTGACGCCGGAGCCGACGGTCAGCTTCAGGGCCACGGTATCGGCCGGAATGGCGAGCGGCTCGGAATGGACGGTCGCGTTCAGGCGCAGCTTGTCGTAGGTGACGGTGAGCTTGTCGATGTCGCCCGGCTTGGCGAACAGCCCGGCGCCGCCCTCAAGGGCGAGCTTGAGGCGCCGTTCGAGGCTGTCGGGGTCGACCGGGTGCGAGAAGCCGATCGCAAAGACCGCCTTGCGCAGGTTGAGCTGCACCGGGTCCTGGTAAAAGCTCGCCTCGCCCACCGTCAGTACGAACCCGGGCGAACTGAAGCTCGCCGCGCGGTCGGCCTTGACGTGCGGCGCGAGCGATTTGGCGCCCAGCGTGACCTGGTACACGACGCCGACCGGCCAGTCCTCGGCGGGCGTGAATTCGAGCCGGGTCGCGCTCGCCCAGGTCCATTTGCCGGCCAGCGCCGGCGCCATGCCGATGTCGGCGGCCTCCTTGCCGACCTGCGACAGCGGCGCGGCCGACACCTGGAACGTCAGCACGGCCGGATGCGGTTTGCCGTTGTCTTCGATCGCGGTGCGCGCCGGATTGGTCACCACGATGTCGGACGCGAGCACCGCGGGGCGGTCGGGCTGCACGCTCTTGAGCGTGTCGAACCTGGCCTGCCAGTCGACGTTCTTGAGCATTGGCGCGGCCAGCACGCCGAGGCCGATCAGCACTGCCAGCAGGAGCGCCGCCGGCTGCCTGCCGGCCAGGCGGCCCGACGGCGCGAGCCGCGCGCGCGCGCGCGGCGCCCACGCGGGCGCCTGCCAGCTGCCGAACAGCGCGGCCAGGATCCGCCCGGCCGGGCGCAGCACGAGGAGCATGCCCGCCCAGACTGCGATGGCAAAACGGGCTACGGCGGCGTTCAGCTTGTTCATTCTTTACCTTTGAGGAGGATGGGGCGGGACGGGGGCCTTGTTGCTGAGAATAATTCAGAGAAACATTATATAGACGGAAGTTGCCAAAAAATTAGCGCCGGCGTGGGTTTTTGAGGGAAATCGATTGACACTTGCGTCCAATCGGGATTTAATTTCTGTCACGACAGAATCTAAAGAAAAGAGAGAAATATGGCCCTGAGCCCGACTGCGCAAAAATTCATCCTGCACTGGGGCGAGATGGGCGCCCGCTGGGGCGTCAACCGCACCGTGGCCCAGATCCATGCGCTGCTGTTCCTGGCCAACGCGCCGTTGCCGGCCGAGGACATCGCCGAAGCGCTGACCGTGGCGCGCTCGAACGTGAGCAACAGCCTCAAAGAGCTGCAAAGCTGGGGATTGATCCGCGTGACCCACCTGATGGGCGACCGGCGCGACCATTTTGTCGCGCTGCAGGACGTGTGGGAGATTTCGCGCATCATCGTCGAGGAGCGCAAGCGGCGCGAGATCGACCCGACCCTGACGCTGCTGCGCGAATGCGCGATCGACGGCGGGCAGGACGCGGCGCTCGAGCCGGCCTCGCTTGCGCGCATGAACGATGTGCTCGCGCTGCTCGAGTTGCTAAGCAGCACCTACGACGATTACAAGCACATGTCGCCGGTGGCCGTCAAAAACCTGCTCAAGATGGGCGGCAAGGTCGCCCGCTTCCTCGGACCCGACGACGGCGGGGCGGACGCATGAGCGCCGTCATCCCGTCCGAAGGCGAGCTGTTCAAGAGGATACTCGGGCCGCGCTGGGGCGATCTGCATCCCGACATCCGGCTGCGCTTCGACCAGAACCCGGCGCCGGGCAGGCCGCTGCGCTACACCGGGCAGTTGAGCGAGCTGCGCTGCTCGCGCCTGGGACGCCTGTTCGGATTGCTGACCATGCCGCTGATCGACGGCGCGCTGATCCCGTACAACGACGCCAACTTCCCGGTCGACATCGAGGTCTATTCCAAGCCCGGCTGCGCATCGATCTTCAAGCAGCGCATCTACCGCCTCAACGGGCGCAAGCCGATCCAGTTCACCTCGTTCATGCGCGAAAGCGAGAAGGGCGAGGTGCTCGAGTATGTCGGCATGGGCCTCGGCATGAAGCTGCTGCTGCATGTCGAGGACGGCAACCTGCACTTTCGCAGCGACGGCTACTTTTGGGAGGTGTTCGGGTTGCGCATTGCGCTGCCCGGGCTGCTCACGCCGGGCAAGACCTTCCTTTGCCACCGCAACAACAACGCGCAACAGTTCGACATCCGGATCGAGATCCGGCACGCGCTGTTCGGCACCACCTTCACCCAAGTCGGCGTGTTCCGGGAGGTCGCGTCGTGAACACCTATCTGCTCGCGCTGCAACTGATGGCGCTCCAGGGCTGCCTGGGCGCCTACGACACCCTGTACCACCACGAACTGACCGAAGCCTTGCCGGGACGCGCGAGCGCGCGGCTGGAGTTGGCGATCCATTCGCTGCGCTCGGTGATCTACTTCTTCATGTTCGTCGGCATGGCGTTCTGGGCCTGGCATGGGGTGTGGGCGGTGGTGCTGCTGCTCGTGTTTGGCGTCGAGATCGCGCTGACGCTGTGGGATTTCGTGGTCGAGGACCGGACCCGGCTGCTGCCCTGGACCGAACGCGTCACGCATACCCTGCTGACCCTTAACGGCGGCGCCGTCATGGCGCTGCTCGCGATCAACGCCATCGCTTGGATGCAGTTGCCTAGCGCCTTCGTGTGGCAGCCGAACGGCTTGCTCGGCGCTTTTTTGGTGTTGTGCGGGGTCGGGGTCGGCATCTCGGGCGTGCGCGACGGTTTTGCCTATTTCCACCATGGGCGATTGGCGCGGCGCGCCGCCGGCGCGCCGCCGCTGCGCTTTGGCGGGCGCGCGCAGCAGGTGCTGCTGACCGGCGCCACCGGCTTCATCGGGCAAAAACTGGTGCGCGCCTTGCTTGCCGACGGCCACCAGTTGACCATCCTGACGCGCGGCCCGCGGCAGGCGGCATGGCTGTTCGATGGAAAGGTGCAATGCGTCGCCAGCATGGATGAGCTGCCCGCGGCCCGGCGTTTCGACGTCGTGATCAACCTGGCCGGCGCGCGCATCCTGGGCTGGCGCTGGAGCGAGGCGCGCAAGGCCGCTCTGCGCCGCAGCAGGGTCGGGCTCACGCAGGCGCTGGTGGGATGGATCGGGCGCGCCGAGCACAAGCCGGCGCTGTTGTTGTCGGCCTCGGCGATCGGCTACTACGGCATCCAGGCGCCCGGCGATGAGCGCGTGCTGACCGAGGACAGCGCCGCGCAGCCGATTTTCATGTCGGACCTGTGCCGCGAATGGGAGGCCGCCGCCGGCGCGGCGCGCGCCCACGGCGTGCGCGTGGCGTGCATGCGCCTGGGCGTGGTGTTCGGCGAGCAGGGGCCGCTGCCGATGATGCTGCTGCCGATCAAGCTCGGATTCGGCGGGCGCCTGGGCAGGGGCAGCCAATGGCTGTCGTGGATCCACGTCGACGACGTGTTGCGCGCAATCGCCCACTTGTGGGGGACCGGGGCCAATGGCGCGTACAACTTCACGGCGCCCGACAGCGTCACCCAGTTGCAATTTAGCCGGACCGCGGCGGGGGTGCTGGGGCGGCCCTGCCGGATGCCGACGCCGGCCTTTCCGATGCGCCTGGGCATGGGTGAGCAGTCCGATTTGTTGCTCGAGGGGCAGCGGGTCGCGCCCGAACGACTGACGCAGGGCGGTTTTGTGTTCCGGTATCCGGGCCTGCAGGCGGCGCTGCGGGCGCTGGCCTAACTAACCCGGCGTTTTTTTGCTTCGACCGTTTCGCTTCGACTCCCTAAGCCCGGCAGGCTGCTGGTAGCTTCGGCATCCTTGGTTTTTATGGCAGGGTGATGGTCAGGTTGGCCGCGCGCGGGGCCAGCTTGACGACATCGTTGTAGGCCAGCAGCTGGGTGTCGGTGGTCTTGGCCAGCGAGGTGCGCATGCCGAGATAGGCGAGCGAGCAGATCAGGCCGAACAGCGAGCACAGCACCCAGACGGGCGTGTTGTTGCGCAATTTGTTTCGGATCTGGTCGGGCCGCTCGGCGTGCGGCGCGAAGGCGGCGCTCTTGCCCTTCATTTTCGCGATCTCGTCGCCCAGGCGCGCCGTCAGGTAGTTCAGTTTTTCGGGACCCTCGAGCGTGTAGCGCCCCTCGAAACCGAACAACAGGCACATGTGGAAAATCTCGAGCGCCTGCAGATGGGCGCTGCCGCGCGCGCGCAGGTTTTCGAGCCGGTGGAAAAAATTCTCCCCGGCCAACTGGTCGCCGAACAAGAGTAGTTGCAGCGGGCGCCGCTGCCATTCGTCGCGGATGGTGTAGGGCGAGCGCAATACGATCTCGTCGATCGCCGCGCAGAACGCGTACTTGGCGGCGTCGATGTCGTCGGCCTCGGCCTGCTGTTTTTTGGCGTTGCGTGTGAATTCGTCGAGGAACGAGGTCATTTTGCTCACGAAGCCGGCATTGTCCTTGGGGCCGCTGCCGTTTTTGAGCATGAACAGGGCGATGAAGCCGTCGTACATCAGGTCGAGCAGGGAGTGGGCGCAGGCCGGGGCGGCGGGCGCGGCGCCGGAGGCGCCTTGGAACAGGGACGGCGGGTTGCTTGCATTCATGGGCGTTCCTCAGGCGGTGCAGTCGTTTATGGGGGACATGGCGCTGTCGAGCAGCTTGCAGATAATCAGGTGCAGTTTGGCGAAGCACGGGCCCGGGCAGCCGTGGTCGTAGGCGGGCACATCGTCGAGGCTGCCAAGCGTCGACAAGCCCTTGAGCGACACGGCCAGCCCCACCAACTGGGCGTGCAGGCGTTCCGGATGCAGGCCCGGGTGGTGGAAATAATAGGACAGCGAGGCCAGCGCCGAGCTGGCCGTGTGCAACAGCCTGAAGGTCGACATGCCGCCGCAACGGATCTGTCCGGCATGCCTGCCGGGCGTGTGCTGGTGCGCGTGCAGCGCGTCCACATTCGCCTGCAGCGTGTCGATCAGGCAGCGCAGGTGCAGCAGCAGCGCCGGCGCGCCGTGCACCGTCAGGCTCGGTGGCACGAAGGCGGGATCGAGTTCGAAGCCGCCGTTGGCGAGGCGCCGCACGCGCAGCAGCGCAAGCGTGCGGCCAGCGTCGCGCGGCTCGGGTTCGGGCAGCAGCCGCGCCGCGCCCGTGCCGTTCCAGGCCGCATGCAGCGTGAGCGCCTGCCGCGTCTGCGCCAGCCGGCCCAGTTCGATCACATCGGGCAGGGCGTTCGCGCTCGGCGCGTCGAGTAATTTTCCATCTTCGAAGATAAGCGATAGTTGCTCGATGCGCAGGCGGCCTTGCAGCAGCGCTTCGCGCTCGACCAGCAGGTGGCGCACGCCCCAGGCGTTGGGCCGGTGCGCGTGGAACTTCCCGTGCTGCCGCGGCGGCCCCCGTTCAGCCGATGCGAGCTTGTTCGTATGTGGCATGTGGTTTTCCTTTCCGCTCAAGAAAATCCGGTTGGTTCTCAAGAATAGCGTCCGCCGGACGGGCGGGTCCCGCCTAACTATTCGATACATGCGATGCGTCAACAATTCACAGAATGAAAGAAAAATTCTTTACAGTAGAATTCATTTGATGCGTAGCAAGTTTAAGTAAATGATAAGTTTTTCGCGTTGATTAAAACTTTCCGGCGGATTAGCATTAATGCACTCTTAACTAAAGGTCAATATTATGAGCGTAAATACTTGCAAGCAATTGATGGGTGCGGCCGCCTGCGTCCTGGCCCTCGGCGCGTGCGGCAGTATGGAGAAAAAACAGGTCGCCCCGCCGCCGACCTTGGCGCAGCTGATGTCGGGCGCGTCGTCGGCGGCCGGCAGCGGCCAGAACGAACAAGCAAGTTCGCTGTGGAAGCGGGCGGCGGCGGCCTACCCCGCCGATAAATACCCGTGGGTGCGCTTGGCGCAGATGCGCTATGACGCCGGACAGTATGGGGAGGCGATCGTCAACGCGCAGGAGGTGCTGGTGCGCGACCCCAACGACAGCAAGGCCTACAGCATCATCGCCATCAGCGGCCTGCGCCTGGCCACCCGCGCGCTGGCCGACCTGAGCCGCCAGAACAATCTGCAAGGCTCGCTGCGCACCGAATCGCAGGAGCTGGCCAAGCTGCTGCGCGAGAGCCTCGGTGAATCGGTGCTGATCCCCGCGCACGACTCGGGGCCGACGCCAAAGTCGGTCAAGGTGAAAAAGCCGTTGCCCGCGCCCCCGCCATCGCGCAACGATCCCTTCGAGGGACTGAAATAGCAAGCGAATGTATTTTTCTTCACCCAAGGGGAGTCCCATGTCCAAACGCGAGAGTGTGCAAAAGCGGCTGCAGAAGGTGCGTCCGCCCAGGGTTCAGATGACGTACGACGTCGAGATCGGCGACGCCACCGAAAACAAGGAGCTGCCCTTTGTGATGGGCGTGGTCGGCGACTTCGGCGCCAATTCGGCGCTCGAGCAAAAGCGCCTCAAGGACCGCAAATTCGTCGGCATCGACGCCGACAATTTTGACGAGGTCATGAAGGGTATCGAACCGCGCACCGCGTTCCGGGTGGAGAACGCGCTCGGCGGCGGCGGCACCCAGTTCCCGGTCGAGCTCACCTTCACCTCGATGGCCGACTTCCGCCCCGAGGCGGTGGTGGAACAGGTGGCGCCGCTGCGCAAGCTGCTCGAGGCGCGCACCAAGCTGGCCGACCTGCGCAACAAGATCGCCGGCAACGACAAGCTCGAGGACATCCTCAACGAAGTGCTCGGCAACACCGAGAAGCTGGCCGCGCTCGGCCAGCAAAGCGCCGGCGCGAAGGAGTGACATGAGCGCACAAGCGATGACAGACAGCGGCGCCGGCGCCGGAGGGATGGAGGAGGCGGGCCTGCTCGACCAGATCGTCGAGCAAAGCAAGGTGGCCAAGTCGCACACCGAGCATGCGCGCGCCAGGGACCTGATCTCCGAGCTCGTCAGCCAGGTGCTCGAGGGCACGGTGGTGGTCTCGGACAACCTGGCCAGCACCATCGACGCGCGCGTGGCCGAATTGGACCGCATGATCTCGCGCCAGCTCAGCGCCATCATGCACGCGCCCGAATTCCAAAAGCTCGAGAGCAGCTGGACCGGCCTCAATTACCTCGTCAAGAACACCGCGACCAGCGCCAACCTCAAGATCAAGGTGCTCAACGCGACCAAGCGCGAGCTCGTCAAGGACTTCCAGAGCGCGTTCGAATTCGACCAGAGCACGATGTTCAAGAAGATCTACGAGGAGGAGTTCGGCACCTTCGGCGGGGCCCCGTTCGGCGCCCTGCTGGGCGACTTCGAGATCAGCCGCCAGCCCGAGGACATGTACCTGATCGAGCAGATGTCGCACGTGTCGGCGGCCGCGCACGCGCCGTTCATCTCGGCCGCCTCGCCCGAATTGTTCGGGCTCGAGACCTTCGACGACCTGGGCAAACCGCGCGACCTGTCGAAGGTGTTCGACACGGTCGAATACGCGAAGTGGAAGAGTTTCCGCGAGTCCGAGGATTCCCGTTACGTGGGCTTGACGCTGCCGCGCTTTTTGGGGCGCCAGCCGTTCCACCCGGTCTCGGGGGCGACCACCGAGGGCTTCAATTTCGTCGAGGCGGTCGACGGCAGCGACCACCGCGAGTATTTGTGGTGCAACGCCGCCTACGCCTTCGGCACCAAGCTGACCGGCGCGTTCGAGGATTTCGGCTGGTGCGCGGCGATCCGCGGGGTCGAGGGCGGCGGCCTGGTCGAGGACCTGCCGACCCACACCTTCAAGACCGACGAGGGCGAGGTCGCGCTCAAGTGCCCGACCGAGATCGCGATCACGGACCGGCGCGAAAAGGAGCTCTCGGACCTCGGTTTCATCTCGCTGGTCCATTGCAAAAACACCGATTACGCCGCGTTCTTCGGGGCCCAGTCGGCGCAGAAGGCGAAGAAATACGGCTCCGAATCGGCCAACGCCAACGCCTCGCTGTCGGCCCAGTTGCAGTACATCTTCGCCGTCTCGCGCATCGCCCATTACATGAAGGCGATGATGCGCGACAAAATCGGCAGCTTCGCCGCCGCCTCCAACGTCGAGGAATTCCTGAACCGCTGGCTGATGCAGTACGTGCTGCTCGACGATAACGCCAGCCAGGAGCAAAAGGCCCAGTTCCCGCTGCGCGAGGCGTCGGTGCAGGTGTCGGAGGTGCCGGGCCGGCCCGGCGTCTACCGCGCCGTCTCGTTCCTGCGTCCGCATTTCCAGCTCGACGAGTTATCCGTTTCCCTCCGTTTGGTCGCGGAGCTGCCGCAGTCGACCAAATCGTAAGTCAACCCTCCATCAACCTCAAAAGGATTAACATGGCAATCGACGTATATCTGCAAATCGACGGTATCAAGGGTGAGTCCACCGACACGACCCACAAGGATTGGATCGAATGCAAATCGGTCAATTGGGAAGTGCTGCAGCCGAAATCGGCCACCGCCTCGACCGGCGGCGGCCACACCGCCGAGCGTTGCGAACACAAGGACATCGTAGTGGCCAAGCTGGCAGACCTGGCGACGCCCTTGCTGCTGCAAAACTGCTCGTCCGGCAAGACGATCCCCAAGGCCAAGATCGAGTTCATGCGCGCCGACGGCAAAGGCGAGCGCATCAAGTATTTCGAAATCGAACTCGAGAACGTCTTGATCAGCAAGGTGCAGCCCGGCGTGCTGCAGGGCGACATCCTCAGCGAGAACATGTCGCTCAAATACTCCAAGGTCAAGTGGAAGTACACCCAGCAAAAGGTCAACGGCGGCTCGGGCGGCAACACCTCCGGCGGCTGGGACCTGGCCACCAACAAGACCGTTTGACGCGCGCACCCCGAACATCCGCGGCCCCCGGGCCGCGGATTTTTTTTTCGTTTGCGCCCCTATTGTTCGAGCTTGAATTCGATGCGGCGGTTGCGCGCCCGGCCCTCGGGCGTGTCATTGCCGGCGATCGGGCGCGCCGCGCCTTCGCCCGAGGCGTCGATCGCGCCGGCGTCGATGCCGCGCTCGCCCAGGTAGAGCCGCACCGCCTCGGCCCGCGCCTGGCTCAGGGCCAGGTTGGCGCTTGCGCAGGCCGCGGTCGTCGGTGTGCCCGATCAGCGCGATCCGGCGGCCCTTGAGCGTTTGCATGGCCGCGGCCATCTCGTTTAGGATGGCGCGCCCCGCCGCGGTGATGGTGGTCTTGCCGCTGTCGAATTCGATGGTGCGGTCGGCCAACGTGCGGTTCAGCATTTCTTGTCCGCCGGCGGCCACGCGCAGGGCGTTGTTGACGGTGTAGGTCGGATTGAGGCTGGTGGCGATGTCGCTGGCGATCTTCTGGCGCTGCGCCTCGTTGGCCACCTCGCCGCGCACGCTGACGACGCTGCCGTCGATGGTCAGGGCGCCGCGGCTGATCTGCCTGAGGTTGGGGCCGATCAGCTTTTGCACGTAGCCGTTCCAGTTGGCCGGCAGCGCCACCTGGCCGACGGCGATCTGGTCGACCACCCGTTCGGGGCCGTACAGTTCGCGCAGGCGCGCCAGGATCGCCGCCTTGCCCGACTCGTCCGGCACGGTGCCGCTGGCGACCACTTGGCCGGGCGCCGCCGCCGGCGCCTGGGCGCGCAGGTCGGCACCGGCCAGGGCGAACACGAGGGCGAGGACGGGGGCGAGGGGGAGGGCGAGGTGGGCGGGGGCGGGCGGCGGTGTGGGGCGCATGATCAGCTTCCGATGAAGGCCAGGCGCAGCGAGTCGTGCGCCGATTTGAGGGATAGCGACGGTTGTTTGAGATAGGCCGACACCTTCTGGATCGCGTAGTCGGCGTCGACCTGGTCGTCGACCCACGACAAGTCGTCGAAGGTGATGTGGCGCTCGAGCGCGGCTTGCGGATCGATGATCGCCTGCAGCGTGGCGGCCGAGGCGCCGCTGAAGCCGACCACCAGCGTCGGACGGTCCTGCAGCCGGGTCACGCAGACGGCCAGCTCGAAGCCGGCGCGCACCAGGAACGGGGTGATCAGGTGCATCCAGAAGGCGGCCACCAGGTAGCGGTACATCGGGTCGGCCGGCAGCGGCAGCACCAGGCTTTTCTCGAGCCGGCTCGAACTGCTCGCCAGCACCGGCTGCAGCAGCAGGCCCATCGCCAGCAGCAACTGGCGCACCGAACCGGCGAAGCCGGCCTGCGCCAGCATCGCCTCGAGCGAGCCGACGCTTTGCAGCTCGAGGAAGTCGTTGAAGGCGGCGTTGTAGGCGGCCGAACGCAGATCGAGTTCGATCAGGGTGTTGGCGACCGCCTGCAGCGGCAGCGCCGGATCGGGCGCGGCCAGCACCGCCGCGGTGAGCGCCTCGCAGCGGGTCCACAGGCGCGACAGCACCAGCGGACCGTTGCCGACGAAGCCGGCCGGGTCGTCGACCTCGATCGTGCTCACCATCAGGAACGGGAAGCGCCGGTGCGACTGGTCGCTGCTGGTGACGATGTGGCCGGCGATCGCGCGCTTGCTGCGCGGGCCGACGAAGGCGAAATGCAGCGGCGCCTGGGCGTCGTAGTTAATTTTCCAGCGCGCGTCGGTGCTAAGCAGCTCCATCGCCTTGGCCAGCCAGTCGTCGAGCACCTGCGTCAGCGCCAGGTTGTCGCTGGCCTTGACGAAGTCGGCGCGGCTGGGGATCTTGCCGAAGTAGCAGATCGTGGTGGGCGAGGCGGCGCGGTTCATGGCTGGGCTCCCGCGCCGGCCACCGCCACCGCCGTCGGCGGGGGCGCGGCAGCGGTGATCGCCTGCGGCAGGCGCAGGTTGCGGAACCCCTGGGAGGGCGCCGCCGCCGGCGCCGGGGCGGCGCTGCCGAGGATCTTCAGGTTGGCCGTCACGACCACACCGGCATTGTCCCAGGCCAGTTCGAATATGCCGCCGTCCTTGCGCTTTCGCTTTGCCGCTTCGACCATCTTCTTGAGGCCCTGGCGGCCCGGTTCGCTGAGCAGCACCACGGTGCGCCCATCGGGCCTGATGGCGGTGATGCGCGAACCCGGAGCGCCCTGCGCGTTGGGCCACGACATGTGCACCCACGGCTGCGGCTGGCCGCGCCAGCGCAGCGACTGGCCGTCGATCTCGATCGTGTATTCGGCGGCCCCCACCGCGCCCAGCGCCTGCAGGTCGAACATGGTGCGCGCCCAGCCGCCACTCGCGGCGGGCGGATTGGCCACGCCGCCGGCGGCCAGCGGCGCGACCCAGGCCGGAAAGCCGCCCGTGACCGCCGGCGCCAGCGTGATGCCCATGTTGGCCCAGGTGCGCGCCGACATGGTGTCGCCGCGGCGCACCACCAGCGGCCCCATGGTGGCGTCGAAGAACTTGGCGATAGCGCCGTCGGGCCCGAACACGGCGCCCACCTCGGCGTCGCTGGCCTCGATTCGGGCGTTGGACGTGAACGGAAATTTGGGCGCGAGGTTTTTTCCGAAAGGGGCCAGCACCTGCGCCGTCCACACCTTGTTGATCTCAAGCTCGGCCGGCTTGACGATCACGGCGAAGGTCTGCATCAGCGGGCGCACCAGCAGCGGGCGCAGGCTCTGCCTTTGCTGGTCGCTCATCCCGACCAGCATCTGCTCGTCGACGTACTTGAGCGCGTCGGCCAGCTCCGAGCCGCTGCCGTCGAGCGTCTGCTGCATGAACTGCTTGGCGCCGGGGCCGGTGTCGCCCTGGTTCTTGATGGTGTTGAAGCGCGTGCGCAGTTTCGACAACGCCTCCATGTAGCCGCGCATGAGCGAGGCGTCGCGGTCGCGGCTGACGACCAGTTGCGCCACCCCAGAGAAGGCGCGCCCGACCGGGCCCTGCGGCATCGAGGACGCCGTGACCGGGGCGGCGCCGGTGGCCGCGCCGCCCATGCCGGCCTTGAGCGGGGCCGGGGTGCGCCGCATGACGGCCTCGTTGAACCAGACCTTGAAGCCGCGGTTGGCACGGGTCGGGCCGGCGCCGACCAATGACGGGTTGTCCCACGAGGTCTGTTGATGGACGGTCGTTATCAGCTTGTTGATCGGCGAGGTCTGCGGATCGCCCAGCCGGCTCATCGCCGCGGCCGCGTCCTCGAACCCATTGAACTCGCGGATGGCCACGCCCCGGACGAACTTGGCCCACTCTTTGGCGTATTCGTTCTTATACAGCTCGGCCAGCGCCTTCTGGATCTGCTCCGGGCTGCCTTCGAGCGTCAGGTCGTCTTTCGATGCGGTCTTGAGCACCCAGTCGGCGCTTTGCAGTTCGCCGTTGGCGGCGTCGCGCAACGCGTCTTTGACGAAGCCCTCCCACGCCTCGCGCGTGAAGCTGCCCGGGATCGCGTGGCTGCCAAGTACCAGTTCCTTGTCCTGGCCGCCGATGACGCGCGCCACCGTCATCGACGGGAAGCGGGTGGCGGCGCGCGCCTTGATGTCGGCATACACGCGGCTCCCGCGCCGGCACGCCGGGCAGCACCTTGCGCAGCTTGTCGCGGGTCTGCTCGACCAGGTCCCGCCTGGTCTCGATCCGCGGCCACGCGCTGTCGTCGATCTGGGCCAGGTAGAACGAGAGGGTGCGTTCGGCGCTGCGGATCATCAGCTCGCGCGGCATGCCGCCGCGGTTGGCGTCGAGCCAGCCACGCCAGAAGCGGGTCAGCTGCTCGTAGAGGTGGCCGCCCTCGGCGCGCGCCTTATCGCCGAGCATGAGGTAGGTCTTGAGCGCCTTGTAGGCGTTTTCGACATCGGCCGGCGACGCGTCATTGAATGCCTGGGCGCCGTTGCCGGCTGGCGGCGCGCTTGCCGCCACTGGGGCGTCGGCCTGCTGGAGCTGTCCGGCACCGCTGTTGACTTGCGCGAGGAAGGCTTCGAGCGCGCCGCCGACCGGCTTGAGCATGATCTCGCCCACGCCGCTGAAGTACTCATCGCGCAGTTTGCGTTCGAGCAGGTCGCCCTGGTACAGGCCGAGGCTCAGCGACAGGGGCCGGCCGCTGCGGTATTTTTCGAGCTGTTCGATGCGCTTTTGCAGGATCTGCAGCGCCTCGAAGCGCGATTGCAGGTCGGGGCGGTTTTGCTGGATCCTGACGGCCTCGTCGAAGTCGGCCTGCACCTCGGCGACCAGCTGGCGGTTGCCCATGTACGACCAGCTCCAGCCGCCAAGGGCCAGGCCGACGAAGGCGGTGGCGGCAAAAAAGGCGGCGTAGCGCAGGCGCATTTTGGCCGGGCTCGCGTATTGGGCGACCAGGTCCTTGTCGGCGAAGATCACCTTGCGGAACAGGTTGAGCAAAAAATAGCCCTGTTGCTCGTGTGCTTGCGCTTGCTCCTGCGGTTGCAGCTCGATGTCGAAGCGCTGCGCCACGCGTTGCGACGAGGCCGACACCGATTCGCCCGACTGTAGCGCGCTGGTGAAGTAGAAGCCGCGGAACACGGGCTTGAACTGGAACGGGTTTTCTTCGAACAGCGTGGCGATGAAGGCGCGCAGCGGCGTTTTGATGGTCGAGAATTCGAGCGGGAAGGTGAACACGCCGGGCGGCATGCGCTCCTTGCTGCTGCAGCGCCATGCTGGCCTGGCTCAGGTCCTTGAGGCCGTCGTACAGCTCGTCGAAACGGGTGTCGAACTGGTTCAGCACCTGCAAGCTGGTGGTGCTCCGGCCGTAGGGCAGGGTGGCGCCCCAGACGCGGTCGCGCTCACCGAGCTCGCTGTCCTGGAAGAACTCGTTGAAGCCGGTGATCAGGTCGGCCTTGGTGAACATGATGTAGACCGGCGCGTGCACTTCGAGCCGTTCGGTCAGCTCCTGCACGCGCTGGCGCAAATTCTTGGCCAGATCGATCGCGAATTCGGGACGGTTGCCGGTCAGTTCGGCGATGCTGACGGCGATGATGACGCCGTTGATCGGCGCCTTCTTGCGGTGCTTTTTCAGCAGGCTCAGAAAGCCGAACCATTCGGCGCGGTCTTCGTCGCCGACCGAATAGCGGCCGGCCGTGTCGAGCAGGATGCCGTCGGTCGTGAAATACCAGTCGCAATTGCGGGTGCCGCCCACGCCCTGCACGACTTTGCAGTCGGCGAAAGGGAACTGCAGGCCCGAACTGGCGATCGCGGTGCTTTTGCCGGCGGCCGGATTGCCGATGACCAGATACCAGGGCAGCTCGTAGAGCGCCGCGTCGCCCGACAACTGGCCCAGTTTCGAGCCCTTGATCGTGGCGATCGCATCGAGCATGCGCTTGGCGATAACATCGTGTTCCTGGCGCTGGGCCGGATCGGCCTTCGCCGCCGGCGCGCGGATCTGCTGTTCCAGCATGCTGCCCAGCAGCGCGGCGTCGCGCCGGCGCCTGTGGCGGCGCGACAGCCAGACCATCGCGCCGAATGCGAGCGCCAGCGCGAGCGCGCCCCAGGCCCAGACCCGCGGCACCTGCGGCAGCGATGCGCCAAGCAGCGGGAGGACGGCAAGTGCCAGCCAGCCGATGACGACCAGGCTGATGCGTGCTGTCAGGAAGTGCCAGATGGTTCGCATCATCGTCGGTGCCTCGGTAGGGTGTGCATCAGGACAGGGCCGGGGCGGCGGGGCCGATCAGGGCCGCGCTGCGGTGGTGCGGATCTTCGTTGCTAAAGCAAAGCACGGGGGCGGCGAGTGCGCCCGCGTGGTGGTGCGCCAGCACCAGTGCGCTCATGAATGGCACGGCGCCGCAGCTGCCGCAGCCGGCCGCGACCCTGATCACGTCCTCGCTCTGGTCGAGCTGGGGCAGGGCGTGGCGCGCCGTGTCCATCAGTTCCGTGACCCGGCTGTTGCGGTGGCCGGTGTCGGCGACGACCATGGCGACCGTGGAAAACTCGGCCCCGGCGTCGGCCATGACCTTGCCCGCCAGCGCGCGCAGCAGTTTGGCGTCGACACGGCGCGCGCCGTCGGCCGAGTCGTCGCGCCGGCCGTCGGCGCTGTGCAGCAGAAGAAGCGGTTCGTCTGTGATCAGGCGCGCCTGGCCGGCGTCTGCCAGCAGCAGGCCGGCCGCGCCTTCGCCCGGGACCAGGCCTTGCGGGCGGCTGGCGCAGAACAGCGCGGCGCTGTCGGACCAAGCGCGGACGCTGCCCTCTCCGATGTGCGAGCCGCACGCCAGCACCAGCGCGAGCAGCGGCGAGTTGTCGAGCGCGTGCTGCCGCACCAGCCGGGCCAGCGCCGCGGAGGGCGCGCCGGCCGTCTCGGCCGCCTGCTCGGCGCCGAGCACGATGCGCGCAGGCGGCCAGCCGTTCATGCCTACCACCTGGCCGAACCACATTCCGGCCGCGAGGCGCTGTTCGAGGCGCCAGCCGCCCTGCCACAGCGGCACGATTTGCAGCATCGGCGGCTGGGCCGACGGTTCGCCGATCGCGGTGTGCCCGGCGGCGCGCGCGCTCAGCTCGGCCACCACCGCGCCGCCGAGGACCAGGGCGCGCAACTGCTCATCGCTAAAATCCGGATCGGGCACCGCTTTGAGTTCGAGCCACGCGGCGATCGCCTCCTGCATGGCCGGATCGGCGGCGTCGTCGCTGCGCGCGGTAATCACGGGGAAGCCGTTGTCGTCGGTCAGGTCCGGGTCGAGGTCGGGGCCGGCCCCGTTGGCGGCGAGCGCCTTGGCCAGTTCCTCGACCGCACTGCCGTGCGGCGTGCGCAGGGCGGTGGCGACGACCGTCAGCGGCACCGGGCGCGCCGGCGGCGGCGCCGGCTGGGCCGCCGGCACCGCCATCGCCGGCGCCGCCTGCAGGGAGATCAGTTTGCGTCCAAGCCAGAGCGCCAGCAGCACAAGCGGCGGCAGCACCAGCAGGAACGAGACGAGGTCGGAGGTGGACGGCGCACGGTTGGTGGCGCGCCAGTACCAGATCGCGCCGCCCCAGCACAGGCCGACGACGGCCGCGGCGGGCAGCGTGCGGCCAAGCCAGCCGCGCATCAAACCGGCACCGCGCGCAGGGCGGGAAGGTGGACGCTCATCGCTCAGACCTGGTCGAGCGTGGACTGCTGGCTGGCGATCAGATGGGCGCCGCAGGCGGTCTTGTCGCCGTTGCGCGCGACCGGCTTGCCGTCGACCAGCATGGTCATGTCGCCGCTGGCGATGGTGGTGTTGCCATGGATCGGGCAAGACGCCTTGTCGCCGAGGCGCGCGATGCCGATGCCGCCGCTGTCGCTGTGGGTCGAGGCCTCGAGCACGACGCCGCCGTGCGAGGTTTTATCGCCCAATCTGATCACAGGTCCTGGCATGTTCGCTCCGTTCTGGTGTGGGTGCTATTTGGGTGCTATTTGGGGGGCTACTTGCTTGATCGTTTCATCACGCCGGGCAGGCGCAGCTCGGTGTGGCCAAAATCCATCATCTTCCAGCGGCCGCCCCAGGTCAGCCCCATCGACTCGGCCACTTCGCCATACAGCAGGTAACCGCGCATCGCCCAGGGATCCTTCTCGGAGATGACCACTTTGCCGTTGCGCAAAAACGCGCAGTCGGCGGCCAAGCCATATTGGTGCCAGCTTTGGAACGCGGCCGCGTTGGTCACATTCGCGCCCATCGAGGCGAGCACGTTTTGGCGCTCGGGGCTGCGATAGCCTTCCAGAATTGCCATATCGTAGCCGTTCCTTTCCTTCATGATTTTGAAAACCATCAACAGCCTTTGCGTATAGGCATCATTCATCCGGGTCCAGTCGCGGCTGGCCGAAACCAGCATCGGGCGCTCCTGCTGCAGCTCGACCGTGGCGAACGCGAGCGGCGGCAGCGCCGGCGGCGGCACCAGATGTTCGCCCTCGAGCAAGGCGGCGACCTGGGCGTTGACCTCGCGCGTGGAGACGTCGAAGCCCCCCAGCTCGGTCTTTCTGCCGGCAAACAGTGCCAGCAGCGGGGGCAGCGAAATGAGCAGCGCACCCCCAATGCACAGAAGATACTTGCGGCGGATAATTGCCCCAACCCCGCGTAGCGATGCGCCGCCCGATCGGCGCAACGCGGCCACGCCCTGTTCCTTGCGGCGTGCGGCGCGGCCCAGGCGTTGCTGGAAGCGCTGCCCGGCCCCGGCCAGCGCTTGCACCACGAAGGCGCGCCCGGCGGGAAAAAGCACCATCCAGCTCACCAGGCAGGCCAGCAGAAAATACAGGGCAACCGCAATTAGCAGCACAAGATCCTCATCGAAACAACATCCTGAAATATGGCTAAAAAATCATTTCCTATCGGTATATCTTACAGATAGGGCAATCCAGGGCGCGATCGAATATCGGGCAAAGTCTGTTCTATCTCAATCAAGAGTTGGTTTGTGTATGTTCTTGCACAGTTGGCTTGTTAATAAGTTCCGCGCGATTGTTTATTGACGTAAAGTTATGCGTAAATTAATGAGGAGCAAGCTTTGCAAAAGCGCGATGATCCCCGTCAGGCCTCCGGCCGCCCCAGTCTTCTTTCCTCTGAACAGCAAGCCGAGGCGGACCGCCATCGGATTTTGAGCAGCCTCGATGGCAACGCGGGGCCCGGGCGGCCCAAGGGCCGCAAAGGCAGATGGATTTTCGCCACGGTCGCCGCCGTGACAATCTGCGCGGGCGCGCTGGCCTGGGTTGTCGTCGACACCGAGAACGAAAATGCCTTGCTGACCGAGCAGTCGGCCGTGGCGCCGGCGCAGCCCGCGCCCGCTTCGGCGCCCGCGCCCGCGCCGGGGCCGGAGCCGGAGCCGGAGGTGTCGGCCGCGGTCATCCTCGATGTGGCGCCGGACGCGCCCGCCATTGGCGGGCCGGAAAAAAACATTCCCGAGGGACCAGCCCTTGCCCCCAGAGCGCCCTCGCTGGCACCAGATCCACTTCCGAAACTGCTGCTGGTGGCGCCGGCCCCGGCCCCGAAACCGCCTCAACTGGTCCAAGAGACCCGTCGAAAACCGGAGCGGGTCAAGAAGACGCCCCCCAACAAGTCCGGGCGGCCCGTGCTTGCCAAAAAAGCGCCACAGCGTGCGCGCAAGCCGGCGGCGGACAGCGCGGCGGACAACGCGGCGAACAAGGCGGCGGACAAGGCGGCGGACAACGCGGCGAACAAGGCGGCGGACAAGGCGGCGGACAACGCGGCGAACAAGGCGGCGGACAACGCGGCGAACAAGGCGGCGGACAACGACGTCATCCTGCTCGCAGCGCTGGTGTCGCATGGCAATCGCCAATCCGCCGCCGCGCGCAAGCTCAAGCAATGCGGCCCGAAGGGATCGGCGAAGGCGGCCGAATGTCGCGCGCGGCTGTGCGCCGGCAGCGCCCGCAATGAGGCCGCGTGCAAGGCTGTGAACAAACCGTAGGGACTGGGCGAAACATGGGGGCAAACCTGGCAGAACCGATCATTGCCGCGCTGGCGCAGTTGCAGCGCCGAAATGGTGGTCGCGGAGGGCGTGGTGCGGGACGCCGGGCGTTGCCGGCGTCTGCAATTGAGGGGAAAGTGCGCCAATGAAGATCAAAAAATCTTCATTGGCGGCCGCCCGGGCCGGGAGAAACCTCGCGACCGGGGCGGCGGCGCCAATATGGCGCTTGAATGCGGCCGATTTTCCTGCCGTCCCTACTGCCAATTCATCAGGCAAGGCGGAATCAGCAACAGCAAGGCCAGCACCAGATAGATCAACTGCAGCGGAATCATCCATTTCGCCCATGTGATCCAGGGAATCCGCGCCAGCGCCAGGATGCCCACCGTGATGCCCGAGGTCGGGATCATCGGCGTGGTCAGTTCGCCGAACTGGAACGCCAAAATCGCCGTTTGCCGCGTCACGCCCACCAGGTCGGCCAGCGGCGCCATGATCGGCATCGTCAGCGCGGCCTGGCCGCTCCCGGAATGGATGAAGAAGTTGATCACGGTCTGGATCAGGAACATCTTCTGCGCCGCGAAGATTGTGCTCGACGACTGCACCAGCGGCATCAGCGAATGGAGCATGGTGTCGATGATCTGTGCGTCGCGCGCCAGGATCACGGTGCCGCGCGCCAGAGCGATCACCAGCGCCGTCGTGACCAGGTCCTTCGCCCCCTGCATGAAGGCGCCGACGAATTCGTCCGAGTCGAGCCGTCCGACCAGGCCGACCACGATCGCCATGACCAGGAACAGGGCCGCGATCTCCTCGATGAACCACTCGTAGCGCACCACGCCGAACACCATCGTCACCAGCGTGGCCAGGAAAATCCACAGCACCGCGCTGTGGGTGCGCGTCATGCCGGCAAAATCGCTGAAGTCGGTGGTCTTGAGCTTGCGGATCTCCTTGTCGAGCGCGTAGGTGGGGCTGCGCGTCGGGTCGCGCTTGACGCGCGCCGCGTACCACATCAAAAACACGACGGTGACCACGGTCATCAGCAGCCACACCATCATCCGGTAGCCGATCCCCGAGAACACGGGGACCCCGGCGATGCTCTGGGCGATGCCGACGTTGAACGGATTGAGGAAGGCCGCCGAAAACCCCACCTGTGAGCCGAGGAACGGGATCGAGACCCCGGTGATCGAATCGTACCCCAGCGCGAGCGCGAGCGGCACGAAGATCAGCACGAACGGGATCGCCTCCTCGTTCATGCCGAAGGTGGCGCCGCCGAGCGAGAACATGGTCACGAACACCGGTATCAGGGCGGCGCGCACGAACGGCGAATGCGCGTGCGCCTTGGCGATCGACTTGATCATGGAGTCGATCGCCTCGGTCTTTTGCAGCACCGCGAAGGCGCCGCCGACGATGAGCACGAAGCCGATGATCAGCGCCGCCTCGACGAAGCCCTTGATCGGCGCCATCATCAGCGCCACCGGGCCCTGCGGCGCGCTCTGCACGTAATGGAACGAGCCGGCGTCGACCAGCGTCCTGCCGTTGACCACATGGGTCTCGTATTTCCCGCCCGGGACCAGCCAGGTGGCCAGCGCGATCATCGCCAGGATGGCGAACAGCAGGACGAAGGTGTTAGGTATTCTAAGTTTCATCATTGGCTCAGTAGTTTGCCGGTGCGGAACGGCTTGGCGCCGGCGATTTTGCCGATATCCATGCCGCGCAAGACGTGCCGGTGAGCCGTGCGCGCGAAAAACACGCCGGCCACGGTGGTGGACAAGGTGGTGGTGGCGCCGCTGACCGGATCGATCACGTCGGCCAGCGCCGCCCCCGCTTCTACATGCTCCCCGAGCGCGCGGTGGAACACCAGCACGCCCGCGTGCGGCGACACCACCGGCTCGACGCCCTCGAGCGGGGTGCTGTCGCACAGCGGCCGCGGCAGCGGGAACAGGGGCATGTCGACGACGCCGGCGTGCGCCAGGAACTGCAGCAGCGCGGCCGCGTCGCGCCCCGCGTGGCCGTAGTCGACGTCGGCCTCGCCGCGCAATTCGACCGTGGTCGACAGGCATGCCGGCGGAATCGGGAAGTCGGGGCCGAAATGGGTCTGCAGGTCCCACCACAGGCGGCTGCAGGCCTCGTCGAACGGCTCCTCGCCCGCCTCGAGCGCGAGCAGCACCGCGCGCGCGCCGAGCAGGGCGGCCAGCGGCGCGACCGCCTGCGCCAGCGGGGTGCCGGCGTAGATGTGCAGCACCGCCTCGTTGTCGCAGTGCAGGTCGAGCACGATGTCGGCGTCGACCGCCATCCCGAGCAGGATTTTTTTGAGCACGGCGGCGTCGGTGCGCGGCTGCCACGCGGCGATGGAGGCGCGCGCGTGCGCGCGGATCAGGGCCACGTTGGCATCGGCGTCGGATCCGAGCAGCCCCGCCAGCGACAGTTTGAGCTCGCCCGCCACATGCTTGTAGTTGCGGTTGAAGTTGGTGCCGGTCGAGAGGTCGAAGCGGCCGAACGGTGCGCCCTGGATCGCCTGCGCCAGCCCGATCGGGTTGGCCGCCGGGACCAGGATGATCTCGCCGTTGATCTTGCCGGCCGCCTCGAGCGCATTGAGCTCGGTGCGCAGGAACTGCGCCACCAGCATGCCAGGCACCTCGTCGGCGTGCAGCGCCGCCTGTATATAGACCTTCTTGCCGCGACCCGGCTGGCCGTAGTGGAGGCTGGTCAGCTGGTAGTGGGTGCTGCTCTCGGAGCTCGATATCGCTTGGGTTTTTACTTGCATTGTCTGGGTGCTGGCTTGGAGGTTGATGGAGGCCGCGTCGGACCGCGTTGGACCGATTATGTATTATTTTTTACACGAAGTAAATCGTATGTAAAAAATTTTACAGAAATGTGTTGAGTTTTATTTTTGTTATAGGTAGAGTCGATCTCACTGAAAATTTTCCGTAAGTTAGAATGATGAAAATTTATTTTCACTCATGCTTACCAAGGATGCATTAAATGAAACCAGCGCGACCAGACAGCAGCAACGACTTCGCCTCTAGCCAGATCGCGTTCGCACAATCGTCGATCGGCCACGCATTGCTCAAGGCGCTGGCCGACGGTTCGGCCTCGCAGCGCGCCATCGCCGACTACCTGTTGCGCAACCAGCTGCGCGTGACCGCGCTCGGGATCGAGGAGCTGGCCGCGATGTGCCAGGTCTCGACCGCGACGGTGAGCCGTTTTGCGCGCGACATCGGCTACGCCAATTATTCGGCCATGCGCAGCGAGGTGGCCGAGACGCTGCAGTCGGTGCAGCAGCCGGTCGACAAGCTGCGCGCCAGCATCGCCCGCGGCAAGTCCGGCACCGCGCCCGCCTTCGACAGCCTGGCCTGCGCCGTGGCCAACATCGGCGCCAGCGGCGACGCGCTCGACGCCGCCGAGGTGGCGCGCGTGGTCTCGCTGCTGACCCGCGCCCGCGCCGTGTATGTGATGGGGTTCGGGCTGTCGTCGCACCTGGCCGGACTGCTGGCGATGCACCTGCAGCCGTTCTGCCAGCAGGTGATCGAGGTCGCCGGCCACGGCGGCACCGAGGTCGCGGCGGCCAACCTGGCCAACATCACCGCCAAGGACGTGCTGGTGATCCTGTCGTTCCCGCGCTACGCGCTCGACGTGGTCCGGCTCGGCTCTTTCGCGCGCGAACTGGGCGCGAGCATCGTCGCCATCACCGACTCGCCGGCCTCGCCGCTGGCGGGCCTGGGCAACCATGTGCTGTACGCGCCGAGCGGCCATCCGATCCTGCCGAGCAGCTCGGGCGCGGCGATCGCCGTCATCGAGGCGCTGGTCGCGTCCCTCATGGTATCGAACAAGGCCAACGTGGCCAAGGCTTCGCGCCTGACCGAGGCCATTTCGGCCTACCTGGTCGGCGCCAGCCAGGATTCAAAGAGCAGCAGTACCAAGGACGGCCCGCGCCGTCGCATCCGTAACGACAACAAAACGTAGAAACATTACAGGGGAGTAGGGGAAATGAGTCACCAACACACGCAACTGCCGCGCAAGACGGCACTGGTATTGTCCATCGCGGCCGCAGTAGGCATGATGAGCGAGAGCGCCCTGGCGCAAACCGCCGGCGCGCCGATCCAGCGCGTCGAGATCACTGGTTCGTCGATCAAGCGCATCGACAACGAGACCGCGCTGCCTGTGCAGCTGATCAAACGCGAGGACATCGAGAAAAGCGGTGTGACCACGGCGGCCGAGCTGCTCAAGAACATCAGCGCCAACACCGCGCCGCTGTCGGACGGCGCCTCGATCACCGACGGCACCTCGGGCCAGCGCGGCTTCAACGGCGCCAACCTGCGCGGCATCGGCGTGTCGTCGACGCTGGTGCTGCTCAATGGCCGGCGGCTGGCCAACTTCGCCTCCCCCGGCGACAACGCGGGCGTCGACCTGAACAACATCCCGGCCGGCGCCATCCAGCGCGTCGAGATCCTCAAGGACGGCGCCTCGGCCATCTACGGCACCGACGCCATCGGCGGCGTGATCAACTTCATCACCCGCAAGGACTACCAGGGCGCCGACATGAACGCCTCGATCGCCGCCACCGGCGAGGGCGGCGCCGGCAAAAAGACGGCCAGCGTCAGCGCCGGCTTCGGCAGTCTGTCGACCGACCGCTTCAACGTGTTCGGCGTGCTCGACGTCCAGCAGCTCGAGTCGCTGCGTTCGAGCCAGCGCGAGTTCATCCGTTCGCGCCCGCTGGCGACGACCCTGCCGGCCCTGATGTCGTCCAACACCTACCCAGCCAACGTCGATATCTCGAGCAGCCAGCGCAACGCGCTGATCGCCGCCGGCGTCCTGCCGGTCGGCAGCACGCGCACCCGCATCAACCCGAGCTCGCCGACCTGCAACGGCCCGGCCACGGTGTACGCGCCGGCCGGCCCCGGCGGCCCGCTCGCCTGCAGCTACGACTACATGCAGGACACCGAGATCTATCCGGAGTCGCGCAAGGTCAGCTTCATCGGCCGCGCCACCTTCCAGGTCAACAACGACCACCAGGTGTTCGCCGAGCTGGTGCAGTCCCAGGCCAACAGCCACTACGTGCTCAGCCCGAATCCACAGCGCATCCGCAACCTGCCGGTCAGCGTGCTGCCGCAGCCGTACCGCGCCGCCCTGAGCGGCCCCGGCATGTCGCCGACCTTCTCGGGCATCCGCTACCGCATGACCGAGGCCGGCAACCGCACCAGCGAAGTGACCAGCAGCGCGCAGCGCGTGGTGCTCGGCGCGACCGGCATCGTGGGCGGCTGGGACTACGACCTCGGCCTGAGCCGGGCGCAGAACACCGCGGTCGACAAATACACCAACGGCTACGTCCTGTTCGACAAATTCGACGCCGGCGTGCGCAACGGCACCATCAATCCGTTCGGCCCGTCGTCGCAGGCCGGCATCGACCTGATCAACAGCATCAAGGTCAATGACGAGGCGCGCAAGTCGAAGGGCGTCTCGACCGCCATCGACGGCAAGATCTCGAAGTCGCTGATGACGCTCGCCGGCGGCGACCTGGCGCTCGCCGTCGGTGGCGAATTGCGCCGCGAAAACACGACCTTCACGCCGTCGGCGCTGCTGTTGTCGAACAATATCGCGGGCGACCGCAGCACCGGCACCAATCCCAACCTCGAGGCGACCGACGACAGCCGCACCGTGCGTTCGGTGTTCGCCGAGGTGGTCGCCCCGCTGACCAAGCAGGTCGAGATGCAATTCGCCCTGCGCCACGACCGCTACAGCGAAGTCGGCGCCACCACCAATCCGAAGGTCGGGATCCGCTGGCAGCCCAACAAGACCATGCTGGTGCGCGCCTCGGCCGGCACCGGCTTCCGCGCCCCGTCGCTGGCCGACCTGAACCGTCCGACCACCTTCGGCAGCGCCTCGAGCTTCCTGACCGACCCGCAGTGCGTCTCGAGCGGCCTCGACACGATCAACAACTGCACCGACCAGTGGGCCGTCGAGCGCCGCTCGAACCCCAACCTCAAGCCCGAGAAGTCGAGGCAGTTCTCGCTCGGCGCCGTGTTCGAGGCGGCGCCCGGCCTGACCCTGACGGCGGACTACTGGAGCATCAACAAGACCGACGTCATCAGCACGCTGGGCGAGCAGATCATCGTCGACAACCCGGCCAAGTACAACGGCAAGTACATCCAGCGCGACCAAGACGGCTTCATCAGCAACATCTTGCTGCAGAAGGAGAACCAGGGCGAGCTCAACACCTCGGGCATCGACATCGGCGCCGACTACCGCAGCAAGGCGAGCGAGCTCGGCCGCTTCAGCGTCAACGTCAGCGGCACCCTGGTGCTCGCCTACGACCGCCAGTTCGGTCCACTCGAAGTCGAGCGCAGCAACCTCGGCCTGTTCCTCAACGACCAGGTGATCCAGAAATGGCGCCACCGCATCAGCTTCGGCTGGGACAAGGGCCCGTTCAGCGCCACGCTGGCCAACCAGTTCTCGTCCGGCTACACCGACCAGAACACGACCTACGATCCGGTGGCCAACCAGCTGCTGCCGGCGCGCGACGTCTCGGCCTATTCGTTGTGGGACCTGACGGGCAGCTACAACATCACCAAGGCCCTCAAGGTCCGCATGGGTGTGCTCAACCTGCTCGACAAGGCACCGCCGTTTTCGAACCAGGCGTACTTCTTCCTCGCCGGTTACGATCCGACCTACACCGACCCGCGCGGACGCAGCGCCTTCCTCAGCGTGAGCTACGCGTTCAAGTAATCGCGTCTTAACCGTACCGTTTGGGGCGAGCGCATGCCGGGCTCGCCCCTTTTTTTGTATACTAATTGCGTTTTAGCATGACAGCGCGGCGAAACGGCGTCTACCGTAGGGTTCATTTGACATCAACGCAATGTGGCGCCAAAAAAGGAGGAGTTTTTATGTTCAACATCCTGTGTCGAAGCTGTATCGCACTCGCATTGGCGCTCGCCGCCGGCCTGTCGGGCCAGGCGCTCGCCGCGGCGCCGGCCAAGGACGGGCAGACCAAGGCGGCGCGGGCCGGGGCCGGCCAGATCAAGGGTTCACTGGTCATCATCGGTGGCTCGCTGCGCACCGCCAACGCGCCCGTCTGGGAGCGCATCGTGGCGCTGGCCGGCGGCAGGGGCGCGCGCATCGCCGTGTTCCCGTCGGCGGCGAACCTCCCCGACCGCGCCGGCAAGCTCGACGTCGAGCGCCTGCGCGCCTACGGCGCCGACGCCTTCCTGGCGCCGGTCTCGGTCAAGCTGGCCGGCACCGACTACCGTGAGCTGGCCGACGACGCCGACATCGCCAGGCAGGTGCGCGAGGCCGGCGGCGCCTATTTCGTCGGCGGCGACCAGGCCCGCATCACGCAGGCGCTGCGCCGCCCCGACGGCAGCAACACGCTGGTGCTCGACGCCCTGTGGGACATGTACCGGCGCGGCGGCGTCATCGCCGGCACCAGCGCCGGCGCGGCCATCATGAGCAGCTCCATGTTCAACGAGGCCAAGCCGGTGCTCGACACGCTCAAGCTGGGCGTCAACGACGGGCGCGCGCTGGCGCCCGGGCTCGGCTTCATCGGCGAGCACGTGTTCGTCGACCAGCACCTGCTGGTGCGCGGGCGCTTCGCGCGGATGCTGCCGGCCATGCTGCACAAGGGATACAAGCTCGGACTCGGGATCGACGAGAACACCGCCATGATCGTCGGCCCCGACCGCGAGGTCGAAGTGCTCGGCTACGCCGGCGCGCTGCTCATCGAGCTCGGCTCGGCCACGGTCGACCGCTTCCACCCCGGCTTCAACATGAGCAACGCGCGCATGAGCTACCTCGACAACGGCGACCGCTACAACCTCGCGACCGGGGTGTTCACGCCGTCGGCCGACAAGGTGGCCGGCGGCAAAATCGACCGGGCCAAGCCGTATTACCGCGAAAGCCTGTTTTCGGCCGACATCCTCGGCCACACGACGGTGGCGCAACTGATGAAAAAGCTGGTCGACAGCGACCAGTCCGAGGCCGTCGGCATCGCCTTCGGTGGCCCCAAGGACGTGCGGCCGGAGCAGGGCTTCGAATTCAGGTTCACCATGGTGCCCGAAAGCGTCGGCTACAACTCGGCCGTCACGGACGGGGTCTCGGTGTTCAAGCTGCGCATGGACATCCGGCCGATCGAAATACGCCAGCCGGTCTACCAGTACAAATAAGGGTGCAAACAGGCCGGCACAAATAAGCAGCCGGCACAAATAAGCGCTCCAGGGCCCTTGCGGGCGGGATTACAATGCGACACGATCCCACTGCAAGGACCCGCCATGCCCTTCCCCAGTAAACGCCTGCCCGCCCTGGCCGCGCTGTTGTTCGCCGCCTGCGCCGCCCAGGCGACGCCTCCCGCCACCGTGCGCGTCGACTACACCCACAGCGGCAACGCGCTAAGCGAGCAGTACGCGCTCGAGCGGGTGCTGATCGAGCCGCTGCCGTGGCCGGGCGACCTGGGCCGGAACCTCGATGACACCGACCGCGGCCAGAACCGGGTCGAGGTGGTCGACGCCAAGACCGGCGACCTGCTGTACTCGCGCGGCTTCTCGACCATCTTCGGCGAGTGGCGCACCACCGAGGAGGCCAGCCGCATCAACCGCGGCTTCCAGGAGTCGGTGCGCTTCCCGAAGCAGGACAAGCCGGTGCGCGTGCGCATCCTCAGGCGCGACGAGCGCAACCAGTTCTCGGTCGCCTGGAGCGTCGAGGTCGACGCCGACGCGCCCGAGGTGGTCAGGAAGCAGCCCGCCTCGGGCGCGCAGCCGCTGGCGATCCGGGTCAGCGGCCCGTCCCCGCGCAAGGTCGATCTGTTGATCATGGGCGACGGCTACACCGTGGCCGACATGGGCAAATTCGAGGCCGCCGCGCGCCGCCTGTCGGCCCATTTGTTCACCGTCTCGCCGTTCAAGGAGCGCGCCGGCGACTTCAATGTGTGGGCGCTGGCGGTGCCGACCGCCGAGGCGGGCGTCTCGCGCCCCTCGACCGGGGTGCACCGCGCATCAAAGCTGGGCACGCGCTACGACATCTTCGGCAGCGAACGCTATGTGCTCACGCTCGACAACCGCGCCCTGCGCGACATCGCCCAGCACGCGCCCTACGAGTTCATCGAAATCCTGGTCAACAACGACACCTACGGCGGCGGCGGCATCTTCGGCCAGTTCAGCACCGTGGCCGCTGGCAACGACTGGGCCAACTACCTGTTCGTGCACGAATTCGGCCACCATTTCGCCGGCCTGGCCGACGAGTACTACACCTCGCCCGTGGCCTACCAGTCGAGCGGCTCGCGGATGGAGCCGTGGGAGCCGAACGTGACGGCGCTGCGCGACCCGTCCAGGCTCAAATGGAACAAGCACGTCAAGGCCGGCACCGCGCTGCCGACCCCGTGGCCGAAGGCCGAATACGAGGAGGCGTCGCGCGCCTACCAGAAGCGGCGCGCCGCCCTGCGCGCGGCCAACCGGCCCGAGTCCGAGATGAACGCCCTGTTCCGCGAGGACCTCGCGCGCACCAACAAGTTGTTCTCGGCCGCCCCGCACCGGCACCACGCGGGCGCCTTCGAAGGCGCCAACTACGAGGCCAAAGGCTTCTACCGGTCCGAGATGCAGTGCCTGATGTTCGACCGCAGTGAAAGATTCTGTAACGTTTGTAAGGATGGCATCAGCGCCATCATCGATCTGTACGCGCCCGCGGCGCCGGCCCGCTAGGCACACGGCCCGTGGTTGCTGGCGCGCCCCGGCGCCGGCGCGCTTTCTGCGGGCCGATCCCCATCCGTGGCGGCGCTTACAAAGTGTCATTACGAATGTGCGTTGGCGCACAGACCTCAGCCGTGACAACTTCTATTCTCGGTAGGTTCTTTAAATAAAAAGTTACAAGAAAGAACTTTAGACGGTGACCACCCGGGCGCACACAATGCCGCCCGTCGCACAGGTCCACGAGGTCTCCCTCCATACGCACCATCAATACTTTAAGGATTACCCAATGAATAAATTACTCGCCACCCTGATCGCTGCCCTGTTCGCAACCGCCGCTTACGCCCATCCGGAAACCGCAGTTGTCGCTCCCGCGACGCCTGCAGTCGTCAAGGCCGAAGTCAAGGCCGACAAGGAAGTCGCCAAAGCCATCGTTGACGAAAACAAAGATGTTGCCAAGGCCGACATGAAAGTAAGCAAGGCAGTCGCCAAGGCGAATGCACGCAAGGCAAAAGCAGCCGCCAAGGCCGCCGAGACGCGCGCCGAAGCGGCAGCCAAGGTCGCCGCCGCCGATCCTGAAGACAAAATGAAGGCATCGGCCAAGGCCGACGCCAAAGTCGCCGCGGGCGACCTGAAGGCCGAGAAGACGATGATCAAAGCCGACGAAAAGGCCGTCAAAGTCATGGTCGACGCCGGCGCCGACAAGGCGATCGCCCGCGCCAAGACCGTCGAAGTCAAGGCCGAAGCCGCTGCTGACGTCAAAAAAGCCGCTACCAAGTAAGCATCGCTGCGCCGCCCGCGAGGGCCGATAGCGAGGAAAGCCGCCAGCCCAGTGCTGCGCGGCTTTTTTTCTGCCCGGCAGCTTTGTTCGTGCGGTCGAATTATCAAGGCTTGGTTTGATCCGCGCGGGTGCGAATCGGTGTGCCCTTGATGCAAGCAATACCGATTTCTTGTTGAATTACTACGATTGAAAAAGACGCGGCGCCATGCCGTTCCATGTTCAACAGTAGGCAACAAGGAGGCGGCCATGCAGCACCACTCCCATGCACTGACATCGAAATTGCTCATTTGGATTATTGGCTTCGGGTATGCGTTGTGCGCCCATTGCCAAGAGCCCGGTGGCGAATCTGCGCCGGCCCCGGCCCCGGTGCACGCGGCGGCAGGCGTCCCAGCGCCTGCGCCGCCGGCCGTCATCGTCGCCGCGCCAGCGCAGGAGTCTCCGATCGGCGACGTGGCGCATGCGACCGCGGCCGCTATCGCCGACGGCGTCAGCACCGGCATCGCCTTGGCGGCCGGGGCGGTCGAGATGAATCCGCTGGTGCCGACGTCCCCGCTCGGCTTGATGCTCATAACGGGACTCAAAATAGGCGTGGCAAAATTTGCCGAGACGCTGCCCGAATCCGAAAAACGCCTGACGCTCAAGACCACATCGGCCGTTTGGGGCGGGGCGGCGGTCAATAACCTGTTGCTGTGCTTCGAGGTGCCAGGGCCGATTGCCGTGCTTGTCGGACTGGCCGCTGCAATCGTGACTTGGTACCGCATGGAGCGCGCATACCGGCGCCATGACCTGCTCGCCGCGCAGTCGGCGCGGGTTGGCGCGCCCGCGCCCGACGCCTCCGTCGGCGTGCCAGCGGCGGCCGAGCAGGGCGCGGGGGAGGGCGCCACGCAGGCATTGCTGGTCCGGCACTGAATAAATAAATGCCCGGCGCCATGCGGGGCGGGGGCTGTTCGCCATGCCCCTTGCGGCGCCCGGCTCCGGCCGGCATTAGTCCCCATTCCGCGGGCCCGCCCGCGCACGCCGCTGCGTTGAACCGGCAACCCCGCCCCCTGCGCGCTGTGCTTCCCCTTGCCATCGCTCCGATGACTGAGGGCAATGGGTGAAAGTGCATGACGCCCATTCCGCATTTTCGCAATTGATGGGACGGTGCGATCCGATCACTATTGCGGGCGACTCCTCGGTCAAGCCAATTCCGGGCCACGCGAACAGCAAAAAATGGAAACGGTTCCGTTTTGGCGGGAGCGGCTTTTAGGGCAACGTTCCAGCACGCGCTGGGGCGCAATGAAAAAATTTTGGAGACGAATAGAATCAAACTGAATCTTGTGTACCTGGCGATTTCCCTGCTGTGCGGTCTGGCCGCCGCCTCCGTGCCGGCCTCGGCCCAGCTTGCCGGCGCCCCCTACGATGTCAGCGCGCGCAGCTATCCGGGCCCTCACCAGGCCCTGATCTCCTGGGAGAGCAATGCGCCGGCGGCGACCGGCTTCCGCGTCGAGCGCCGCCTGCCGTCGGGCGGCGGCTGGGTGGCCGTGGGCCGCGTCGATGGCGCCGCACGCACCTACATCGACACCGACCTGCGGTACGAGAGCGCCTACGAATACCGCGTCGCCGCCCTTGGGCAGGAGGCGTCCGCGCCGGTGTTCTCCACAGCGCAAGTGATCCTGACGACCCCCGGGCGCGCCGCCACCAAGGCCGACTACGACCTCGCCGCCGCGCCGCGCCGGCTGGTGGCGCAGCCGATGAACAGCACCGACGTCATGCTCGAGTGGTCCGACGCGACGCCGGACGAGACCGAGTTCAAGATCCAGCGCCGCAAGGCGGGCCGCCACTGGCACACCATCGGCTCGGTCGGGCCCAATGTCACGCTCTACCGCGACACCGGCCTGCAGGCGGGCGCCGCCTACGAGTACCGTGTCACCGCGCTGCGCCCGAGCGGCCGGGGCGCGACCAGCGCCGCCGCCGGCGCCACGCTGGCGCCGGCGGGCGCGG
>NZ_PXWF02000340.1 GCF_003011895.2 Massilia glaciei | reverse complement strand
CGCCGGCGCCACGCTGGCGCCGGCGGGCGCGGTCAATGTGTTCTACGTGGACGTCCGAACCGGCAACAACAACAACCCGGGCACCGAAGAGCGTCCATGGGCCACCTTGCAGAAAGCCCACGGCATGCTGCAGCCCGGCCAGACCGTACTGGTGCGCAAAGGCACCTACACGAGCGCCACCAACTACACGGTGCTGTTGGTCAATCGTTCGGGCACCGAAGGCGCGCCCATCACGTACCGCAACTTTCCGGGCGAGCGCCCGCTGATCAAGACCACCAAGGGCGTCAACAACCACGGCATCGAAGTGCGCGACGCGTCGTATATCGTGATCGACGGGTTTGAAGTCGAGGGCCACGTCAAGCAGGTCACACTGGCCGAAGCGAAGGAGCAGAACGACCTGGCGCTGGCGTACTCGAAGATGACGCCGCAAAAATACATCCGCGCCATCGTCGATTCGAACGGCATCAGCGTGACCGGCAAGACGCTCAAAAAGACCCACCACGTCGTCGTGCGCAACAACATCGTGCGCGACACCCGCCGGTGGCGGCATCGCGGCCAACTTCACCGATTATGTGACGATCGATAACAACCGCGTCTCCAACACCAGCGCGTATTCCCCTTACGGCACCTCGGGCATCAGCTTCCTGACCCCATATAACTAGT
>NZ_PXWF02000034.1 GCF_003011895.2 Massilia glaciei | reverse complement strand
CGCGCGTCCCGCGCGCGCGGCGCCGGCGCCGCGGCCGCCGGCGCGCTCACTGCGCGTCCCCGGGGCGCGAGGCCTTGACCGTCCGGTTGCGCCCGCCCTGCTTGGCCGCGTACAGGGCGGCGTCGGCGCGCCCAACGAGCGAGGCGAAGTCGCTGCTGTTGTCGTTGACCTGGGCCAGCCCGATGCTGACCGTGAAGGCGATCCCGGTGTCCTCCCACGGCACCACCTTGGCCGCGATCTCCCTGCGGATGCGTTCGGCGAGCTCGTGGGCCGCCGCCAGCGGCGTCATCGGCAGCATGATGGCGAACTCCTCGCCGCCGATGCGCCCGACCGTGTCGGTCGAGCGCAGCAGCGCGGCGCAGCGGCTGGCCACGGCCCGGATCACGCAGTCGCCGGCCGGGTGGCCGTAGGTGTCGTTGACGCGCTTGAAATGGTCGATGTCGAGCATCAGCAGCGAGAGCGGCTTGGTCGAGCGGCGGCGCCGCTCGATCTCCCGCTCGCCGAGCGCCATCAGGTGGCGCCGGTTGGCCACGCCGGTGAGCGAATCGGTCACCGACAGGCGCCGCAACTCCTCCTCCATGGCGCGCCGCTCGGTGACGTCGGCGTGCACCGCGACGATGTGGCTGACGCGCCCGGCCTCGTCGTAGACCGGCGCACACGAGACGTCGTGCCAGCGCAGCGCGCCGCCCGGCTGCGCCAAGCTCAGTTCGCCGCGCCAGCTGTCGCCGCCGAGCACGGCGTCGCGCACCGAGCCGCCGCCGGCCTGCGCCTGGGCCGTCAGCAGGAACGGGATCTGGCCGAGCAACTGCTCGCGCGCGACGCCGCTGTCGGCCGCGTAGGCGGCGTTGACGTACTCGATGCGGGCCTCGGCGTTGGCGATCACCACCGCCGCCGAGCTGCAATCGACGGCCGCCTTGAACTTGCGCAGCGACTCGTTGGCGCCGCGCAGGGCGGCGTTGGCCGCCACCAGCGCCAGGTGGTTCTTGACGCGCGAGCGCACGATGGCCGGCGCGAACGGTTTGGTGATGTAGTCGATCGCGCCGGCGGCCAGGCCGCGCTCCTCGTCGCTGTCGGCGTCGGCGCCGGTGATGAAAATGACCGGGCTGTCGCGCGTGGCCGGGTCCTCCTTGAGCTGCACGCAGGTCTGGTAGCCGTCGAGCCGCGGCATCATCACGTCGAGCAGGATCAGGTCGGGCCGGTGGTGCGCGGCCAGTTCGAGCGCGCCCAAGCCGTCGTGCGCGAACACCACCCGCGCCATGTCCTGCAACAGGTTCTTGAGCAGCCTGACGTTCTCGATGGCGTCGTCGACGATCAGGATCAATTGCATGGCGCGGCCTTCGGAAAGGGGGAGAGGGTTTTCTATGGTGAAATTGTAATCGAAGCCACCCGAAGATGGACAACTTTTGCGTCCACGCAAGGCGTGGCCGTGGGCGCGCGCAACAATGCGGGCCGGGCGGCCGGGCCCGGCGCGCCGCCTAGGCGGCGGGGCCGGTCCGTGCCGCGTGCGCCAGCGCGGATTCGACCGCGGTGAGGAACTCGTCGAATTTGAACGGCTTGGTCAGGTAGCCGAAGAAACCGGCCTCGAGGCCGTCGCGGATCTGGCGCGGGAACGCGTTCGACGACAGCGCGATGACCGGGATGGCGGCCGTGAGCGGGTCGCCGCGCAGCAGTTTCATGGTGTCCATGCCGCTGATGCCGGGCAGGTTGATGTCCATGAGGATCAGTTCCGGCAGGCGCGCGCGCGCCAGCGCGATGCCGGCGTCGCCATCGGCGGCCGAGACCAGCGCCAAGTCGGCGCGGCGCCCGAGCAACTGCGTCACGAGGGCCAGGTTGTCGGCGTTGTCCTCGACGTAGAGCACGGTGCGGACCGGGCCGGGGGGCATGTTGCTGTGCGCGTCTTCTGGGGTGGTGGGCATTGGCTCCTTCTTCGCTGCGGACTGGGATGGGTGCGGGATTGCCCCTCTGAAATTCCATTTCAGAAATATACCAGTTGGGCTTTCGGCGGCGGCGGGTAAATGGTGACAAATTGTATTATTTGCCCCCCCTTGTCCATGCACCCAGCGCCCGGTTGGCAGGCTCCTGGCAGCCTGTCGACCTTTGGTCCGCAATCGAAGTCGGATCGATCGCATTCCGAGCCCGTATTGCTCCAGTAACTATTTGACCTGCGGCCTGGCAAAACGCGCCGGATCGATGCGCACATTGAGTTCGGCCGCGTCGACCACAATCGACATCCGGTCCTTGGCGCCGGTCAGCCCTATCTCCATCCGATGCGCAATGCGCACGCCGTCGACCAGACGGTAGTCGCTGCTGAAGATGTCGATCGACTTCATCGCACCCATCACCAGCCCCGGTTGGGTGCGCTTCACTTCCAGGAAGCTGCCCGCATCGAGCCAGATGGTGGCCGCACTGCCATCGGCCCGCGTCACGCCAAGCGCGTGGGCTGGCTTGCCGTCAACCGTCGCGGGGCCGGCATAGGCCAGCTTGACGCCCTTGGCGGTGGAGCCGACCAGGATGCCGTCGAAATCGGCTTCGTCCGCCAGCGCCTTCGCCTCCAGCGCGGGCAAGGGTGCAGGCTTCATGCCGCCGGGGACGAAGGGATCGGTCATCCACGACTGTTTGCCATCGTATGCGGTGACCTGGACGCTGCCCTGGATCGTTACGTCCTTGCGCATCAGGGCCGGGCGGCTCGCCTCGACCACCAGCGGCAGCGCGAACGGTGCGAGGCCGATCAAGCGCATGCGCAGCCGGCGCGACTGCACCTTGCTGACCGGACCCATCGCCTGGGCGTGCTTGTCGAGCAGGGATTGCAGCGTGGGCGCCGGATTGGCATGCGAGGAAGGCGAGGCCAGCAGCATGATAGACAGGATCAATGTGCGCATGATGAACTTTCAAGGTTTGAGTTAGTGGGAGATGCGGCCCTTTTGCGGCCGTTCAGGATGGCGCCCACCACGGTGCGCCGGACAAACAAGGAATAGCTGCCAAGCATGAGCGGGAATGCCGCCGCCAGGATCACTGCGAATTTGGCGCTCCAATGCCACGCCAGCTGCGCCACCATGCCTTGCAACAGCACCACCAACGGCAGGTGGACCAGATAGATCCAGTACGAGGCATCGGCGAGATAGCGGCGCACGCGGCCGTAGGCGCTGAGGAAACGCTGCGCCATGCCAATCAGCGCCAGCGCCCAGCTCCACGCGCCAAGGCTGTAACTGGCCGCATACGCCAGTTTCATGCTGCCTTGGGGAACTGGCATCAGCAGTGGCGCCGCGCCGGCCTGGAACAGGCAGAACGCGGTGCAGCCGCAGGCAAGCAGGAGATTGAAGATCCAGTGCCGTTTCCAGATGCCCAGCGCTTCCCGCTGGCGCTGCGCCAGCCAGCCAAAGGCGAAGGCGACGCCATAGCCGGCAATGGCAGGCAAGTTTGGAAGCCAGCCATGGTCCGGCGTGGGAATGCCGAACCACATCATCCAGTAGGGATGCAGGTACAGGCTTAGGCAAAGCGGCGCGGCCAGCGGCACGACGGCCCAGGGCCGCAGCAGGAGCCGGGCGATCCGGTTGGCGCCTGAAAGCGCAAGCAGGGGGTGGACGAGCGCGATCGCCATATAGGACAGCGCCAGCAGGTACAGGAACCACAAATGGATCAATGGAAAATACGCGAACGTCACGCCATCGATGGCGGTTGCGGGCATGCCGGCCGCGGCCATCAGCGCCACGAACAGGATCGGCCAGCCGACGACCAGCGGCACGCCAATGCGGCGCAGCCGGTCCTTGAAGAAGGCCGCAGCGCCGAGATTGTCAAAACTCAGACGCGCCACAAAGCCCGCAACCAGGAAGAAGGTGGTCATGCGCAGCATGTGGATCACGAAAAATGTCGCCGACAGCAGCACGCTGCCCTCGCTATCGTCCACCAGCCACAGGCGCGGGCCGGGGAAAAACGACATGGTGGCGTGCAGGACCACGCCCAGCAGCAGGGCGAAAGCGCGCACGGCGTCCAGGGCGTGCAGGCGTGTTTGGCCCCCTGCCAAAGTGTATTTGTCAGTTTGCATGGCGGCGGGGAGCTTAGATGAAGTCGGTCTTGCGCGATTGCAGCCACAACGTGGCGGCCAGCAGGATTAGGGAGATCGCAATTTCGCTGCCGATAAACAGTAGCGCAGGCTCGCTCCAGACGATCATTTCGGTGTTGATGGTCGATTTGATGGCCGGGATAGTCGAGGCGCCGTACATGACGCCTTGCAAACCCAAATTGCCAGCGATTTGCACGACAATTGTCCATTGCATCGACTCGGTCACGAGCGCCACGCACAGGATCAGGACCGCCGTTGCGGCAAGGTAGCCGAACAGAATTACAGCGTACGGAATCAGCCCGTCCGGCATCGATGGACGCACAGAAATCATTCCCAGCGTGCCACCGAGCAACAGCAAGAATGGCACGAAGAACAGCAGCAGGTTGGCCAGCACCTTGGTCCAGGTGTAATCGGTGGGCGTGATTGGCATGCTCATGACAAACGCCAGGGTTTGTTCCTTGCGCTCGCCGACGACCGTCGCCATGGCCGGATGAAAGCCAAGCGCGATCATTGCGGTGATCAGCAGCACGCTGGCGGCGTAAAAGAAGGCATGCCGTTCGACGCCCATCATGCCGATCGCCACCGCGCCCACGAGCATGTAGAACAGCACCGGCATCATCACCAGGCGCACGTCTTTGCGGATCAGGATGCCCAAGATTCTCATATTCATTTCGCTGCCTCCTCGCGGCGGCCATTGACCGTGTTGACGAAAATTTCTTCCAGGCTCATCGTTTCAATGGCGTGGATGGTGGCGCCCGCCGCATTGCAGGCATGGGTGATCGCATCGCTGAAATTACTGGTCGTGAGGATGCGGCTGCGTCCCTCGCCGGCCAGTGACACCGTGCCGGGCAGGGGGGGCAGGGTGCCGCGGGGCGGCAGGTCCAGCCGCACGCGGCGCCAGCGTTCCAGGTAACTCTCCTTGTCAGCCGAATCGACAATCCGGCCCCGGTCGATAAACGTGATCGCGTCGGCGATTTGCTCCACATCGCGGGTGTTGTGCGAGGAAAACAGCACCGTGCGTTCTTCGTCGAGCATGACCGACATCAGTTCGGACAGCACTTCGTGGCGCGCGACAGGATCGAGGCCGGTGGTTGGCTCGTCGAGCACCAGCAAGCGGGGGCGGCGCGCCAGCGCCAGCAGCAATGCTGCCTTGACGCGTTGTCCATGCGACAGGCCCTTGATTTTCCGATCGGCTTGGAGATCGAAGCGGCGCAGCAAGGCTTCGGCGTAGTTGGGGGCCCAGCCCGGAAAAACGGACGCGACCAGATCCATGTGCCAGCGCAGCGTGGGTGCGCCATAAAGGCGCAGGTCTTCCGAGACAAAACCGATCCCGGCCTTGGCAAGCACCTGTTGCGACGGCATGTCGTGCCCGAGCACCTCAACGCTGCCGCTGTCCTGCTCAACCAAGCCCATCAGGATGCGGATGGTGGTCGATTTACCCGCGCCGTTGGCGCCCAGAAAGCCCATGATGCTGCCCTGGGCCAGCGTCAGGTCAAGCCGGTCGAGCGAGAAATGGGGATAGCGCTTGCTTACGCCGCGCATCTTTACTGCCAATTGGTCCATTGGTCATCCTTCCGTTGATTGATTGCCGCGTCGAGGCGGACTTTGATGGTGTCCGGCGCCAGTCCCAGCATGTGGCCCAGGCGCGCAGCCTCGTCGAGCGCGCGCTCCAGTTGCCGCTCCCACATCGCGGTGCTGAGCGTGGGGTTGTGCGAGACGATCGAACCGCGGCCTTGCTGGGTCAGGATCACGCCTTCGCGTTCCAGTTCCAGATAGGCACGCTTGACGGTGATGACACTGACGCTCAGGTCGGCGGCCAGTTGCCGAATCGACGGTATCTCCGCACCCGCCTGCCAGTCGCCGGCCGCCACCTTGTGGCGGATCTGCTCGATGATCTGCAGGTACATGGGCCTGCCATCGGTCTGGGATATGGTGAATGTACTGTGTATGCTCATATACACAGTACATACAGTATGCTCGGAGGCGCAAGTCGCTTGTGGCGGAAATCAAACTCGTCGGCTGGCGGAGGTGCGAAGTGCGCGGCTATTCTTTTTTGAATAGTGAATGAAGTATCAATACAAATTTGAATAGCGCGCGAAGAAGTTGCATGTCAGACAGGCTGCTAGCGCGCCAGTTTCGCGCGCAACGCGTCCATGGTCTTCGGAATGCTGTCCTTGCTCATGCTGTCGACGATCCAGCCGAGCCCGAAGGGCACCGGCCCAGGATCGGTGTGGACCGTGTAGTTGACCATGGTTTTCCCCTCTGCGCCCTGGTGCGGCGCCAGTTGCCAGCTGCCGCTGGTGGCGACGATGGTCTCCTCGGGCTTGAGGCCGTCCCATGGGACCATCTTCCAGGCCAGCTGGCAGGCGCCGGGCCCGGTCCTGGGCGTCATGCGCAGCCGGTATTTCTTGATTTTGCCCATCGGCAGCTTGAGCGTGAAGTCGACCAGCGCGCCGCCGGCCTCGGGCGCGACCCTGACCGCCTCGACGTTGGGCATCAGCCCCGGATAGCGCGGGTAATCCTGCAGCACGGCGCAGATGGCGGCCACCGGCGCGTTGATGATGGTGGCGGCGCTGAACGACTTGCCGGGCCGCCCGGCGGTGCTGGTGTCGGTGACCACGGTGGTGGTGTCGGACGGGACGGCCGGCGCGGGCGCGCCGTGGGCGGCGCCGGCCGCCAGGGCCAGGCACAGCAGCGTAAGGGGAATGGCGCGCATGGCGGGCTCCTGGTGGTTGCTTTGCTTGCTTTGGTTGCTAAGGGGGCCGCGCCGGCCGCGGTTGCCGTGGCGGTTACGGTTGTTCGGCGCGGGCCCGGATCCGGTCGATGTCGACCCGCTGCACATAGCGCTCGATGTTGGTCCAGATCGCGTGGTAGCCGTAGCCGCCGTTGCGCAGTTCGTGCATCGCCTGCTGCCTGGTCCAGCCCTGGTAGGCCATGCGGTACATCGCCGAGATCAGGCCGGTGCGGTCGGCGCCGTGCAGGCAGTGCAGCAGCACCGGGCCGTCCTTTTCGGCGCTGCGGACCGCCCGCAGGGCGGCGACCACCTGGGCGTCCTTGATGTCCCAGGTGTTGATGCGCACCTGGACCGTCCTGATCCCGCTGCCCTTGAGCAGCTTGGTGTCGGAGTGGAAGGCGCGCAGGGTGACCACGGTCTTGATGCCGAGCGCCTTGGCGCGTTCGACGTCGGCCGTCCCCAGCTTGGCGCTGCGGAAGAACGTCGGCGTGATGCGGTACAGGTTGGCCGCCCGCTCGATCGGGGCGGCCCATTCGGCGGGTCGGTCGGGCTCGGCGGGGCGGTCCGGTTCGGCCGCCATGGCGGCGGGGGTTGGGCAGTGGAGCAGGAGCGCGCTCGCGAGCAGCAGCAGGGGGCGAATTGGCATGGGCGTGGCGTCGGTTGGTGGAAGGGGGGCAGGGGGAGCGGGAGCGGGAGGTTTCAGGCGGGCGCGTGCGCCAGCACGCGTTCGAGCACGCGCCGGCCGGCGTCCGGGCGGCCGAGCCGGCGCGCGCGCTCGCGCATGGCGGCCAGCGCGCCCGGGTCGGCCAGCAGGTGGCGCACCCGGAATTCGAGCGTGGCCGCGTCGAAGGCCTTGAGCGCGACGCCCTGCTCGAGCAGGTAGTCGGCGTTGCGCTCCTCCTGCCCGGGAATCGGCGAATTGACGATCATCGGCAGCCCCAGCGCCAGGCATTCGGAGCTGGTCAGCCCGCCCGGCTTGGTGATGACCAGGTCGGCGCAGGCCATCAGGCGCTCGACCTCGTCGGTGAAGCCCTGCGCCAGCAGGCGCCCCGGATGGCGTTCGGCGAGCGCGCGCAGCGCCGCCAGCGCCTGCGCGTTCCTGCCCGCCAGGACGATCAGCTGGAACTCGCCGCCGAGCGCGAGCAGCCGTTCGGCCACCTTATCGAGGCTGCCCAGGCCGGCGCCGCCGCCCATCAGCAAGATGGTGGCGCGGGCCGGGTCGAGCCCGAAGCCGGCGGCGCACTCGGGGCGCGCCGGCGCCTGGCCGAACGCGGGCATGATGGGGATGCCGGTGACGACGATGCGCGCGGCGTCGATGCCCTGGTCGCGCAGGCGGAAGGCGACCTCCTCGTTGGCGGCGAAGTAGCCGGCCATGTGCTCGTGCACCCACATCCGGTGCAGGTCGAAGTCGGTGACCTGGACCCAGACCGGCACCGCAAGGCCCTGTTTGGCGATCGCGCGCGAGAGCAGTTCGGCCGGCAGGAAATGGGTGCAGATGATGGCGTCGGGGCGGCGCAGGGCGATTTCGCGCAGCAGCGCGCGCGTGTTGAGGCGCTCGAGCGCGCGCCGCATGCGCTCGACCGCGCCGTCGCGCTCGGCCTCGTTGGTGGCGTGGTAGACATAGCCCCACAGCGCCGGCGCCTTGTTGACCAGCTTGATGTAGAAATCGGTGTAGAGCTTGCGGAAACCGGCGGTGACGTAGTCCATCACGTCGAGGTGGGTGGCCTCGGCCGCGCCGCCGGCGTCGGCGAAGGCGCGGATCGCCTCGGCCGCGCGCATGTGGCCGGCGCCGGCCGACACGCTCAGTAAAAGTATTTTTTTCCGGGTCATCAGGGCGCCGTCCAATCAGTTGTAATCATGCAAACCTGATCAGAATACCATCCGTTCGCGCCAAACGCCACTGCTCGCCGCTTCAGGTTCCGGCGCCGGCCGGCGCGCGCGCGCCGTCGGCCGCGGCGCGCACCTTGTCGATCGCCTTGTCGATCCGCTCCATGAGCGCCGGCGCGACGTCCTTGCCGCACACGAGGTGGCGCGCGAGCCCGGCCGGCATGTCGGCGAAGTCGTGGCGCAGGGCCTCGCGCACGCCCGGTTCGCGCCCGCTCAGGTAGGCCAGGTCCTCGCGGTCGATGAACATGAACGAGACGCGGCCGGCGGCCAGCATGCGCATCATCCGGGTCGGGATCACGGTGCGCCGGTCGATCCGGTTGCCGCTGGCGGCGATCAGGGCGTCGAGCCGGGCGCCGTACGAGACGCCGTCGACGACCCCGAGCGTGAGGCCGGGGTCGGCCAGCAGCGCGCGCAGCGTGGGGTGGGCGCGCACCCGGGCCGCGGCGCCGGGCGCGACCAGGATTGTGTGCGGCAAGTCGGTGTGGAGCGGCTTGCTGTACTGAGCCACCCGCTCGCGCCCGGGCAGGCGGTACCAGCCGATCGAGCAGTAGTTGGGGGTGCCGTTGTCGAGGTTGGCCCAGATGCGCTTGGCCGGCTCCATCACGAACTGCGCCTCGATGCCGGCGCCGGCGAACACGGCCTTGGCGCGCGCGAGCAGGAAGCCGCGCTCGACGCCGTTCTCGGTGTGGTGGTAGGGCGCCTTGTCGCGCCAGGCCACGGTCAGCGGCGCGGCGGCGGCGAAAGCCGGGGCGAGCGCGGCGGCGAGCGCGGCGGCGGGCGCGGCTGCGAGCGTGAACCAGGCTGTGATCGGTCGTTTCAAGGGCGCCTCGGGAGCGATGGGGGGCGGGCGGCCGCCGGGGCCGGACGTGTCGCTTCAATACTATCAAACATCGGGCCGCCTGCCCACCTGATTCGGCGGCCCCCTCAGCCCCTCAGTGCGCCTGCAGGCGCGGGTTGAGCACGTCGCGCAGCTGGTCGGCCACGAGGTTGATCGCCACCACCGTGGCCAGCAGCGCCAGGCCGGGGAAGAAGCTGATCCAGTATTTGCCCGAGAGCAGGTACTGGAAGCCGTTGGCGATCAGCAGCCCGAGCGAGGGCTCGGTTACGGGCAGGCCCAGCCCGAGGAACGACAGGGTGGCCTCGAGCGAGATGGCGGCGCCCACCTGCAGCGCGGCGACCACGACCAGCGGCGGCAGGCAGTTCGGCAGCAGGTGGCGCAGCACGATGCGCGCTGGGCGCAGTCCGAGGCAGGCGGCCGCCTCCATGTACTCCTTCCGGCACTCGACCAGCGCGGCGCCGCGCGCGGTGCGCGCATAGTATGCCCACTGCACCGCGACGAGCGAGATGATGATCTTGTCGACGCCCGGCCCCGACACCGCCAGCAGGATCAGCGCGATCAGGATCGGCGGGAACGACAGCTGCATGTCGGCGGTGCGCATGATGACGCTGTCGGTGCGCCCGCCCGCGTAGCCGGCCAGCAGCCCGAGCGCCATGCCGAGCGTGAGCGCCAGCGCGGTGCTGGCCACCCCCACCAGCACCGAGATGCGCACCCCGTACAGGATGGCCGAGATCATGTCGCGGCCCTGCTCGTCGGTGCCGAGCCAGTAGGTCATGCCGCCGTCGGCGGCGCGCTCGCCCGGCGCCAGGCGCGAATCCATCAGGTCCAGGCGCGCCAGGTCGTACGGGTCCTGCGGCGCGATCAGGGGCGCGAACAGGGCCGCGAGCACGATCAGCGCCAGCAGCGCCAGGGCGGCCACGGCCAACCCGCTGGCACGGTAGTGGCGCCAAAAGCGCGCCGCCGGCGGCTCGTCCGGCAAGGGTGGCGGCAGCGGCGCGAGGGCCGGGCCGGCGCTCACCGTGCGGCCCCGCGTTTGAGGCCGACGCGCGGATCGAGCGCCGAGTAGGCGATGTCGACGGCCAGGTTGATCAGGATGAACAGGGTCGTGATCAACAGCAGGTAGGCCACGATCACCGGCCGGTCGAGGACCCGGATCGAGTCGATGATCAGCTTGCCCATGCCGGGCCAGGCGAACACCGATTCGGTGACGATGGCGAACGCGATGATGGCGCCGAACTGCAGCGCCAGCACCGTCACCACCGGGATCATGATATTCTTGAGCACGTGCACGCCGATGATGCGCGCGTTGCGCAGGCCCTTGGCGCGCGCGAACTTGACGTAGTCCTGCAGCAGCGCCTCCCGGGTGCCCGAGCGGGTGAGCCGGATCACCAGCGCGATATTGAACAGCGCCAGGTTGAGCGCCGGCAGCAGCAGGTGGCGCATGCCCTCGGCCGACAGGAGGCTGACCGGCACCCCGAGCAGCAGCGTGGTCGGGCCGCGCCCGCTCGAGGGCAGCCAGCCGAGCACCACCGAGAACACCATGATCAGCATCAGGCCGACCCAGAAGGTGGGCAGCGAAAAGCCGAGGATCGAGCCGGCCATGATCGACTTGCCGAGCAGGCCGTCGGGCCTGAGCCCGGCCAGCAGGCCGAGCGGGATGCCGAGCGCGATTGCCATGAGCAGCGCCACCAGCGCCAACTCGAGCGTGGCGGGCAGGCGCTCGAGGATCAGGCCGACGGCCGGCGCGCCGTACACGAACGAGTTGCCAAGGTCGCCGCGCAGGGCGTTGCCGGCGAAGCGCAGGTACTGCTCCCACAGCGGGCGGTCGAGGCCGAAGGCGGCGATGGTGCGGGCCCGTTCGAGCTGGTCGGCGTCGGGGCTGATCAGCACGTCGGCCGGATTGCCGACCGCGTACACCCCGGCGAACACCAGCAGCGACATGAGCAGCAGCACGAGGGCGCTTTGCAGCAGGCGCCGCACGATGAAGACGAGCACCGCCCGCTTACCGCTTGGTGAAGAACTGCGCCAGGGTGCGCTCGTCGGTGCGGGCCTGGTACACATAGCCCTTGCGGGCGGCCCAAGTCGTGACCTGGTGGTGCAGCGGGATCAGGGCGACGTCCTTGACGGCCAGCGCGGCCGCGTTTTGCAGCAGCGCCAGGCGCAGCTTGCTGTCGACCGTGCCCATGGCCGTGACCAGCATGGCGTCGAGCCTGGCGTTGCAGTACCGGGTCCAGTTGAAGCCGCCGAAGCCCTTGGCCGGGTCCTCGCAGGCGAGCAGGCTGCGCAGCGTGGTCGAGCTCTCCCCGGTCTGCGCGCCCCAGCCGAACAGGTAGGTCGAGAACTCGCGCTTGGCGCCGCGCGCCGAGAACACCGCGATCGGCAGGCCCTTGACGCTGGCCTTGATGCCGACCCGCGCCAGCATCTGGGCGATCGCCTGGGCGATCTTCTCGTCGTTGACGTAGCGGTTGTTGGGGGTGTGCAGGGTCAGGCCGAAGCCGTCCGGGTAGCCCGCCTCGGCCAGCAGCTTTTTGGCCCCCTCGGGATCGTGGGTGGTGGTCAGGAGCGCCGGGTTGTGGCCGAACATGCCGGGCGGCACCAGGTTGTTGGTCGGATCGGACAGGCCCTCCATCACGCGCGCCTTGATCAGGTTGCGGTCGATCGCCATCGACAGCGCGCGCCGCACCCGCAGGTCCTGCAGCGGGTTTTTGGCCAGCGCCGCGCCGTCCTTGGCGGTCACGAACGGCGACGGCGCGCGCGCGGCGTCGAGCGCGAGGAAGATCAGGCGGTGCGAGGTCTTGGTGTAGACCTCGAGGTCGGCCCTGGCGCGCACCCGTTCGAGGTCCGGCGTGGGCACGTGCTCGATCGCCTGCACGTCGCCCGCCAGCAGCGCCGCCACGCGGGTGGCGCCGTTCGGGATGAAGCGCAGCGTGACCTTCGACCAGTCCGCCTTTTTCGGGCCCCAGTAGTCGTCGAAGCGCGCCAGCTCGACCCGGTCGTCGCGCTGGAATTTGACGAACTTGAACGGGCCGGTGCCGACCATGCCCTTGCCCGAATTGAAGGCCTCGCTCGACAGGCCCTGGGTCGCCTTTTTCGAGACGATGAACACCGACGTCAGGTCGGCCAGGATCAGCGGATGGGCCTGGCGCGTGGTGAAACGGATGGTGTGCGGGTCGATGATCTTCTTGGCCACGATGGCGCTGGTGAAGGAGTCGAACTTGCCGGGGCTGCCGACGATGGTGGCGGGGCGCTCGACCGACCAGAGCACGTCCTCGGCCGTCATTTCGCTGCCGTCGTGGAATTTGACGCCCTTGCGCAGCTTGAACTCCCAGTGCAGCTTGTCGACCAGCGTCCACGACAGCGCCAGTCCGGGCCCGACCCGGCTGTTCGCGTCCATCTTGGTCAGGGTCTCGAACATGTGGTTCGAGACGTTGATGTTGGGCACCAGGTTGTTGAAGTGCGGGTCCATCGAGGTCGCCGGCGTGCTCATGGCCAGCTTGAACTCCTGGGCCGCCGCCGGCGCCGCGGACAGGGCCAGCGACAGCGACAGCGACAGCGACAGGGGCAGAGACAGCGCCAGGGACAGCGCCAGGGACAGCGACGGGGCCAGGGAACGCTTAAGGGAGCGCTTGAGGGAGCGCTTGAGGGAACGCTTGAGGGAGCGCGCAAGGGCGCGCGTGCATCGCAGATTCATCCAGGTCTCCGGGGGCGTTTTATTTGCCTTGGAGTATAACGAATAATGCCTGTGCAAAATGTCGCATTTTTTCTTGCTATCAAGAATTGTTGCGATTGACTGAAACATCATCCTCACATACCCTGCAAGCAGCGAGCCGCGCGCTTGCCGCCGGCTGTCGCCGTTTTTTTTCGGCAGGCGCCCCGCGCGCGACGAATCACTCTTTGCTAATATCGTATCCATGACTCATCGCCTCGCCCTCCCGCGCGCCGCCTCCGCGGCGCGCACCTTGCTCGCCGGCGCGGCCGCGCTGGCGCTGCTGGCCGGCCCGGCGGCGGGCGCGCGCCCCGACGCCGTGCTGCCCGACGGCGCGACCTACCACGGGCAGCTGCGCGACGGCCGGCTGCACGGCAAGGGCCGGCTGGCCTGGGCCAACGGCGCCTGGTACGAGGGCGCCTTCGAGCGGGGCCTGTTCGAAGGCGCGGGCCAGCACCGCACCAGCGCCGGCGCGCTGTACCGCGGCAGCTTCAGGCGCGGCCTGATGGACGGCCCGGGGCGGCTGGCCGGCGCCGACGGCGCGGTCTACGTCGGCCAGTTCGCGCGCAACGAGTTCAATGGCGTCGGACGCAAGACGGTGCCCGGGCGCGGCGTCTACGCGGGCCAGTTCCGCGACGGCCAGTACCACGGCCTGGGCCAGTGGAGCGGCGCCGACGAGCGCTACGCGGGCCAGTTCAGGCGCGGCCGCCCGCACGGCAAGGGCGTGATGCGCTACAACGCCGGCGGCATGTTCGCCGGCGAATTCGCCGACGGCGTGTTCCACGGGGGCGGAAGATACGAGAAGGCCGACGGCCAGACCTTCGTCGGGCAGTTCGTGCGCGGCGCCTTCACCGGCCAGGGCGAGTACCGCGGGGTCGACGGCATGCGCCACACCGGCCTGTTCGTCGACTGGACCCCGCATGGGCGCGGCAAACTGGTCGACGGGCGCGGCGACAGCTACGAGGGCCTGTTCGAGCAGGGCGAGCCGGGCGGGCGTATGCGCTACGCCGGCCGCGACGGCAGCGTCTACACGGGCGCGATCAAGTACGGCAAGTTCGACGGGCATGGCGTGCTGCGCTGGCCTAACGGCGACCGCTACACGGGCAACTTCGAGTTCGGCCTGCCCGAGGGCGAGGGCGTGATGCGCTACGCCAAGGCGCGCGCCGACGGCAGCACCGAACGCAAGGGCCTGTGGCGCAACGGCGAGCCGGCCGACCCCGGCGACCAGGACCGCGCCGGCGCCGCCGTCGAGACGGCCATCTACACCCAGCGCGCGCTGCTCGACAAGGCGCTCGCGGCGCTGCTGCCCGAGCGGCCCGGCGCGATCGACATGTACCTGATGGCCGTCGGCGGCGACGGCGCGCAAGAGGTGTTCCGGCGCGAGACCGACTTCGTGCGGGCCCAGTTCGAGCGCGATTACGGCACCGCCGGGCGCTCGCTGGTGCTGGTCAACAGCCGCAACACGCTGGCCACGGCGCCGCTGGCGACGGTGGCGGGCATCGGCGAGGGCCTCGCCGCGCTGGGCGCGCGCATGGACAGGGACAACGACATCCTGTTCCTGTTCCTGACCAGCCACGGCTCGCCCGGGCACGAGCTGGCGCTGCAGCCGCCCGGGGTCGCGGTGCGCCAGCTGGCCGCCGCCGAGCTCGGGCGACAGCTGCGCGAGTCGGGCATCCGCTGGAAGGTGGTGCTGGTGTCGGCCTGCTACGCGGGCGGCTTCATCGACCATCTCAAGGACGAGCACACGCTGGTGATCACCGCCGCGCGGCGCGACCGCACCTCGTTCGGCTGCGCCGACCAGAACGACTTCACCTATTTCGGGCGTGCCTTCTTCAAGGAGGCGCTGCCGCACAGCGCCTCGTTCACCGAGGCCTTCGAAAAGGCCCGCGCGCTGGTGCGCAAGTGGGAGGCCGACGACGCCATGGGTGACAGGGGCGGGGGCGGGGGCGTGGGCGGGGGCGGGGACGGGAACAAGGGCAAGGGCGGGGGCAAGGGCGGGGGCAAGGTCGCGCGCGGGGCGCCGGCCAAGGTCGAGCATTCCGAGCCGCAGATGCACCAGGGCGCGCTGGTGGGCAAGCAATTGGCGGCCTGGCGCGCCCAGCTCGCGGCGGGGGCCAAATGAGGCGCGCCGCGGCGGGGCGCCGCCGCACGCGGGGCGCGCGATGATCATCCCGACCGAGCCGATCGGCAGCATCCCGCGTCCGCTGGCGCTGATCGCGGCGGCCGGCGCGCACGCCGAGGGCGACCCGGCCCTGGCGCCGCTCTACGAGGCCGCCATCCGCGACACGATCGCCCGGTTCGAGGCCACCGGCTCGCCCGTGATCACCGACGGCGAGCAGCGCAAATACCACAATTTCTGGACCTACTGCGTGCACGGCCTGGCCAACACCGACGCCGCCGGCTTCCAGATCCCGTTCACCGACGGCCACGTGCGGCGCATGCCGCGCCTGACGGCCGGCCCGTTCCGCTACATGCGCTACGCCGACAGCTACCTCGAGCAGGCGCTGCGCCACGCCACGGTGCCGGTCAAGCAGGCCATCATCTCGCCCTCGGCGCTGAGCCTGATGTACCCGGCCGCGGGCATCGCCGGCTACAGCCGCGACCAGTTCATCGAGGATCTTCTGCGCGAGCACGAGACCGAGATCCGGCGCTGCCTGGACGCCGGCGCCTACAAGGTGCAGATCGACTTCACCGAGGGGCGGCTGGCGGTCAAGCTCGACCCGACCGGCGGCCTGCTCAACAGTTTCATCGACCTCAACAACCTGGCGCTGTCGCGCTTCTCCGACGCCGAGCGCTCCCGCATCGGGGTCCACACCTGCCCTGGCAGCGACCGCGATTCGACCCCCAGCGCCGACGTCGACTACGCCGATCTGCTGCCGAGCCTGTTCGAGCTCAAGGTCGGCAGCTTCTACATCGCGCTCGCGGGCGAGCCGGACCGGGTGCGCGTGCTCGAGATCATCCGCGGCCACCTGCGCCCGGGCATGCGCATCTTCGTCGGCGTGGTCAACCCGATCGACCCGCGCGTCGAGAGCGCCGAACAGGTGTGCGGGCGGGTGCTCGAGGCGGCCCGCTTCATCCCGCCCGGACAGCTCGGCACGACCGACGACTGCGGCTTCTCGCCGTTCTGCGACGACACCACGACCACCCGCGAGACCGCGTTCGCCAAGATCGGCGCGCGGGTGCGAGGCACCGCGATGGCGGCCGCCATACTGGGAGCGCGGGCATGAGCGGGCAGGGCGACGAGGCCGACCTGCTGCGCTCGGTGGCGCTGCAGAACGCGCAGAGCATCCTGCAGGCGCGCCAGCGCGCCGAGGAGGCGCTGCTGCAGGCCAAAGCCGAACTCAAGGACAAGACCGAGCAGCTGGCCGCCTCGCTGGCCAATATGCGCGCCACGCTCGAGTCGACCACGGACGCCATCCTGGCGGTCGACGCCGGGTCCCGGATCACCGCCTTCAACCGCCGTTTCGTCGAGCTGCTGGGGGTGCCGCCGCAGGCCATGGAGGACGCCGACCACGCGCGCGTCTGCGCGCTGGTGAGCGCGCGCTTTTGCGATCCGGACGCCTACCTCCGGCGTGTCGGCCAGATCGAGGAATCGGCCATGGCCGACAGTTTCGACGAGCTCGAACTGGCCGACGGGCGCGTGCTCGAACGCTTCTCGCAGCTCCAGCACGCCGGCGCCGAGGGGCGCGGGCGGGTCTGGAGCTTCCGCGACATCAGCGAGCGGCGGCGCGCCGAGACGGCGCTGCGCGAGGAGTCGCGCGCGCTCGAACGGCTCAATAGAACGGGCGCGATGCTCGCCTCCAAGCTCGACGTCGCCGAGCTGCTGCAGGCGGTCACCGACACCGCCACCGAGATCAGCGGCGCGAGCTTCGGCGCGTTCTTCTACAATACGGTCGAGGCCGGCGAGGAGCGCCTGATGCGCTACACGCTGTCGGGCGCGGCGCGCGAGGTGTTCGAGAAATTCGGCGCGCCGCGCCCGACCGCGCTGTTCGGCCCGACCCTCAGCGGTGCCGCGCTGATCCGCTGCGACGACGTGCTGGCCGACCCGCGCTACGGCCTGATGGCTCCGCACAAGGGCATGCCGAAGGGGCACCCGGCGGTGCGCAGCTATCTCGCGGTGCCGGTCATCTCGCGCTCCGGGGAGGTGCTCGGGGCGCTGTTCTTCGGCCATCCCGAGCCCGCCGTGTTCAGCGCGCGCACCGAGCATCTGGTGGTGGCGGTGGCGGCGCAGGCGGCCGTGGCGATCGACAACGCGCGCCTGTACGAGTCGGCGCGCCAGGCCGCCGCCGAGCGCGAGCGGCTGCTCGCCTCGGAGCGGGCGATGCGCTCCGAGGCCGAGCGCATGAGCGCGCTCAAGGACGAATTTTTGGCGACCCTGTCGCACGAGCTGCGCACCCCGCTCGGCGCGATCCTCGGCTGGGCCCAGATCCTGCGGCGCGGGCGGCGCGGCCCGGCCGACATCGACAAGGGCCTGGCGACCATCGAGCGCAACGCCCGGGTCCAGGCGCAGCTGATCGAGGACCTGCTCGACATGAGCCGCATCAGTTCGGGCAAGGTGCGGCTCGAGGCGCAGCCGATCGACCCGGCCGGCCCGATCGAGGCCGCGCTCGAGACGGTGCGCCCGGCGGCCGAGGCGCGCGGCATCACGCTCGAGGCCGAGCTCGACGCGCTGGCCGGCCCGGTCTCGGGCGACCCCAACCGGCTGCAGCAGATCGTCTGGAACCTGCTCTCGAACGCGATCAAGTTCACCCCGCGCGGGGGGCGGGTGCTGGTGCGCCTGGCGCGCGCCGGCGACCAGGTCGAGATCAGCGTGGCCGACACCGGCGCCGGGATCGAGCCGGCGTTCCTGATGCACGTGTTCGAGCGCTTCCGCCAGGCAGACGGCTCGACCACGCGCAGCTACGGCGGGCTGGGCCTGGGGCTGTCGATCGTCAAGAGCCTGGCCGAGCTGCATGGCGGCACGGTGCGCGCCGAAAGCGCGGGCTGCGGCTGCGGCGCCACCTTCACCGTGTGCCTGCCCCTGGCCGCGGCCGGCAGCGCGCGCGCGCCGGCGCCGGTGCCGGC
>NZ_PXWF02000339.1 GCF_003011895.2 Massilia glaciei | reverse complement strand
ACGCGTTGCGCAGCATCAGGCCCATGAGCAGCAGCGAGAGCAAGGCGCTCGAGGCGCTGATCGAGCACAGCCCGAGGTCCATCAGCAGCGCGGCGAGCAGTATGCCCGGCCGCGTGCTCGCATGGGCCCGGCTGACGCGGGTCGCCGCGGCGTACAGGCCGTAGCAGACGACCGCGATCAACGCGCCCATCGCCAGCTTGAAGATCTGGCGGCTGAGCTCTTGCACGAAGCCCGCACCCGCATCGACGTCGTTGCTTTTCAACCAGGACAAGGCGATGCCGACCGCGAGCAGGGCGATCAGGTTGCTCAGGCCGACCATGTTGGCGCTCGAATAGGTCGCCACGCCGCTGGCGTTCGAGTCCGACACCATCGATGAGAAGATGATCGGATTGACGGCGATCATGATGGCGCCGATGAAGGCGGCCTCGCCCCATCCGAGGCCGAACGCGGCCAGGCACAACATGGTCGCCACCCCGCGCAGCACGCTGGCGGCGACCAGGCTGGCGCCCTGGCGCCCGCTGTTCCACAGCCAGTCGAGGTCCATCTTGCGGCCGACCTCGAACAACACCAGCGCCGCTGCCGCGTTGAACAGTTCCTGGAACAGCGCGATCAGGGGCGCGTCGACCAGCCCGAAGCCGCTGGTGCCGAGCGCCAGCCCGGCGATGACGGCGCCGTACAATTTGGGGATGCCGCGCGCGTGCAGCAGCAGGCCGAGGATCTGCGCGAGCATGAGGCCGGCGCCGATGACGGCCAGCGGCGAGAGCAGCAGCGATTGCAGGCTCGACAGTTCGTCATTCATGGTCAGACTCCCAGATGCTCGCCAGAGCGGCCAGCTCGCGTTCGATGGTGCCGATGCTTTTCACCAATGCGGGCGGGGGCGGCTTGCCCGCCGTGGCGGGCGCCTCGACGATGATCCGGGCGCGCACGATCGCGCCGTCGGTCTTGGTGGGGATCCACAGCTGGCCCTTGACGCGCTTGTCTTCGAGCCAGACCGCGGCGTACTTGGCGCCGGCGCCCTGGTCCGCGTCCTTGACCGGCAGGGCGCGGAACGGCATCAGCCAGGTGGCCTTGGGAAACCGGCGCGCCAATTGCAGCTGCATCGCCGCGTGCTGCTCGTGGCGCACCTCGTCGCGCGAGTACGGCAGGTGCAGCTGGGCCTGGCTCAGTCCGGCCGTCTCCATGCGCAGGCATAGGCCGTTGTCCTCCCACCGCCAGCCGTCGGCCAACACTTCGCCGGCGCGGCCGGCGAGGTTTTTTTCCCATGTCTCGCGCAGCGCGCCCATGTGCGGCCCGTCCGGGGCGGGCGCGGCGCCGCGCAACGCCGACGCCGCCTGCGCCAGCAGCTTCCAACGCCCCTCCTGCCACTTGCGCGTGGCCGGCCGCGGCGAGGGAATCCAGGTCCATTCGGTGGCCGTCCAGGTCCCCGCCGGCGCGCGCGCGATGACGGAGATGCGTTGCTGCGCATCCGAGGCGGTGCGCAGGCTCTGGCTGCGCCAGGCCCCGTCCCATGCGCCGATCGACTCGGGCGGCACGGCGAGCTGGCGCGCCTGCTGCCATTGCCACCACCGGGCCTGCTGGCTCAGGCAGCCGGCCGCGACGGCCGGCAGCGCCTCCCATCGGCGCATCTGCAGCCGGTCCTGCCACGCGCATTCGGCCGTTTTGCCTTGCCAGCCCGGCGGCTGCGGCACGCGCGCGCCGGCCGCGCACTGCCTCGAACGTTGCCTGGCGAGCGTGTGCAGGGCGGCCATGACGTCGACCGGGGCCGCGGCCGCGCGGCGTCCCTTCGCGGCGGCCGCGGCGGCCTCGCTTCGGGGCGCGCCGGCCAGCAGGATCAGCGCCGCCAGCAGGCAGATCCACGGCATGGGTTTCCACGGCATGGGTTTATGGGCGCCAAAATTTTCCCTGTTCATCCTTGTTCCTATCCATGGAGTACGCTTGGCCGCGCCGGCTTGCTGCTGGCCGGTCGCGGTGGTAGGCTTGCGCAGTGGGTGAGTGGGGGGATCGGCGCGAACTGCTGGTCCGATCGTGAACCGGGTTTTTCTATCGGCGCTATCCTATCAGTTTTGTTGACTCTGGCAAACCTCGTTCCGGCGCGCCCCGCACGGTTGAATTCGCCAGTTGCCTTGTCAGTTGGGAACGTATATTCTCTACGCAAATTAATTTATGCAATATCCTCCAGCGAAGCCATGCGTCGACGCGGCGCCGGAAATAGTCAAACCAACATGCCAACAATAAGACGGACATATAGCCAGCGGGAGGGCCCTTGAAGGCGCCGGCGGCCACCGCGCCCGGAAGGTTCTGGCGCGCCCGGGGCGGGCCGCGATGAGCGCGGCGACGATCCCGGACGACGTCAAGCGCTTCATTCTGGTCAGCGTGCATTCGGTGCCCTACCTCGAGGCGATGCTCCTGCTGCGCGGCGAGGCCCAGGCGCCATGGAACGGCAAGCGCTTGTCGCAGCGGCTCTACGTCAGCGAGAAAGCCGCCGCCGCCCTGCTCTCGCAGCTGCACGACGCCGGCGTGCTCGTGTCGGCCGATAATTCCCACGACCAGCCCGCGTTTTGCTACAAGCCCGGCTCGGTCGAGTTGCGCGAAATCATCGACAAGTTGGCGGCGACGTACGCGAAACAGCTGGTCGATGTCACCAACATGATCCACTCAACAACCGACAAGAAGGCACAGGCCTTCGCCAACGCCTTTGTCTGGCGCAAGGAATCCTGATATGGCAGCAACCATCTATGCACTGTGCGCACTGACCGCCCTCGCCTGCGCGGTCCTGATATTGCGCAGCTATTTCAAGACGAAATACCGCTTGCTGCTGTGGAGCGGATTGTGTTTCGCGGGACTGTTCATCAACAACGTGCTGCTGATGATGGACCGCCTGGTCTTTCCGGCGGCCGACCTGTCCACATGGCGCCTGCTCGCCGGCCTCGGCGCGCTGCTCCCCTTGCTCTACGGCCTGATTCTGGAGGATGAATGATAGGACTGAACGGCATGCTTTCCGGGGCCATCGCGATGGGATTGATCGTCGTCAGCCTGTTCTTCCTGCGCTATTGGCGCAGCACGCGCGACCGCTTTTTCCTGTACTTCGCGGCATCGTTCGCGCTCGAGGCGCTGACCCGAGTCCTGCTCGGCATCGCGGCGGCCAAGAGCGAGGATGCGCCGCTATACTACCTGATCCGGCTGCTCGCGTATGGCCTGATCCTCATCGCGATTTACGAGAAGAACCGCGGCCGAAAAAACTAGTGTTCAGATGCGACTAGTGTTCAAAGCCGCGCGGGCGGCGCCCCGCGACCAGGGCGGAACGCGCCCAGGGCGGCCCCATGGCTAGGGCGCCAGGTCTTCCCGCTTGGACTTGCTCGCCAACAGCTTCACCAGGTCCTCGTATTTGGGGCCGGCGCCAAGTTGCGGCAAGGCGATCGACAGCCCGACAGCGGCCATCATCAGGTAGGCCAGCACGTTCGACGTGATCAGGCCGGCGAACATGAGCGCCAGGCCGGCGAGCATCGCGACGAGCAGCATCACGTGCCCGATCGAGGCCCCGGACGCCTTACTCTTTGCGGCCTCGATCAACGCCAGTTCCTTGTCAGAAAATTCCATCGCCAGTCTATTTAAAATGTGCCGCGGCGCCTACAGCAGGAAGAAAATGGCGGCCACGATGGTCGGCGGGATCGCGCCGAGCAGCAGGCCGCCGGCGCCGATCGACTCGTCGTTGAAACCGTCCTTGAGCAGCGCCACGCCGGCCGGGTTCGGCGCGTTGGCGATCACGGTCAGGCCGCCGCCGGCGACCGCGCCGGCCACCAGCATGTACTTGGCATGGTCCGACATGCCGGCGATGAGCGAGCCCAGGTAGGTCAGCGCGGCGTTGTCGGTGATCGCCGTCAGGCCCAGCGCGCCGAAGAACAGCGCGGTCGGTTGCAGCGACGAGACGATCGGTTGTAGCCACCACTGCTGCAGGCCGCCGAGCACCACGAGGCCGGCCAGGAAGAATCCGACCAGCAGACCCTGCTTGAGGATGAGCGGGCTCTGGTGGCTCTCGTAGGCTTGCGTGAAGCCCAGGAAGAACAGGAACAATCCCACGAACACCACCGGATGGTGGGCGAACACGACGACGCCGGCCAGGAACGCGAGGTGGATCAGGGTGATGACCAGCGGCACCGGCGGCCTTTTGGACTTGCGGCTCGGGGCCGCGTCCGCCTGGCCGAGGTGCGGGCGCAACAGGAATGTGAGCACCGTCGCGTTGATCACCACCGCGATGGCGGCGCGCCAGCCGAAGGTCGTCAACATGAAGGCACTGTCCCAGTTCCAGGTCGCCGCCACCATCAGCACCGGCGGCGCCGCGTACGAGGTCAGGGTGCCGCCGATCGACACGTTGACGAACAAGACGCCGATGCCGGCGTACTTGAGCCATTCGGGCATGCCCTTGCGGAAGATCTGCGGCGCCAGCATCAGCGCGGCGAGCGTCATCGCGGCCGGCTCGGTGATGAGCGAGCCCAGCAGCGGCACCACGGCCAGCCCCATCCAGGCGAACGCCACCGGGGTCGGCAGCGGCACCACGCGCGCCAGTCCCGACAGCACGCCGGCGACGAATTCGAGCACCGGGCGCGAGGCGGCCACCACCATCACGACGAACACGAACAGCGGCTCGCCGTACTGGCGCGACTCGACATACGTGAGCGCCTCGGCGCCGCTCGAGACGAAGGCCATCGCCACGATCAGGATCAGGGCCCAGAAACCGAAAACGACCTCGACCTCGCCCAACAGGTGGAACAGGCCCGCGTGGCTGGGGTGGCGGTTGGCCAGCTTCTCGAACAATTTCGCGGCGAATGTGTGGATCAGCGCCAGCGCGAAGATGACCGCGCCCACTGCTTGAATCGTGGTGACTTCCATGTAAAAGCTTCCTTCATTTCCGGCGGGGGCCGGAACGGGCGAACCTGCCCGCGGGCCGGTCGCCGCTAGTTAGTGAGTAAGTGAGTGTGGAGAACAACTGCGTCCGCGGGCAGTATAGCAAACACAACGGGCTGGGCGAACCAGGAGCCTGTCGGACTTAGGATCGTCGGCTGCAAAAAGCGCTGGGCGGTCCATATTTCGCCGATTTCTCGGCCAATAGCTCGCTATTGGCACTGCGAAATCGTTAACATCTGTCCTCGTCCAGCATTTTTTTGCCTCGACCGTTTCGCTTCGACTCCCTAAGCCCGACAGGCTGCTAAGAAATGATCCGCACCACGCCCGTGGTGCCGTCGACCTCGACCATTTGTCCATCATGCAGGCGGGTGAGCACGTCGCCGATGCCGACCACGCAGGGCTTGCCGTATTCGCGCGCGACCACGGCGCCGTGCTGCAGCACCCCGCCCACCTCGAGCACCACCGCGACGGCGTTGACGAACAGCGGCGTCCAGCCCGGGTCGGTCGTGAAGGCGACCAGCACGTCGCCCTTTTCGATCGCCTTCTCATGGGCGTTGCGCAAGATCTTGACCCGGCCCGTGGCCCGCCCCGGCGACACGGCGATGCCCACCAGTTCGCCGGGTCGCTCGGGCGGCCGGGGCGCGCGCAGGATCCGGCCGCGCGAGTCGATCACCGCGGGAAAGTTGCGCACGTGGTCCGCGAGCAGCCTGAAGAAACGCATGCGCCCGCCCGCGCGCACGCGCAGGTCGAGCGCGTCGTCCCGCGTGGCGCCGGCAAGGTCGGCCGCGGTCAGCTCGAAGATCTGCTCCGGCCGGTCGAGGCGGCCGCATTGCACCAGCCGGCGGCCCTCGTCCAACAGGCGTGCGCGAAGGGCGCGCTGGTACATGAGGTTGTAGTGCTTGGGCGTGTCGCGCGCGCCGCCGCACAATTCGATCACGGTGTTGACGCGCCGCAGCAGCGGGCGCCGGAACCAGCCGAAGCGCTCCATCAGGGCCACGTACGCCTGCTCGCGCTCGCCCTTGAGGCGCGCATGCATCGCCTCGGGGTCGAAGTCGCCGCCGCCGGTGGCCATGAACGACATCTGGCGCAGGACGATCAGCGGGTCGTCGGCGTAATGGGCGTTCGCCAGGTCCATCTCGCCGGGGCCGCGGCAGCCGAAGCGCGCCATGAACCGGTCCCAGGCGTCGAGGAAGCCGGGCGCCATCTGGCGGCGCCCGATGCGCGCGGCCAACGCGGGCAGGTCGGCGTAGTCGGCCGCGTCGAGCATCCTGGCCATCCGGAAGATCAGGATGCCCATGTCGACCACGACGTTGCCGCCGATCCCGCGCGTGAGCCGCCCGGCCAGTTCCAGCTCCTCCGGGCTGTTTTTGCGCGCGAGCATGCGCGCCGCGCCCTGGGCGAGGATGCCCATGGCCAGGGCCGGCATGGCGACATCGATGATGCTGGCCGTCGACGGCGCGCCATAGCGGCGCTCGAACTCGCCCAGCGGCACGCTGTCGTCGTGCGCGCCCGAATAGAGCGCCTCGTACGCCGCGCACTCGCGCAGGTACAGGCGGTGCGTGCCGTGCGGCGCCAGCAGGTGGCGCAGCGCGCGCCACAACGGCCTGCGCAACCGCCACAGCGCGCGCGGGGCGGCTTTCATGGCGGCCAGGCGCCATGCGGGCCGCGTCGCCGACTTGTACTTCGGGACATCGATCGCGCCGAGGATGTCGGCCATGATCTTGTCGGTCGCCGTGTTGCTCCTGGCCAGTTGTTGCGGGCTGCACATCCAGAGCAGATTGGACAGGTTGATGTACATGCGCGCGCCGCCGAGGTACATCAGGCCATCGGGCCGCGCGAGCTCGAACCCGCCCCCGCCGAAGCAGTGGCGCACCAGTTGCCCGATCCCGCCGCCCATCCAGTCGAGTCCGATCGGCGAGATCGGCGCGTTGACCGTCACCCCTTTCGACAGCGCGATGTCCATGTAGAGGCGGCGGCGCGCCCCCGGTGCGGTCATCATCTCGGGAGGCAACGGCACCCAGGTCGTGATCGGGCGCGCCTGCAGGACGAACAGTTTTCCGCCCGCGTAGGCCCACTCCATGTCGACCGGGTGGCCGTAGAGCGCCTCGAGCCGGCACAGCATGGCCGTCAATTCGGTCAGTTGCGAATCGGACAGGCAGTATTCGTCCGCGCGCGCATCCGCGCGCGTGGCGGTCCCGCCGCCGTCGGCCAGCACCACCGCGAGCTGCTTGGCGCCCAGCTGGCGCGTTTGCACCGCGCCCGTGACCTTGTCGACGATGAAATGGTCGGCCGCGGCCGCGCCGTCGACGACCGACTCGCCAAGGCCCCAGTTGGCATCGATGACCGCCTCGTCATAGTCGTTGCTCAGGGGGTTGATCGAGAACCCGACCCCGGCCACCTCGCTGTCGAGCTGCAACTGGACGATGACGGCGATGCGGGGCTGGTGCGGCGCCACGCCGCGCGCCTGTTTGTACGCCAGCACGCGCGCGTCGAGGGCGGACGCGAAACAGCGCCGGATCGCCCCCTCGAGCTCGCCTGGCGCGACGCCGAGTTCGGTTTCGTAGACGCCGGCGAAGGACGACGCCGCCGTGTCCTCCTCGGGCGACGACGAGCGCACCGCGTAGCGCTGCCCGGTCACGGACATCAGTGTTTGCGCGTGAATGGCCGACAGCGCCTGCCGCTGCGCTCCGGTCAGCGGCAGGGCGAGCGCCTCGGCCTTGAGCGCCGCGCAAAGCGCCGGCCATTGCGCCGGCGCGCCGGCCGCCAGCGCCCGCCAACCGGGAAGCAGCGCCAGCGCGTCGAACCAGGGCGCGAAGAATCCGGTCCCAAGCACGAGCGCGGGCGGCACCGGCAGCCCGGCGGCGGCCATCCGCTGGAGCGAGTGGGCCTTACCGCCGATCTCGCCGACGGGCGCTGGGGCCAGGTTCGGAATGAAGACGAAGTGTTCGGACGCAGGTTTCAAGCAAACTCCATGTCAATGCCGTGTTGGCGATAGAATATGTCTGGGTTGCATTGTAACCAAGCAAAACCGCTCGGCAAAAACGCACCTCACAAGCTAGGAGTCTGTCCTAGTATCCGCTCATCGGCCGGCCAGAACGAACCGGCGGGGGGCGGGTCCAACTGGTTCGATCATCCGAGGAGAAGCCGCGTGAACGCGTTGACTGGAAAAAAAGGGCTGGTGGTGGGCATCGCCAACGCCGACAGCATTGCGTTCGGCTGCGCCAAGGCCTTCGCGGCGGCGGGGGCCGAGCTCGCCGTCACCTACCTCAACGACAAGGCCGAGCCGCACGTGCGCCCGCTGGCTGAAATGTTGGGCAGCACCATCATCGCGCCGTGCGACCTGCGCGAGCCGGGCCAGTTGGAGGCCGTGTTCGGCCAGATCGCCGACCAATGGGGCGGCCTCGATTTCCTGCTCCATTCGGTCGCGTACGCGCCGCGCGAGGACCTGCGGCGGCGCCTTGTCGATAGTTCCGCCGACGGTTTCGCGATGGCGATGGACGTCTCGTGCCACTCGTTCATCCGCATGGCCAAATTGGCCGAGCCCCTGATGGCCCAGGGCGGCACGCTGCTGACCGTGACCTTCTACGGCGCCGAAAAGGTGGTCGAGCACTACAACCTGATGGGCCCGGTCAAGGCGGCGCTCGAGAGCAGTGTGCGCTATATGGCCGCCGAACTGGGGCCGCGCGGCATCCGCGTGCACGCGCTCTCGCCCGGCCCGCTCAAGACGCGCGCCGCGTCCGGGCTGGACCGGTTCGACGAATTGCTCGACCGCGCGCGGGAGCGCGCGCCCAAGCATGCGCTCGCCACCATCGACGACGTCGGCAACGTGGCGGCGTTCCTCACCAGCGACGCGGCGCGCATGCTGACCGGCAATGTCGAGTATATCGACGGCGGCTACCACATCATGGGGTAGGCCGCGCCCGCCTCAAGTCCCGCTTGCCCGCGCCCCGGGCGGCCAACAGGCAGCTACTCCGTCCATATTTTCAAGCGCTCGATCTGCCTGTTCTTGCCGAAGGAAACATTCGCGGCCACCGTTTCGTGCTTGAACTTGTAGCGGTAGCGGTAATGGCGCAGTTCGCCGTCGGTGGTATGTTCGAGCAATTCGGCGCCGAGCAATGGCCCCCATTCGCGCACCTCCTTGCCAAAGCTGCGGATCGTCCCCACGGTGTAGATCGCCTTCATCGATTCGGAAAGTCCGGCGGGAACCTCGCCGTTGACGAAGGCGTCGATGATGCCGCGAACGCGCGCGGCGGCGGCCGGGTCGTTGTCCCTGATCGGCTTGGCGGGCACAACGGCGAGCGCCGGAATGTAGTGCGCGGCGATCAGCTCGCCGAACTTGTTCGGCTTGGCATGGCTCGAGTTGGCCAGCACGATCACCGTCAGGCGGTCGTCGACGTAGCGGTTGATCTGGGTCTTGAAGCCCTGCCAGGCGCCGCTGTGGGAGATCCTGCGATGGCCGTTGACCGGCCCGACGAACCAGCCGTATCCATACGGGGTGGACTTGCCGTCGTTTAATTTGGCGGGCGTCCAACTGGCCTCGCGCGCGCGTGCGCTTAAAATTTTGTCGCCGTAGAGGGCCCGGTCCCAACGCCCCAGGTCGCGCGCCGTCACATGGACCGTGCCGTCCGCGGTCGTGTTCAGGCGCGGCGCGACCCAGTCCTGGTTTTTGAGCTTGCCGTCGCGCCAGTCGTAGCCGGCCGCGCGGTGCGGCACGATGTCGGACTCGCTGACGATGCGCGCGCCCATGCCGAGCGGCTCGAAGATTCGTTCGCGTAACTGCTCGCCATAGAACTTGCCCCCTGCCCTGGTGCAGATGAAGCCGAGCAGGTGGTAGCCCATATTGCTGTATACCCATTTCTCGCCCGGCGCGAAGAGCATCGGGATCGTCGCTTCGAGCGCGATCAATTCCTCGTCGGTGTAATCCTTGCGCAGGTCGAGCTTTTGATACGGGTCGCCCAGGCCCGATGTGTGCGTGAGCAGATGCCGGATCGTGATCGCCTCCCACGCCTTGGGCGTGTTCGCGAGGTGTTTGGAGACCTTGTCGTCGAGACCGAGCTTGCCGTCTTCGGCCAACAACATGACCAGCGCGGCGGTGAAGGTTTTCCCGATCGACGCCGACTGGAACACCGTCTGCGGCCCAACCGGCACATTGTGTTCGACGTTGGCCAGGCCATAACCCTTTTCGCGGATGACCTTGCCATCCTTGATCACGAGGATGCCCACGCCGGGGACGTGGCGGCGCGCCATCTCCGCCTTGATGGCGTCGTCGAGTCGATCGGCGTTGGCGGGTCCGGCGGCGAGCAGCAAGGCGCCCAGCGATAAAACGGGAAGACGCATCAGGGATTCCTTAATCACAACATATGATTGTAAAAAAGAATCTTAGCATGTGCGTCGCCTGGCGCGAGCGCCGGCAACCGTTGCCGACCGGCCCCGGGAGTTGGGGCACGCCCCCGTGTCTAATGCCGGATCGGATCGATTTTCGAGTACGGCCTTGCCGGCGCCGGTGCGCGCGCGGCGCGGCGCATGGTCCGGCTCGATGGTGGTTTCCGATCCGGCTATCTTAGCCGCAAGGGGTTCACACACCGTTGGCAGCTTGTAATCAGGGCGTTGTCAGGAACCAATTTGTGACGTCCGACCGCTTGATGGCTTAGGTTGTAAGATCGGCCTGACCAACGTCCACTTCGGAGAACCACCATGCCTTCCACCGAACATGTCGGAAGCCACGGCAAGCGCCTGCGCTATAACATTTCCTATGACGACGACGAGTATTTTATCGAACGGGACGGTGTGATGAAAAAATCGGTGCCCGATGCGATCGTGGCCGGCGTCGCCCCGTCCGAGGCGAGCGCGGAACTCATGCTGCGCATGGCGATCGTCGATATCGAAGCGCTGCTCGGCATGGAAGAGTAGCCGCGTTCACCTCACGCGCCGCCCGGTCCCGGGTCCAGGGAGCGCCATCACGCGCGCATAGACGTCGCCCAGATCGGGCTCTGCCGACGCAAAGCCTGCGCCCGGCACCGCCTCGCTCAAGACGCGCACGGCGACGCCGTCGCCCGATGGCTTGGTCGACAACACGGCATGCCATCGCGCAACGGCGGACAGCGCTTCCGGCGCCAGGGTGCCGGCCCAGACACGCCCGCGCAGTTCGGCGATTGCGCGCCCCGTCTCGGCCTCGAGCGGGATCTCCCCGCGGTCGATTATGGCCATTTTTGGGCACAGGCGGCTGACGTCTTCCACCACGCGGGTGGCGAGGATGACGATGCTGTCCTCGGCCAGCGCGCCCAACAGGCTCAAAAAACAAGCGCGCTCGGACGGGTCGAGGCCGGCGGTGGGTTCGTCGGCGATCACGAGCTTTGGGTTGCCCAGCAAGGCCACCGCGAGGCCGAAGCGCCGGCGCATGCCGGGCGGGCACCGGCCGAGCTCCTGCTTGCGCGCCTCCCACAGCCGGGTCCGCCGCAACAGCGCCTCCACGACCGCTGCGCGCCCGCCACGGCGTTGCGAAAACCCCTTCAGCATGGCGAGGTAGTCGAGCAACTTCTCCGCGCTCAACTGTGGATAGGCCCCGCACTCTTGCGGCAGGTAGGCGATCGAGCGGCGAATTTCTTCGTTCCGGCCCAACAGGTCGGTCGGGCCAAGCTGGACGCTGCCGGCGGCGGGCGCCCGCAGCGTGGCGAGGATGCGCATCAGGGTCGACTTGCCGGCCCCTTTGGGGCCGAGCAGACCGTAGATTCCCTTCGGAATGGTGATGGATACCTTCTCCAGCGTGGGCACGCCGTCGGCATCGGGCTGGCAGACCCCGCGAATGTGCAACTCCATGGCCTTACCTCACTGAGCAGTCGGGTAGCGAGGATCGCACGCGAATATGAAGCGGACATGCGCCCCGTGTGAAGCCGGGGTGAAAGTTCGCGGTCGACATGACGGCCAACCTCCAACTCAGCAACCTGCAATTCCCCCTGCTGACCGGACTTGTCTTCACCACCTTCGACACGCTGGTCGGCCTTAGCGCCGGCCCCGGGGGGCGTATTGACGGGGCTTGGCGCTAGATTAAGCAAATGCGATAAATGGCGAGTGGGGATATAGTGGTGCATCGCGACAATTAACAACGTCGGGTTTCGACCTGCCGATCGGGATCGTCCATTGAATGCCTTCTTGCCCCCCCGCCTGCTTTTGCTCAGCGCACTGTGCCTGCTTGCGCCGGCCGCGTTGGGCGGCGACATCCTGACCTTTTGCTACAACAAGGACACCAGCTACCCGTGGATCACGCATGACAGGCCCGGGCTGGCGTTGCGCCTTGTTACGCTCGCGTCCGAGAAATTGGACCGGCGCGTGATTTTGACGGGCATGCCGTGGCAACGCTGCCTCACCGAGGTCAAGGCCGGACGCTTCCGCGGCGCGCTCGCCGCCAGCTTCAAACCCGAGCGGCTTGAGTTTGGCCGCTATCCGGTCGATGCGCAGGGCAGGCCCGATCGAAGCAAGCGCTTGTTCAACGAGCAGTACGTGCTGGTGCGCTTCAAGGGCAGCGGGGTGTTTTGGGACGGCAAGACCGTGCAACCGGCGGGCGCGAGGATAGCAACGAGTTTCCAGGTTTCCATCGCGGAGACGCTGCGCGCGCTCGGCATCAGGGTCGACGACGGCAGCAAGGGCAGCGACGCGACCTTGCGCAAACTGCTGCTGAACCGTTCCGACGCGGCCGTCATCCTGCAAAGCGGCGCCCTGTTCGAGTTCGACCGCAATCCGGAATACGCCGAAAAACTTAAAATGGTGCTGCCGCCGATCGAGGATAAGAGCTACTACATCCTGCTCGGGCACGCGGTCGAGCCCGAGCTTGCGCAGCGGATCTGGGATGCCGTCGAACACGCGCGCGAATCGCCCGCCTACGCGGCCCAGAAGAAAGCCTTCTTTTCGGGAAAATGAGGCTGGACGTCCCGCGCGGCGGGCCTCGTTGAGGGTCTTGTTTAGGGTCTTGTTTAGGGTCTTTTTTGACTACGCTACGGGCGCAGGCGTATGCCCTCGACGCCCCACCGTCCGCATTGGAACACCGGTGCGGCGAGCCCGGCGACGGGCGCGATCGTGATGATGTCGCAATTGGATGGATTGGCGAGCATTTCAAACTGCTCGACCGTGAGATGCAGGAAGCGCGTGACAAAACACCGGATCGTCATGCCATGCGTGACGATCAAGGCGCCCGCGGCGTCGCGGCGTCGCGCCTGCCGCATCAGGCTTTCAAGGAAGGCGGACGTGCGGTCGTAGCAGTCGGCGGGACTCTCCCCGCCTGAATGGCGGTAGTAAAACCAGCCGTGGATCTTGCGCGCCTCGTGCTGGGACGCCTCGTCGAGGTAGCCGCGCTCGACTTCGCGCAGGCGCGGATCCTCGTACACCCTGGTCTGGCCGGCCGCGTCGACGGCGCGCAGGATCTCGGCCGTCGTTTGCCGGGTTCGCATGTACGGGGAGCAATATACCAATGATGTCGCGATGAACTCGCGGCCGATGGTGCGCCCGGCGGCGCCCGCTTGCGCCACCCCGGCCGGGCTTAGCGCGATGCCGGAGTCGCCCACTTCGTGCGCCCTGAGCGCGCCTGTGTTGGACAGCGATTGGCCATGGCGTACAAGTTTGATTTGCATTCCGCCTCCCACGCGCGCTACTGGATATTGACAGTCGACCAATCGAACGCCTGCTTGCGCGCGCCGCGCGAATCGGGCAGGCGCGCGCCCGGCATCAGCGGCGAGGGCAAGGACGACAGGCGAAACAGGCGTTCGCCGTCGCATTCGAGGGCGGCGCTGTCGTTGGTGAGCGTTTCGGCCAATTCGCGCCACAGCAGGTAAACCCCGCGCGCCCAGTGGTAGTAGGTGAGGGCCGAAGCGGCGTTTTCGCGCTTATTGGCATCCTCGACGAGAACACGAATGCGTTTTTCGGATCTCAGCGTCAAGCCTTCGTAAGTGACTACAACACGCACGGACATACTCGCTCCAAAATGATTGCGGCGCTTCGCGGCGCACTGCCGATGTTTGGTGATTTTACCCTCGCACGCCACCATGAAGGCGGCCCGCGCCGTCGCCGCGTTGCGGCGCGCCCTTCATCATATGTCAATAAAGATGGCCTTGAGGCAATGAAAGATTTGATTTTGCGCAAACAGTGTGTGAATTTTTCTGCTGTCTATATTGGATGCGACCGAACGTGCGCGTGACGGCAGCCGTGACGGCAGCCCGGCGCCTCGCCTCGCCATCTGGCCCCATCTACCCTCGACCAGCCTCAACCAGCCTCAAACAGTCTCAACCGGCCTCCATTACCCTTCGAGGACCACCCGCGGCAGCGCCACCCTCGGGCGCGCTATTTTTTCGGCCGGCGCGATCACCTCGGCAGTGCCGGCCACGACCATGTCGGCATTTTGGTTGACGACGCTGCAATCGAGGACGACCCGGCGGCTGACCGGGTGCATCTGCAGGATCTTGACGGTGACGGTGACGGTGTCGCCTAGCCCGACGGGGCGCAGGAAGCGCAGCGACTGGGCAAGGTAGATCGTGCCCGGGCCCGGCAGCATGGTGCCCAGCACGGTCGAGATCAGCGCGCCGGTCCACATGCCGTGCGCGATGACCCCGTGGAACCTGCCGCAGCGCGCGTACTCCTCGTCGACATGGGCCGGATTGAGGTCGCCCGACATGACCGCGAACAGCGTGATGTCGCGCTGGCCGAGGGTGCGCTCCAGGTGCGCGCTGTCGCCGATGTTCAGTTCGCCATACGGGCGGTTTAGGATGATCGCCATGAATTGGCCCGCTACTTGGATCGGCCCGTTGCTTGGATCGGCCCGTTGCTTGGATCGGCCCGCTACTTGGCCAGGTTTTTCTCGAGCTCCCGGAGCATCTTGAGGTGGGAGGCGACCATTTTTTCGGCGCGCCCGGCCAGCGCCTTGAGCTTGCGGTCGGATTCGGCGCCCGCGTAGTGCTGGAACACCTTCAGGCTCTTCTCGTGGTCGCGCAGATTGGTCTCGACGAAGCGGCGCTCGAACTCGCGCCCGGACAGGCGTTGCATCTTGGCCGCGCCGCTGTGGCTGGGGTCTTGCGGCGCCGGGATCGCGAGGTTCCGCTCCTTCGCCAGTTGCTCCATTTCCTGGCCGAGCTTGCCGTGCTCGTCGATCATGCTCTGGGCCAGCACGCGCAAGGCCTCGTTGCCCGATTTTTTGAGCGCCGCCAGGGACAGTTCGATTTGGGCCATCGAGTCCTCCATCGCCTAGGTCAGGAACTCGTTGGCGCCGCTGGCGCGCGGGGCGTCGTCCGGGCCCCCCCGCCCTGCCGCGGCCCGGCGCCCTCGGCGTGGTCCACGGACGGCCCCTTGAACGCCTCGCTCACCTGCGCCGGCGTCTGGAAGTCTTCGTCGGGCAATTGCTCAAGCGAGGCGCAGACGCTTTCGTCGGCGCCGAGGTTTTTGGCGTTCTCGATCAGCTCGGCCTTGCTGGCGGGGTAGTCGACGCCCTTGAGGTATTTCTGGATTTGGATCGGGTTTGCGTGCGCCATGGCGCCCTCCTCTATCAATCAGGTAAGAACAATAACAAGGGTTGGACCTGCAATCGGCCCGGGGGTTGCGCGCCGCGCGCGCGGATATTTTTTCTCTATTGCATGCACGTGCCTTGGCGATCCCGACCTCGCCGCGCACGCAGGCGCGGCCAGGCTTGCCGCGCGCGCTTGGCGGGCCCCGGTCAGACGCCGTCAAAAGAGGCCCCGTTTAACCCTCGGCTAAGTCTGGCGCGCTACGCTTGTTAAACACCAGCAATAGCCACCAGCCGACAAGAGACCATCCATGCCTATTCCGAGCGCGCCGCCGCACCCTCCCCGCCGCTTGCGGCGCGCCACGCGCGGCCTGCTGCGGCTGGCCGCGGCCGCCGGTTTGCTCGCGCCGGCGCCGTGGGCCGGCGCGGCCGAGGCCTATCCCAAGCCGATCCAGCGCGCGCTCGAGCGCGGCGCCACGGTCGTCAAGAAATTCCCGGCCGCGTCCGGCCTGACCGGCTGGGTCCTCAGTTCGCAGGGCCGCCATTCGCTGGCCTATTCGACCGCCGACAACAAGACCCTGCTGGTCGGCGACCTGATAGGCGGAGACGGCGTGGTCCTGACGGCCGGCTACGCCGAGCGCCACCTGCCCAAGCCCGACCACCGGGCCCGGTTCGACGAGCTCGGCAAGTCGGCCTACGTGGCCGAGGGCACGCTGGCCAATCCCAAGAGCGTGGTCTACGCCGTCATCGATCCGAACTGCACCTTTTGCCACCTGTTGTGGAAGGCCTTCCAGCCCTACCAGAAAATCGGCCTGCAGGTGCGCTGGGTGCTGGTCGCCACGCTGGGTCCGACCAGCATGCCCAAGGCGATCGGCGTGCTGGGCGACGCCGATCCGCGCGCGGCGCTGTTGCGCCTCGAGCGCGACATGGGCAAGCCGTTCACCGCGTCGGCGCGCACGAGCGCGCGGGCCAACCCCGCGGTGGCCGCCAGCGTCGACGCCAACGGCGCCCTGCTGCAGCGCATGGGCCTGGCGGGCACGCCGGTCACGATCTGAAAGGACAAGCGGGGCAAGGTCGTGGTCAAGAGCGGCATGCTGGACCTGCCCGAAATCGCCGCGCTGACCAACCTGCCGCTGCAGCCGGACGACGACCCCGACCTGGCCCGCTTCGCGCGCTAGGAGGATGTCGGACCGAGGGAGTCGAAGCGGAAAAAGTGTCGGGCGAGGACGGATTGTGACGATTTCGCGGCGCCAATGGCGAGCTATTGGCCGCGAAAGCGGCGCAATCTGCGCCGTCCGGCGCTTTTTGCAACCGACCATCCCAAGTTCGATTGGCTCTCTGGCCCGGCCGCCGGCGCCCCGATTTTTTGCCGTCTCGCGTGCACCGTTGGCGCTTGTATTGCGCTACAATTTACTTGCACGCAATACAAGATACTTGCGACCGACTAATGAATGGGCACGGGAAGGCTGTGATTTCTATGATGCTCTCTTGCGCGAACAGGCAGTTGTTGCGCCGCGCCGCCGTGCTGGCCGCGCTGCTGTGCGCCAATGCCGGCGCCGCCCCGACCACGGTCGTCTTCCCGCGGCCCGAGGGCAGCAGCGCCGACCTGCGCGGCGTCTACGCCGAGCAACTGCTGGCGGCGGCGCTGGCCTACTCGGGCGGCAAATACCAGACCAGGCCGTCGCGCCTGCCAATGCAGCAAAGCCGGGCCGTCTCGGAGCTGGCGCGCGGGGCCATCATCGACGTGCTCTGGACCATGACCACGCGCGAGCGCGAACAACAAATGCTGCCGATCCGCATCCCCATCGACAAGGGCCTGATCGGCTGGCGCCTGCTGCTCGTGCGCGACGCCGACCAGGCCAAATTCGGCGCCATCACCGGCAACGCCGAACTCAAGGCGCTGACGGCGGTGCAGGGGCGCGACTGGCCCGACCGCGCGATCCTCGAGGCCAACGGCTACCAGGTGTACGGCAGCTCGAGCTACGAATCGTCGTTTTCGATGCTGATCGGCGGGCGCATCGACTACTTCCCGCGCTCGGTGCGCGAGGTCTGGGGCGAGATCGCGCGCTTCGGTGCGCGCGGGCTGTCGGTGGCGCCCGGGGTCGGCCTGCACTACCCGGCCGCGATGTATTTTTTTGTCAATCAGGGCAACAAGGAGCTCGGGCGCGACCTCGAGGCTGGCCTTGAAAAAATGCTCGCCGACGGCGCGTTCGACCGCCTGTTCTACAAGTTCCACGACGAGGCCCTGAGAAAATCGGATTTCAAATCGCGCCGCATCTTCGAGCTGGGCAACCCGGTGCTGCCGGAGCGGACCCCGCTCGCGCGCAAACAATTGTGGCTGTTCGAATGAGGCTGCGCGCCTGGTGCGCGGCGGCGGTGTTGCTGTTGCACGCGGGCGCGGCGGCGCCGGCGGCGGTGGCGGCGGCGCCGGCCCGGGTCGCCTATCCCATCGAGGGCAGCGCGGGCGACGTGCGCGGCGAATATCCCGAACAACTCCTGCGGCGGGCGCTCGCCTACTCGGGCGCCAAGTACGCCGCGCGCCCGGCGCGCATGCCGATGCAGCAGCGCCGCGCCCTGTTGGAGCTCGAGCACGGCGGCGCCATCGACGTGGTCTGGACCATGACGTCGCGCGAGCGCGAACAGAAGCTGCTGCCGATCCGCATCCCCATCGACAAGGGCCTGATCGGCTGGCGCCTGCTGCTGATCCGCGACGCCGACCTTGCCCGCTTCGAATCGCACCGCGACGGCGCCGCGCTCAAACGCCTGCTCGCGGTGCAGGTCCGGGACTGGCCCGACCTCGCCATCCTGCGGGCCAACGGCTTCCAGGCCTACGGCAGCGCGAGCTACGACTCGACTTTTCCGATGCTGCTCAGCGGCCGGGTCGACTACTTCCCGCGCTCGATCGGGGAGGTCTGGCGCGAGGCCGCCCGGTTCGAGGGCGAGGGCCTGTCGGTGGCGCCGTCGGTGGTGCTCCATTATCCGAGCGCGATCTATTTCTTCGTCCACAAGGACAACCACGCGCTCGCGCGCGACGTCGAGCGCGGACTCGAGGCGATGCTCGCCGACGGCGCGTTCGACCGCCTGTTCAAGCAGTTCCACGACGCCGAGCTCGCGCGCTCGGCGCTGCGCTCGCGCCGGGTCGTCGAGCTCGACAACCCGCTGCTGCCCGAGCAAACCCCGCTCACGCGCAAGAAACTGTGGCTGCTCGATTGAGCCGCGCGGCGCGCCCGGCCCGCGCCGGCGGTGCGCGCGAGCAACTTTCGAGTGCGTTTCGACCACGCTCGGCTATACTTGCCCACTGCATTCAAACAACGAACAACGACGTGTAAGGTAGCAAAGTGGACGACAATCAAAAGCTGACCATGCGGATCGGCACCCAACTGCGGCGCCTGGCGGGCGCCACCCTGGAGCGGGTGCGCACCGCCAGCGCGCGCCTGCGCGCCTGGCTGATGCGCTATCCGCCGCTCAAGCGCAACATCCTCGTCGGCCTGCTCGGCATGGCCGCCGTGCTCGCGCTGCTGCTGCTGTACGTGCTGATCCTCATTCCCGGCACCCCCGGCATCCGCGACCTGCGCCAGGCGCGCGCGGCCCAGGCCACCGTCATCGTCTCGGCCGACGGCAAGGAGCTCGCCAGCTTCGAGCAGGGCGTGCACGAGCGCGTGACGATCAACCAGATCTCCCCGCACGTGATCGCCGCCCTGGTCGCGACCGAGGACCACCGCTTCTTCAAGCACAGCGGGATCGACTTCAAGCGCACGATCGGCGCGATCGTCTACACCATCGGCGGCGACGCCCAGGGCGGCTCGACCCTGACCCAACAGCTCGCGCGCAACATGTTCCCGGAGGAGATCGGGCGCTCGCGCAACATCAACCGCAAGGTCAAGGAGATGATCACGGCGATCAAGATCGAGCGCACCTACAACAAGGTCGAGATCCTCGAGGCGTATTTGAACACCGTGCCGTTCCTGTACAACGCCTTCGGCATCGAGATGGCCGCGCGCACCTACTTCGACAAAAGCGCCGCCAAGCTCGACATCCTCGAGAGCGCCACGCTGGTCGGCATGCTCAAGGGCACCAACTACTACAACCCGGTGTCGAACCCGGAGCGCTCGCTCAAGCGGCGCAACGTGGTGCTCGGGCAGATGCTCAAACACGGCATCATCAAGGAGGCCGAGCACAAGAGGCTGGTCAAGCGCCGCCTGCGCGTCAATTTCTCGCGCCAGGACACGCGCGCCGCCAGCGACACCCACTTCACCGCGCAGGTGCGCAAGTGGCTCATCGAATGGGCCGACGAGAACGACTACAACCTGGCCCTCGACGGCCTGGTCGTCCACACCACGCTCGACTACGGGCTGCAGCAGGCCGCCAACCGCGCCGTCGAGCGCCAGGGCAACGCCTTGCAGATGGTGGCCGACGTCGAATGGAGCCGGCCCGGCATGGGCTCGACCCCGTCCACCGCCGCGTACGCCGGGATGCACCATTCGGTCAAGCCGTTCAAGTATTTCTGGCAGACGCGGCGCAAGATGGCCGACAGCTTCGTGCGCGAGTCGGCCGAGTACCGCAAGGCGGTCGAGGGCGGCGAGGCCGGGCCCGACGCGCTCAGGCGGCTCAAGCAGGACGGCGCCTTCATCGCCCGCCTGCGCACCGGCAAGGAGCGGCTCGAGATCGGCTTCATGGCGATGGACCCGCACACCGGCGCGGTCAGGGCCTGGGTCGGCAGCCGCGATTTCCAGCGCGGGCAGTTCGACCACGTGTCGCAGGCCCAGCGCCAGCCGGGCTCGACCTTCAAGCCCTTCGTCTACGGCGCCGCGCTCGAGAAGGGCATCTCGCCCGAGCACCGCTACGTCGACACCGTGCTCGACATCAAGGCCGGCGACGGCACCGTGTGGCGCCCGAGCGACATGAGCGGCAGCAGCGGCAACTCGATGTCGATGCGCGAGGGATTGATGTTCTCCAAGAACACGATCACGGCCCAGGTCATGCAGGACGTGGGCCTGCCGGCCATCGTCAAGATGGCGCGCGGGCTCGGCGTCACGAACAGCAAGCTCGACCCCGTGCCCTCGCTCGCGCTCGGCACCAGCCCGGTCACCCTGCTCGAGATGGTCAACGCCTACGCGAGCATCGCCGCCCAGGGCGAGTACCGCAAGCCGGTGCTGGTGACGCGCATCACCGACCGCGGCGGCAAGGTGCTCGCCGAGTTCGGTGGAGAGGCGGCCCGGCGCGCCATGTCGGCCGAGTCGGCGGCGGCCCTGATCGACATGATGCGCGGGGTCGTCAACCGCGGCACCGGCACCGGCGTGCGCTACCGCTTCGGCATCCACGGCGACGTCGCCGGCAAGACCGGCACCACCCAGAACAACGCCGACGGCTGGTTCATCCTGATGCACCCGGACCTCGTGGCCGGCGCCTGGGTCGGCTTCAACGACGCGCGCGTGACGATGCGCAGCAATTACTGGGGCCAGGGCGGGCACAACGCGATCCTGGTCGTGGGCGACTTCTTCAAGGCCGCGATCGCCAGCGGCAAGGTCGACGCGGCCGCGCTGTTCCCGAACGGGCGCCCGGCGCCGGTGCGGCCGAGCGAGGAGCCCGAGGAGGTCATGGAGGGGCCGAGCGACATCCAGCAGGAGGGCGCGCCGCCGCCCGAGCCGGACCCGGAGGGCGATGCCGGGGACTATGGCGACGGCGACGGCGGGTACTATGGCGATGGCGATGGCGAGCCCCGCAGCGGCGAGCTGGCGGTGCCGGCGCAGGAGCCGATCCCGCTGCCAATCCCGCTGCCGCCGGACGACGCGCCGCGCGATCCGCGGCAGGAGCCGCTCTACTAGGAGCCTGTCGGACTTAGGATCGTCGGCTGCAAAAAGTGCTGGACGGTCGATATTTCGCCGCTTTTTCGGCCAATAGCTCGCTATTGGCACTGCGAAATCGTCAAAATCTGTCCTCGCCCAGCACTTTTTTCGCTTCGACTCCATAAGTCCGACAGGCTCCTAGGCACCGACCATCGGCGGCAACGGCGACACCTAGTCCGCCCCCCGCGGCGCCTTCGCCACCCTGCCCAATGGCGCGCCCAGGCAATTCTTCGTGGCCCCGGCGCGGCGGGATGTGGGGCGCCGGCCCCGCCGCGCGGCGCGCGCGGCGGGCTCCATTGCCAAAATGCGCTTGATGAGTGATAATGCGAGTCATTCTCATTACTATTCAGGTAAGCATCATGCAAAGCGACAACGCCGCACCGACTTCACGCACCCGCCCCACCTTGATCGCCGCCGCCGTGCACCTCGCGCTGCTGTCGCTGGTCGGCGGCCATGCCATGGCGCAAACCGCGCCGGCGCCGAAGGACGGCGCGACCTTGCAGGAGGTCAAGGTGATCGGCACGGCCGAGACCAACTACGCGGCCAAGACCACCTCGAGCGCGACCAAGACCGACACCTTGCTGCGCGACACGCCGCAGGCGATCACCGTGATCACCCAGGAATTCATGCGCGACCAGGCCATGCAGAACATGGCCGACGTGATCCGCTACGTGCCGGGCATCGTCACCTCGCAGGGCGAGGGCAACCGAGACGCCGCCGTGTTCCGCGGCAGCGCCTCGACCGCCGACTTCTTCATCGACGGCGTGCGCGACGACGTCCAGTACTTCCGCGACTTTTACAACATCGACAGCGTCGAGGCCCTCAAGGGCTCGAACGCGATGATCTTCGGCCGCGGCGGCTCGGGCGGCGTCATCAACCGCGTCAGCAAGACGCCGCAATGGAACAGCATCGCCGGCGGTTCGCTCACCTTGGGCCGCTGGAACAACCGGCGCGCCACGGCCGACCTCGGCCAGGCGATCAACGACAAAATGGCGTTCCGCGTCAACGTCATGGCCGAGGACTCCGACAGCTTCCGCGAGGGCGTCACCGTGCGCCGCGCCGGCATCAACCCGACGCTGGCGATCCGCGCCGGCGCCAACACCAGCGTGTTGCTCGGCTACGAGCACTTCCGCGACACGCGCGAGGCCGACCGCGGCATCGCCTCGCAAAACCGCCGCCCGTACGATGCCGATCCGTCGACCATCATGGGCGACCTCGACAACAGCCCGACCTGGTCGCGCGTGAACGCCTTCAGCGCGCTCCTCGAGCACGACTTCGGCAACGGCGTGACCCTGCGCAACCGCAGCCGCTACGCCGATTACGACAAGTTCTACCAGAACGTGTATGCCAGCTCGTCCGTCAGCACCACCAACGACACGCTCACCCTGGCCGCGTACAACAACGCGACCGGGCGCAGCAACCTGTTCAACCAAACCGACCTGATGTTCTCGGTCTCGACCGGGGCGCTCAAGCACAAGATCTCCACCGGCCTCGAGTTGGGCCGCCAGGAGACCGACAACCTGCGCATGAGCGGCAAGTTCGGGTTCACGAACGCGGCGACATTCCCGGTGAGCGCTGTGGCGGGCAATGTCAACACGCCGGTCAACTTCGCGCGCACGCCGACCGACGCGGTCAACAGCGGCACCTCGAGCGTCGCGGCCGTGTACCTGCAGGACCAGATCGAACTGGGCCCCCAATGGCAGGCCATCGTCGGCCTGCGCTACGACCGCTTCAGCGTCGACTTCCTCGACAAGAAGGGCGCGCCGGGCACGGCCCCGACCCGCATCAAGATCACCGACACCCCGGTCTCGCCGCGCGTGGGCCTGGTCTACAAGCCGTTCGAGGCGATGTCGCTGTACGGCAGCTACAGCGTGGCGTTCCAGCCGCGCGCGGGCGAACAGCTGTCGTCGCTGGCGGCCAGCACCGCCGCGTTCGAGCCGGAGGAGTTCGAGAACATCGAGCTGGGCGCCAAGTGGGACGTCTCGGACGAGCTCTCGGCCACCGCCGCGCTGTACCGGCTCGAGCGCAGCAACGTCGTCGTCCCCACCGCCGTCGCCGGCGTGTCGGAGCTGGCCCCCGGGCAAACCAGCAAGGGCGTCGAACTCGGCCTGGCCGGCAAGCTCACCAAGCGCTGGAGCGTGATGGGCGGCTTCGCGTGGCAGGAATCGGTCTACGAGGAAAAATCGGGCAGCATCGCCGCCGGCACCCCGGTCGCGCAGGTACCGAAAACCACCTTGTCGCTGTGGAACCGCTACCAGTTCACGCCGGCCTGGGCGGCCGGACTGGGCCTGGTCTACCGCGACGAGATGTTCGCCGGCACCGGCGCGGCCAAGACCACCCTGCCCGGCTACACCCGGGTCGACGGCGCCGTGTTCTACCAGATCGACGCCAAGTACAAGGTGCAGGCCAACATCGAGAACCTGCTCGACAAAAAATACTACGCCTCGGCCCACAACGACAACAACATCACGCCCGGTTCGCCGCGCGCGCTGCGGGTGACACTGCACGCCAAGTTCTAAATCCCGGGCGCCGGCGCGCCGGTGCTTGGACGGAGGGCGGCCCCGCGACGCGGGCGCCGCCCTTTTTCCATTCTTAAGTCCGCCAGATCGGCGCGCCGGTTCACCCGCGCGCGTTGACACCCCTCAGCGACGACGAACGCGCCGCACCGATACTGGATGCTGCGCGAGCGGCCATCACCCTGCCTCGCATTCGACCTGACACCGGAGGCACTGTGACGACACTTGGCGACGGGCCCGAGTCCCGGCAATCGCAGCAGCAGGACCATTTCCTCAAAAGCCTGGGCCTGTTCACGCGGCAGCACCGCGCCGGCCACTGGTCGGGCACGTTCGCGCAGTTCATGGAGACGGTCCTGCCGCAGGCGCCCGCAAACGTCGCGCGCAGCTCGCACCAGTACGTCTGGGACATGATTCGCGCCACCTGCACCGAGGACGACAAGGGCGCGCTGCGCTGCCACCTGTTCGAGGACGACTTGTTCGGCATCGACGAGGCGATCTTGCGCGTGGTCGACTACTTCAAGGCGGCCGCCGCCGGCTCCGAGGTCGGGCGCCGCCTGCTGCTGCTGCTCGGGCCGCCCTCGGGCGGCAAGTCGACGCTCGTCATCCTGCTCAAGCGCGGCCTCGAGGAATACAGCCACACCGACGACGGCGCGCTGTACGCGATCGCCGGCTGCCCGGTGCACGAGTCGCCGCTGCACCTGGTGCCGCACACCATGCGTGCCGCCTGCCGCAACACCTACGGCATCGACATCGCCGGCGAGGTCTGCCCGCACTGCCGCGCCCGCCTGGAAGACCAGTACGCGGGCGACTTCCTGCAGATGCCAATCGAGCGCTTCTTCATCTCCGAGTCCGGCCGCAGCGGCATCGGCACCTACGCGCCGCACGACCCCACCACCGCCGACCTGGCCGACCTGGTCGGCTCGGTCGACCTGTCCAAGGTGGCCGAATTCGGCGACGAGGGCGACCCGCGCGCCTGGTCGTGGTCGGGCGCGGTGTACGCGGCCAGCCGCGGCGTGCTCGAAATGATCGAAATCCTCAAGGTCAAGCGCGAGTTCCTGTACCTGCTGCTCACGCTCACGCAGGAGAAAAACGTCAAGGTCTCGCGCTTCCCCCTGATCTACCTCGACGAGACCATCCTCGCCCACACCAACCTGGCCGAGTTCCGCAAATTCCTGCAAGAGAGCGAGAACGAGGCCCTGCTCGACCGCATGGTGATCATCCAGGTGCCGTACACGCTCAACTACAAGGAGGAGGCGCGCATCTACAAAAAACTGATCTCCTCGGCCGCGCCCGCGTTCCGCGACGTCCACCTCGACCCGCACGTGCTGCACGCGGCGGCCGTGTTCGCGATCCTGAGCCGGATCCAGGACGCCGACGACAAGGAGGTCGAGCTGGTCAAAAAAATCCGCATCCACGCCGACGAGGAGGTCGAGGGCGTGAACCGCTCCGACGTGCGGCGTGTCAAAGAAAAGGAGAAGGCGCCCGACGAGGGCTTGGCCGGCGTGTCGCCGCGCTTCGTCATCAACGCGCTGTCGAACGCGATCATCCAGTCCAACCAAAAGAGCCTGAGCACCATGGACGTGCTGCTCGCGCTCAAGGACGGCATCGAGAGCGACGCCCGCATCGAGGCCAAGAAAAAACGCAAGTGGGTCGACTATCTCGTGCTCACGCGCAAAGATTTTTACAACCGCTGGGTCAAGCAGGACGTCCACAAGGCCCTGTTCGTGTCGTTCGAGCAGGAGGCGCAGGACTTGCTCAACAAATACCTCGACGAGGTCGAAGCCATGCTCGACAACCGCCAGATCAAAGACCCGATCACCAACGAGGAGCGCCGCCCCGACGAGCGCTTCCTGCGCGCGGTCGAGGAAAAAATCCACATCTCGGAGTCGGGCAAGCAGTCGTTCCGGCAGGAGGTCGTGCGCAAGGCGATGGGCGCCTACAAGCGCGGCGTCAAGTTCAGCCTCGAGAGCCACATGCAGCTCAACGACGCGGTCCAGCAATACCTGTTCGAACAGCGGCGCGACGTGCTGCGCCTGGTGAGCTCGGCCAAGCGGCCCGACGACGAGATCCGCACCAAGATCTCCGCCGTCGAAAAACGCCTTGTCGACGAATACGGCTACGACAGCCACAGCGCGCGCGAGGCGCTCAACTACGTGACCACGCTGCTGGCCCAGGAATAGCCGGCTGAAAGGATCCGAGTGACGGCAACCATCAGCACTGCCTGGTACGACCTGTTCTCGCGCGGCGCGCGCGACTGGCTGCGCCACAACGACAAGGTGCGCGAGGCGGTCCAGAACCACCTGCCCGAACTGATCGCCGGGCCCGACCTCATCACCGGACCGCAGGAGCGCACCGTGCAGGTGCCGGTGCGCCTGCTCGAGCACGCGCGCTTCCGCCTGTCCGACGCGCGCACCGAATCGGGCGCGGGCCAGGGCGACGGCCATCCCGGCGACGTGCTGCGCCAGGGCCGGCCCGACCCGGGGCCCGACGAGGCCGCAGAGCCCGACGGCGGCGACAGCGACGGCGAGGTCAGGCTGCTGCTCGAGTTCTCGATCGACGACGTCATGGACTGGGTCTGGAACGAGCTCAAGCTGCCCGACCTGCGGCCCAAGCCGGGCGATCGCATCGACGAGTTCGAATACGTGCGCGAGGGCTGGGACAAGCGCGGCGCGCGTTCGCGCCTGGACCGGCGGCGCACCGTCAAGGAGGCGATCAAGCGGCGCGCGGTGCAGGCCGACCCGGTGCCGTTCACCAACGACGACCTGCGCTTCCGCCAGCTGGTCACGCGCCGGCGCCCGAGCACGAGCGCGGTCATCCTCTTCGTCATCGACGTCTCGGCCAGCATGACCCAGATCGAGCGCAATCTGGCCAAATCGTTCTTCTTCTTCGCGCTGCAGGGCATCCGGCGCAAGTACGCCAGGGTCGAGACGCGCTTCATCGCGCACACCACGCACGCCTGGGAGTTCTCCGAGAGCGAGTTCTTCCAGGTCAGCGGCATCGGCGGCACGATCGCCTCGAGCGCGTTCCGGCTCGCGCTCGAGCTCGTGGGCCAGCAGCTCGACCCGGCCCACAACAACATCTACCTGTTCTACGCCTCGGACGGTGAAAACTTCACCGAGGACAGGGGCGCGGCCACGCTCGCGCTGGGCGAGCTGGGCGCCGTCCTCAACCACATCGGCTACGTCGAAACCCTGCCCGGCGCGCCGCGCACGCTCGAGACCGAGATGCGGCGCCTGTGCAACGAGCTGGCGCGGCGCGGCCTGCCCGTCAGCAGCAGCGTGCTGGCGTCCCCCGAAGACGTCTGGAAGGCCCTGCGCCAGTTCTTCTCCGACGAGGCCCAAACCGAACTGGAGCTTGTCCCATGACCCTGGTGCCTACCTTGACCTTAGCCCGCCCCGTGGCCGCCGCCCGCCCCGTGGCCGCAGCCCTTCGCATGGCCGCCGCCCGTCGCATGGCCCAAGCGGAGCCCGTCCCGTGACCGGGCCGGGCGACAGCCCCACCCTGGCCGACTACGCCGAGCGCATCGAGGCGCTCGCCGTCGAACTCGGCATGGATTTCCATCCCGTCCACTTCGATCTCGTGCCGAGCAACTTCATGGTCGAAATCGCCGTCTACGGGCTGCCCGTGCGCATGCGCCACTGGTCGTTCGGGGTGCGTTACATCCACCACCTGGTGCGCTCGCACATGGGCCACTCGCGCATCTTCGAGGTCATGTTCCCGGGCGACCCCTGCCACGCCTTCATGCTCGAACAAAATTCGCTCGCCGAGAACACGCTCGTGACGGCACACGTGCTCGGCCATGCCGACTTCGCCAAGAACAACGCGCTGTTCGCGCGTTTCATGTCCATGGCCGGCGGCCACATCCTCGAACAAAGCGCGGCGCGCGCGCACCGGCTCGACCTCGCCTTCGCCACGCACGGACAGGAACGGGTCGAGGCCGTGCTCGACGCCGCGCTCGCGCTCGAGACCCACATCGACGTCAACCAGCCGCTGCACCGGCCGCTGTTCCCCGATTTCGCCGGCGCGCCCGCCGGGCGCGGCCCCGACGCCTTCAACGAGCGCTTCGCGCGCCTGCCGGGCGAGGCGGCGCCGGCGCCGGCCGGGGGCCCGCCCGTGCGCGCGCCGCTGCCGCCCCAGCCCGAACCCGACCTGCTGTGGTTCATCGCCCACTACGCGCCCGATCTCGAGGACTGGGAGCGCGACATCTTCCTCGCCGTGCGCGAGGAAGCGTTCTATTTCCATCCGATTTTTTCGTGCCAGATCATGAACGAAGGCTGGGCCTCGTACTGGCACGCGCGCCTGCTGCGCGAGGCGACCTTCCTGCCCCACGACCTGTACGTCTCGGCCGTCAAGGCTCATTCCGACGTCGTGCGCCCCTTCGCCAGCGGCCAGCAGTTGGCGCTCTCGCTCAACCCCTACCATCTCGGCTTTTCGATGTGGGAGCACATCATCGACAAGCACGGCATGGATAAGGCGCGCCAGATCTGCCGCGAGGAGGACGACTTCGGCTTCATCCGCAACTACCTCGACGACGAACTGGTCGAAAGGCTCGACCTGTTCGTCTACGAGTCGCGCAAGGACGGCGACACCAAAATCGCCAACCGCGACATCCACGCGGTGCGCGAGGCGATTCTTGCGCCCAAGTTCAATTACGGGGCGCCCTGCATCACGGTCAACAAGATGGGCGACGATGGCAGCCTCGACCTGCGCCACGACTACCTGCGCGACGGCCGCGGACTCGAACTGCCGCAGGCCGAAAAGGTCATGGACTACGTCGCGCGCGTGTGGCGCCGGCCCGTGTCGCTGCACACGGTCGATTTCCGCGGGGTGATGCGGGTCATCTCGTCGCGCAAGGGCGGCCTGTAGGGCCGGCGCGCCCGACCCCGCATCGAGAGAGAAAGAAGGCTGGAGTCCAAAGGCCAAAGGCTAATGGCTTATGGCCTTTGGCTTATGGCTTGCGGCCAATAACTAAGGCTAAGGCTAAGGCTAAGGCTAAGGCTAAGGCTAAGGCTAAGGCTAAGGCTAAGGCTAAGGCTAGGGCTAAGGCTAGGGCTAAGGCTAAAGTCTAAAGGCGCCAGACCCGCAGCCCGGCCGCCGCCAGCGGCGCCGCCTCGAACTGCGCCTTGACGTCGATGAAGCAACCGCCTTCGAGCAGTTTCTGGGCGAACTGCTGCACGCTATGGTTGAGCAACTCGCGGTGCGGGACGGCCACGACCAGGGCTTCGGCCGGCGTGAGCGCGTCGAAGGCGGCGAGCCGCACGCCGTAATCGCGCATGGCCTCCCCGGCATCGGCGACCGGGTCGCACACGGCGACCTCGACCCCGTACGACGCGAGCTCGGCGATCATGTCGAACACCTTCGAATTGCGCAGGTCCGGGCAATTCTCCTTGAACGTGAGCCCGAGCACGTTGACGCGCGCGCCCTTGAGCTTGAAGCCGGCGCGCACCATCTCCTTGACCGTCTTTTCGGCCACGAATTTAGCCATCGAATCATTGATGCGCCGGCCCGCGAGGATCACGTCCGGATGGTAGCCGAGCATCTGCGCCTTGTGCGTCAGGTAGTAGGGGTCGACACCGATGCAATGGCCGCCCACCAGCCCGGGCCGGAACGGCAGGAAATTCCATTTGGTGCCGGCCGCTTGCAGCACTTCGAGCGTGTCGAGGCCGAGCCGGTCGAAGATGATCGCCAGCTCGTTCATCAGCGCGATGTTGAGGTCGCGCTGGGTGTTTTCGATGACCTTGGCGGCCTCGGCCACCTTGATGCTCGAGGCCCGGTGCACGCCGGCCGTGACGACCTGTTCGTAGAGCCGCGCGACCTGCTCGAGCGTGTGCGCGTCGTCGCCGGCGACGACCTTGCAGATCGTCTCGAGGGTGTGCTCGCGGTCGCCCGGATTGATGCGTTCGGGCGAAAAGCCGACATGGAAATCAATCTTCCAGCGCAATCCCGAGGCTTGCTCGAGCAGGGGGATGCATATCTCCTCCGTCGCGCCCGGATAGACGGTCGATTCGAAGACGACGGTGGCGCCGCGCCTGAGGTGGGCGCCGACGGTCTTGCTGGCCCCGACCAGGGCCGAAAAATCGGGATTGTGCGCGATGTCGACCGGCGTAGGCACGGCCACGATGACAAAGTCGGCCAGCGCAATGTCGGCCGGGTCGGTGTCGACGCTGAGCCACTTGGCCGCGCGCATCTGCGCCTCGCTGAACTCGCCGGTCGGATCGACCATGCGGCGGTAGCTGTCGATCTTGCGTTGCGACAAATCGATGCCGATGGTGCGCTGGCGTTGGCCGAACGCGAGCGCGAGCGACAAACCGACATAGCCAAGACCTACGATGGCGACAATGCTCATTGGGTTTTCCCTGTGATCGTGTGGATTGGCGGGCCGGCCGGCGAGCCGCGGCACTGGCGCCAGAGCCGATTCTACGAGCCACCCAAAGCCCAACTTTTGATGTTCAGCAACGCGGTGCGGAATCGCGCGTGTTGTCGCCCGGCCCTCATATGTTGACAATACTCAAAGAGCCGGCGCGCCCACTCCTTACCCTGTCATGGATAAACGTCAATCCCGTGCCCAGGAGAATGCCATGTCCGTGCCCCTTCCCCCGCGCCGCCGCGCCGGCGCCGCAACCTTGCTCGCCGTCACAATCGCCCTTTCACTGGGCGGCTGCGGACGCGGCGGCGACAGCGCCGCGCTGATCGCCGAGGCGCGCCAGTACCGCGAAAAGGGCGAGATGAAGGCCGCCGTGATCCAGCTCAAGAACGTGTTGCAAAAGGACGCCGACAACCTCGCCGCGCGCACCCTGCTCGGCGAGGTGTACCGCGACCAGGGCGATCCCGTCTCGGCCGAGAAGGAATTGCGCCGGGCGCTCGCGCTCGGCGGCGACAAGGAGCGCCTGACCGTGTTGCTGGGAAAAACCATGCTGATGCAGGGCCGTTACGAGGCATTGCTCGATGAGATCAAGTCCGGCCCCGGCAGACCGGCCCTGCTCGCCCTGCGCGGCAACGCCGTGCTCGGCCAGCCCGACATCGGGCGGGCGCGCGCGCTGTTCGAGCAGGCGCTCGCGCTCGACGCCGCCTCGTCAGACGCCCTGCTCGGCCTGGCGCGCATCGCCGCCGCCGAGGGCCGGACCGACGAGGCGGCCGGCCTGATCGCGCGCGCGCTCGCGGCCAGCCCGGCCGACCGCGACTGCCTGCGCTTCAAGGGCGACCTGCTGCGCCTGCAGGGCAAGCCCGAGCTCGCGCTGGCCGCCTACCGCCACCTGCTCGCGATCCACCCGAACAACGCCCAGGCCCATATCGACATCGCCAACCTGCATCTCGACGCCGGCAAATTCGACGCCGCGCGCACCCAGATCGCCGCCGCGCGCGCGTCCGGCGCCGGCACCCTGGCCGTGTTCTATTCGCAGGCGATGCTCGATTTCCGCGAGGGCAAGCACGCCGCCGCGCTCGAGGCCCTGCAGCAGATCATCCGCGTCGAGCCCGACCACTATCCAAGCATCCTCCTGCTCGGCGCGGTGCAGTCGGCGCTCGGGTCGACCCAGACGGCCGAACAGCACCTGCAGAAATTCCTCAACGCCTATCCCGGCCACGCCTACGCGGGCAAACTGATGGCGGCGCTGCAGGTGCGCGCCAAGCATCCCGAGGCCGCGCTGGCGCTGGTGCGGCCCCTGCTCGAGCAAAACCCCGACGACGTCGAACTGCTCACGCTGGCCGGCGAGGCGCACATGGCCGCGCGCCAGTTCAGCCGCGCCGCCGAGCACTACGAAAAGGCCGCCGGGATCCGACCGGACGCGCCGAAGCTGCGCACCGCGCTCGCGCTCAGCCGGCTCGGCAACGGCGACAGCGCGCGCGCCGTGGCCGAACTCGAGCGCGCGGCCGGGCTCGACCGCGGCGAGGGGCGCATCGGCGTGCTGCTGGTCATGTCCTACCTGCGCGCCGGCCAAGCCGACAAGGCCCTCGCGGTCTTGGTGGAGATGGAGAAGCGGGGACGCAATCCGCTGCTCGACAACCTCAGGGGCGGCGTCGCCATGGTCAGGAAGGACGTCGCCGGCGCCCGCGCCAGCTTCAACCGGGCGCTCGCGCTCGACCCGCTCTACCTGCCCGCGCTCGACAACCTGGCCCAGCTCGACATGCTCGAGCGCCGCCCGCACGAGGCCAAGAAGCGCTACCTGGCGGCGCTGGCCGAATCGCCCGGCAGCGCGACCCTGATGGAGGCGCTGGCGCGGCTGGCCACGCGCGAAGGCAAGACGGCCGAGGCCATGACCTGGCTCGAGCGGGCCCACGCGGAACATCCCCGCGCGCTCGGCCTCGCCCTGCGGCTGGTCGACTTCTACGTGCACGCGGGCGAGCCGCGCAAGGCCTTGAACCTGGCCCAGAAACTGCGCGCCGGCCATCCGGCCAGCAGCGACGCGCTGGCCATGCTCGCCAAGGTCCACGAGGCCAACGCCGATCTGCCGGCGGCCGCCGACAGCTACGCCAGCCTGGCCTCGCTGGTGCCCGGATCGGCCGTTCCTTTGACCCGGCTGGCGACGCTGCGCCTGCGCATGGGGGACCAGGCCGGCGCCGTCGAGGCGCTGCGGCGCGCGCTCGGCATCGCGCCCGACCTGCTTGAGGCCCGCATGACGCTGTTGCACATCCTGATCGGACAAAAGAAATTCGCCGAGGCCCGCATGCTGGTCGGCGCCGCGCAAAAGCGCGACCCCGGCGGCGCCGGCGGCCACAAGCTCGACGGCGATCTGCTCAGCGCGCAGGGCCAGCACGGCCCCGCGCTCAAAGCCTACGAGCGCGCCTTCGCGCTTGCGCCCAGCGCGCCCGCGCTGATCCAGCTGCACGGGGCCCTGCTCAGGACCGGCAAGGCGGCCGAGGCCGAGGCGCGCGTCGCGCTGTGGCTCAGGGAGCATCCGCTCGACGTTCCGACCCGCCTGTATTTCGCCAGCGGCAAGGTGGTCGCGAACGACGCCAAGGGCGCCGCCGATCAACTGGCCATCCTGCTCGCGCACGATCCGGACAACGTGCTCGCGCTCAACGAACTGGCGCTGCTGCACCGGCGCCAGGATGGCAAGCGGGCGCTCGCGCTGGCCGAGCGGGCCCACCGCCTCGCGCCCGCCAGCCCGGCCGTGATGGACACGCTGGGCACGATCTTGCTCGACGCCGGCCAGCTCGGGCGCGCGCTGGCGCTGCTGCGCAAGGCCAGCGCGCTGTCGCCCCAATCGGGCAACATCGGCTACCACCTCGGGCTGGGCCTGGCGCGCTCGGGCGACAAGCGCGCCGCCCGCAAAGAGCTCGAACGGGTGCTCGCGGCGCCGACCCCGTTCTCCGAGCGCGAGCAGGCGCGCACCTTCCTCGCCACGCTGTAGGCGCCCGCCGCCATGGGGGGCGCCAAGGGGCGTGCGGTGGCCGCCGTTTTCGCCGTTCTGCTGGCAGCCGCCGTCAGCCGCTACCCGTTCGAGGGCACCGTGCTCGGACCGGTCCTGCTGGCCTACGCGGGCCTGCTGTGCTGGCGCCCGGTGCTGTGGCTCGCCCTGCTGCCGGCGCTGCTGCCGGTGCTCGACCTGGCGCCCTGGACCGGCTGGTTCTTCCTCGAGGAGATCGACCTGCTGCTGCTCGTGACCGCGGCCGTCGGCTACTGGCGCCCGGACGCGGGCGCGGGCGCGGCGCGGGCGGCGCTGCCGCGCGCGGTGCGCCACGCGGCCGCGCTGGTGTCGCTGGCGCTCGCGCTCGCGCTGTGGCGCGCCATGACGCCCTGGCCGCAGGCCGACCTGAACGCCTTCGCCACCTACCAGAGCGGCTGGAACGGCGTGCGCACCGCGAAAGGCTGGCTTTGGGCGCTGATCCTGCTGCCGCTGCTGCGGCGCGACGCCGGGCCCGCGCTCGAACGCCTGCGCAGCCATTTCTTCCCCGGCATGCTGGCCGGCCTCGCCCTGGTCGCGCTGGCCGCGGGCGCCGAGCGCATTGCGTTTCCGGGCCTGCTCAACATGGCGAGCGACTACCGCACCAGCGCGCCCTTCTCGGCCATGCACACGGGCGGCGCCGCGCTCGACGGCTACCTCTCGCTGTGCCTGCCGCTGCTCGCGCCCTGGCTCGCCGGCCCGTCGGGCCGCTTGCGCACCACCGTCGCGCTGGCGCTGCTGGCCGCCGCCGCGTACGCCGGGCTGACCACGTTCTCGCGCACGCTGTACCTGGCCTTCGGCGTCTCGGCGCTGCTGTTGTGGGCGCTGCACCGGCCGGCGCCAACGCCGCGCCAGCGCGCGCTGGCCGCGCTCGCGCTGGTGCTGGCCGCGTCCGCGCTCACGCTGGTGTTCTCGGCGGGCGGCTACCGCGGCCTGGCCGCCGCCATGCTGGTGCTGTGCGCGGCGGGCTGGCTCGCCACGCGCGGGCTCGGCTGGCGCGATGCC
>NZ_PXWF02000338.1 GCF_003011895.2 Massilia glaciei | reverse complement strand
GAGCCCGATTTTGGCGATGGCGCGCGTGCGCGCGGGCGCCGCCGCCGACCCGGTGGCGTGCTACCGCGCGGCGGGCTACCGCGACGCGGTCGCACAGGCGCGTCCCGCCAAGGCCGGCGCCAGCGGCAGCGGCATCGTATGATGGGCCCCTGCCGCACATAGGAAAGTGAACGCACACAGGAAAGTGAAGACAATGCGATCAATGCACTGCATCGAGGATCTGCGCAAACTGGCCGAGAGGCGCGTGCCGAGGATGTTCTACGACTATGCCGACTCGGGCTCGTGGACCGAATCGACCTACCGCGCCAACAGCGACGACTTCGGCAAAATCAAGTTGCGCCAGCGGGTGGCGGTCGACATGACCAACCGCACGCTGGCCACCACCATGGCGGGGCAGCGGGTGGCCATGCCGGTGGCGATCGCGCCGACCGGCCTGACCGGCATGCAGCACGCCGACGGCGAAATCCTCGCGGCCAGGGCGGCCGAGGCGTTCGGCATTCCGTTCACGCTCTCGACGCTGTCGATCTGCTCGATCGAGGACATCGCCGCGCACACCAGCGCGCCGTTCTGGATGCAGTTGTACGTGATGAAGGACCGCGCCTTCATCGAGCGCCTGATCGAGCGCGCCAGGGCCGCCAAGTGTTCGGCGCTGGTGCTCACGCTCGACCTGCAGATCCTCGGCCAGCGCCACAAGGACCTGCGCAATGGCCTGTCGGCGCCGCCCAAGCTGACCATCAAAAACATCGCCAACATGATGACCAAGCCGCGCTGGTGCATGGGCATGCTGGGCACCCGGCGGCGCGGCTTCGGCAATGTGATCGGCCACGTCTCGGGGGTCGACGACATGGGCTCCCTGTCGGCGTGGACCGCGCAGCAGTTCGATCCGGCCCTGTCGTGGAGCGACGTCGAATGGATCAAGCGGCGCTGGGGCGGCAAGCTGATTTTGAAGGGCATCATGGATGCCGAGGACGCCAAGCTGGCCGCGCAGTGCGGCGTCGACGCGCTGATCGTCTCGAACCACGGCGGCAGGCAGCTCGATGGCGCGCCGTCGAGCATCTCGGCCCTGCCCGGCATCGTGGAGGCGGTCGGCAAGGAGCTCGAAATCCATATGGACGGCGGCATCCGCTCGGGCCAGGACGTGATCAAGGCGCTCGCGCTGGGCGCGCGCGGGGTCTACATCGGCCGGCCCTTCCTTTACGGGCTGGGCGCGGGCGGGCAGGCGGGCGTGGCGCGCTGCCTCGAGATCATCCGCAACGAACTCGACATCACGATGGCGTTTTGCGGGCATCGCGACATCCGCGACGTCGGCAGGGACATCCTGCTGCCGGGCACATTTTGAACGCATAACGCACCAATCCGGGACCGTCGACGCACCGCGATCGTGCCGCGGCGGCGCGTCGCGCCCGGTGGCGGTGGCATGGATGTTGCGTCAAGAGCGTTACACCACCACTCAAATGCCGTCCATGGAAAATCTGTCGTCCATCCGCCACCCAGGCGCCAGCGCCGCGCCGGACGCGCGGATCGCTGCCACGCTGATTGTTCCATTGTGCCGGCTGCGGGTGCCCGATCCGGCCGAGGACATGGTCGCCTTCGGCCGCTGGTGGTGCGACGCGCGCAGCGGGCAACTGGTGCTGTCGCCGACCGCGGCGCGCTTCTTCGGCGTCGAAGCCGGCTGGCACGCCTCGGGCGCCGCCTGTTGCGCCCGTCTCGCCGCGGGCGACCGCAACGCCCTGTTCGCGGCCATGGCCCACGGCGCGCCGGCCAACTGCGAGGTGTCGGTCACCAGCGAGCGCGGCGCCTTGCGCTCGCTGCGCATCGTCAAGCTGCCCGCCACGGGACCGGACATGGCCGACGCCGGCCTGCTGATCGACATCACGCAGGCCAAGTACGCTGCGGTGCGCGAGCGGCTCAGCTTCGAGTCGACGCAACTGCTGGTGGGAACCGGCTCGGTGGCCGAGGCGGTGACCAGGATCATCGAGCTCGTCTGCCTGCACCTTGGCTGGGAGTGGGGCGCCTACTGCGCCATGGAGGGCGCCAACTTCGCCTCCCCCAAGCTCGTGTGCAAGCAATCGTGGCACGATCCACACATCGCGCTCGAGGCCTTCAGCCAAGACAGCCTGAAACGTCGCATGGCGCCCGGCGAGGGGCTGGTGGGCGCGGTCTGGAGGACCGGCTGCGCGCAGTGGATCGAGGATCTGCGCAACGAGGCCTCGTTCGTGCGCAGCGAGAGCGCGGCCGCGTGCGCCCTGCGCGCCGGCTATGCGTTTCCGGTCTCGTTCGTGTTGGCCGACGGGCGCCGCCGCAGTTTAGAGATCGTGCGCCCCGACGTGTTCATCCCGATCGCCGAGCAGAGCCGCTTCATCGTGCAGCTCGGGCGCTGGGTCATTGAAACCGCGTGCCGCGACCTGGCGCTGCTGCAGCGCTCCGGCTTCGAGCGCTTGCAACTGAACGTCAACATGGCGGCGCCGGAGTTCATCGACGCCTGTTTGCCCGACCAACTGCGGGCGCTGGTCAACGCCTGCGGCATCGCGCCGGGGCACCTGTGCCTCGAGCTGACCGAGGGCATGGTGATGACGCACGCCGACAAGGTCATCCCGATCATGCTCGCCCTGCGCTTGCATGGCTTCAAAATCAGCCTCGACGATTTCGGCATGGGTTACTCGTCGTTGTCGCGCCTGAAGGAGCTGCCGATATCGTCGCTCAAAATCGATGGCTCCTTCGTGCGCGGGCTGCCGCACGACCCCGGCGACTGCGCGATCGTGCGCTCGATCATCGACCTGGGGCGCCACATGCATCTGCAGATCATCGCCGAGGGCGTGGAGACGGACGCCCTGATGCTCTATCTGCGCAACTTCGGATGCAACCTGATCCAGGGTTTTCTGCTCAGAGGCTGAGAGTTTTTCGGGCGTGCCCGAGCAGCCCGCCAGAAAGCGGCAGATCGAGGCGCAAAGCACAGCCATAGCGGGCTATGGCGAGCATTTGCAACGACGAACTGGCGCTTTCTGGCGTGCTGAGCGGGCATGATCGAAAGACTCTCAGCCTCTCAGCCGGCCGCTGGGGCTCGATGAACTGATCCGCCTGCACGGGACAAATTTCGGAGGCTAGTCGTTTTTGCATAGCTGCCGGGCCAGCCATTCAAAAATGCATTGGTGGGGGGAGGCGTTGGCCGTTGGCCGGCATGCTACAATCGAGTTGTACGATATCTGATGACGGAGGGCAAAATGGCAGCACCAACGCCGCCTGAGTTGCACAGCGCTCCCGGCGGGCCCGGCGCTGAGTCGCTTTCGGCGCTGGCGCCGCTGCGCCAGCCCGACTACCGCATCCTGTGGAGCATCTGGCTCACGGCCAACGTCTGCATGTGGATGAACGACGTGGCCGCCGCGTGGACCATGACTTCGCTCACCAGCTCGCCCCTGCTGGTGGCGCTGGTGCAGACCGCCTCGACCCTGCCGATGTTTATGTTGGGCCTGCCGAGCGGGGCGCTGGCCGACATCCTCGACCGCCGCCGCTACTTCATCGCGACCCAGTTCTGGGTCGCCGCGGTGGCGCTGCTGCTGTGCGCGGCGGTGCTGGCCGACGCCATGACGCCGGCCTTGCTGCTGGCGCTGACGGCGGCCAACGGCATCGGCCTGGCGATGCGCTTCCCGGTGTTCGCCGCGATCGTGCCCGAGCTGGTGCCGCGCGCGCAGCTGCCGGCGGCGCTGGCGCTCAACGGGGTGGCGATGAACGCCTCGCGCATCGCCGGGCCGCTGATCGCGGGCGCGCTGATCGCCAGCGCCGGCAGCGTCTACGTGTTCGTGCTCAATGCGGCGCTGTCGCTGTTTTCGGGCGCGCTGCTGATCCGCTGGCGCCACGTGCACCGGCCCAGCCCCCTCGGGCGCGAACGCCTGCTCAGCGCGATGCGGGTGGGGGTGCAGTTTGTGCGCCAGTCCGCGCGGGTGCGCGCGACGCTGCTGCGCACGGTGATTTTTTATGCGCACTCGATCGCCTTGCTCGCCTTGCTGCCTTTGGTGGCGCAGGCCCTGGCGCGCGGCGCCGCGAGCACCTTCACGCTGCTGTTGGCCTGCATGGGCGTCGGCGCGATCGCCGGCGCCTTGCTGCTGCCGCGGCTGCGGCTGCGCTTTTCCAGGAACGCCCTGATCGTCGGCGGCACCCTGTTGCAGGGCGCCGCCAGCGGCGCCGTCGCGCTCAGCGGCAACACCGCCCTCGCTGGCCTGGCGATGCTGGTCGCCGGCGTGGTGTGGATGGTGGTGGCGAACTCGCTGACGGTGTCGGTCCAGATGGCGCTGCCGGACTGGGTGCGCGCGCGCGGCATGTCGATTTTCCAGATGTCGATGATGGGCGCGAGCGCGCTCGGCGCGGCCGTGTGGGGGCAGGTGGCCAGCATGGCCGGGGTCCAGGCCAGCCTGCTGATATCGAGCGCCTGCGGCGCCGCCGCCATGCTGGCCGTGCGCTGGCTCGCCGCCGACCTGAGTTTGGAAGAGGAGGACATGACGCCGACCCACGAGATTCCCGCGCCGGTGGTCGAAGGGGCGCCGGCGGCGGGACATGTGCAGATCACGATCGAGTACCGGATCGACCCGGCGCGCGCCGCCGAATTCCGCCTGGTGATGCAGGAAAGCCGGCGCAGCCGCCTGCGCCAGGGCGCGCTGAGCTGGGAGCTGATGCGCAGCGTGACCGCGCCCGGCTGCTACATCGAGCGTATCGTCGACGAGTCGTGGACCGAGCACCTGCGCCGTTTCGACCGCGTGACCAAGGCCGATGTGGCGCTGCGCGACCGCAAGATCGCCTACCACCTTGACGCCGAGGCGCCGAAGGTGACGCGCTGCATCATCGACATTTTCTGAGCTGACGGAAAATGCTCACCAAGTTGATTCCTGCCAATTTGTCTCGTAACTATACTGTTATGCGACGAGTGATAAGCAGATTGGAATTTTGATGAACAACGATCGAGACCGCAGCACGGCGCCCATCATCACGCAAATGCGCGTCGTGCCGGTCGCCGGCAGGGACAGCATGTTGCTCAACCTCAGCGGCGCGCACGGCCCTTACTTCACCCGCAACATCGTGATCCTGACCGACAACGCCGGCAACACCGGCCTCGGCGAGGTGCCAGGCGGCGAGCCGATCCGCAAGACGCTCGAGGACGCGCGCCAGTTGCTGCTGGGGCAGTCGATCGGCAACTACCAGGGCCTCCTCAACAAGGTGCGCGAAACCTTCCGCGAGCGCGACGCGGCGGGCCGCGGCCTGCAGACGTTTGACCTGCGCGTGACGATCCACGCGGTCACGGCGCTCGAGGCGGCGCTGCTCGACCTGCTCGGCAAATTCCTCGACGTGCCCGCCTGCGCCCTGCTGGGCGACGGCCAGCAGCGCACCGAGGTCGAAATGCTCGGCTACCTGTTTTACATCGGCGACCGCACCGCCTGCGATCTCGAGTACGTCAGCGAGCCCGATGGCCCGGACGCCTGGTCGCGCGTGCGCCACGAAAAGGCGATGACGCCCGGGGCGGTGGTGCGGCTGGCCGAGGCGGCGCACGCGCGCTACGGCTTCAAGGACTTCAAACTCAAGGGCGGCGTGCTGCGCGGCGACGAGGAGATGGAGGCGGTCACCGCGCTGGCCGAGCGCTTTCCGCAGGCGCGCGTCACGCTCGACCCGAACGGCGCCTGGTCGCTCAAGGAGGCGATCCGCCTGTGCCGCGGCAAAGGGTCGGTGCTGGCCTACGCGGAGGACCCGTGCGGCGCCGAAGACGGTTATTCGGGACGCGAGGTGATGGCCGAATTCCGTCGCGCCACCGGCCTGCGCACGGCGACCAACATGATCGCCACCGACTGGCGCGAGATGGGCCACGCGATCATGCTGCAGTCGGTCGACATTCCGCTGGCCGATCCGCACTTTTGGACCATGCAAGGTTCGGTGCGGGTGGCGCAGATGTGCAACGAGTGGGGCCTGACATGGGGATCGCACTCGAACAACCACTTCGACATTTCGTTGGCCATGTTCACGCAGGTTGGCGCGGCCGCGCCGGGGCGCATCACCGCCCTCGACACGCACTGGATCTGGCAGGACGGCCAGCGCCTGACGCGCGAACCGCTGCGGATCGTTGACGGGAAGATCGCGGTGCCGGCCAAGCCGGGCCTGGGCATCGAGGCCGACATGGACGCGATCGAGGCGGCGCACCAGCTTTACCTGAGCAAGGGCCTGGGCGTACGCGACGATGCGATCGCGATGCAGGTGTTTTTCCCGGGTTGGAAGTTCAACAACAAGCGCCCAAGTTTCGACCGCTGACGGCCACACGTCGCTTCCATATACACATCGTCTTTCCCGCGGAGGCGGAAAAGCCCGTCATTCCCGCGCAAACCACACCCGTCATTCCCGCGAAAGCGGGAACCCATGATGAGCGTCCAGTTACGCTGCCCACCACATTTTGGACGCGAACAGCGACGATTTTTTATAGTTGGATTGCAAATGATTCATGTCCTAGATCTGTTCCGGCTCAATATGGGGCAAACGCGCGCGTTTGCACTTCGCGGGAATGACGACGGTGGTTTGCGCGTGAATGAGAGATTCGGTATGCGCGTGAATGACGGCGGTGGTTATGTTTTCGTTGTCGTTCTTTTGGCCGCAGCGCTGTTCGGCGGCTGCGCCACGAGCCCGCCGCAAAACGCCGCACGCATCGTCGACGTGGCCCAGGGCTGGGCCGCCAACTCGGTCAACGCGACCGTGTTCCGCAAAAACTCCCTGGTCACCCACGGCCAAACCCAGTACATCGCCTTCTACGACAAGGACGGCTATGTGGTGCTCGGCAAGCGCGCGCTCGGCGCCGACGCCTGGGCGCTCAAGCGCAGCGCCCACCGCGGCAACGCCGCCGACGCCCACAACAGCATCAGCATCATGGTCGATGGCGCCGGTCATCTGCACATGGCCTGGGACCAGCACAACAACCGCCTGCGCTATGCGCGCGGCGCCAGTCCCGGCTCGCTGGACCTGAACGCAAAAACGCCGATGATCGGCAGCGACGAGGCCGCAGTGACCTACCCGGAATTCCATCGCCTGCCCGACGGCAATCTGCTGTTTCTATATCGGGACGGCGGTTCCGGCCGTGGCAATCTGGTCATGAACCGCTACGACCTCGCGAGCGGCGCCTGGACGCGGCTACACAACAATCTGATCGGAGGGGAGGGCAAGCGCAACGCCTACTGGCAAGCCTTCCTCGACCACAAGGGCACCTTCCACCTGTCCTGGGTCTGGCGTGAATCGCCCGACGTCGCCAGCAACCACGACATGGGCTACGCCCGCTCGCGCGACGGCGGGGTGAGCTGGACCAGATCGGACGGCACGGCCTACCAGTTGCCGATCACGGCCGCTGGCGCCGAATACGCGATGCGGATTGCGCAAAACAGCGAGTTGATCAACCAGACCTCGATGGCGGCCGACAAGCACGGCAACCCCTACATCGCCAGTTACTGGCGCGAGGCCGGTTCGACGGTGCCGCAATACCAAGTGGTGTTCCATTCCGGTGGCGCCTGGAAGCGCCTGAGCCTGGACTTCCGCGCCAAGCCGTTCTCCCTGAGCGGGCACGGAACCAAGGCGATTCCGATTTCGCGTCCGCAGATCATGGTCGACATCCAGCAGGACAAGCCGTCTGGCGTGCTGGTTTTCCGTGACGAGGAGCGTGGCAGCAAGGTGTCGGTCGTGCGCATCGACGACTTCCGCCCGGGCGGCTGGTCGGTGCACGATTTAACAAACACGCCGGTGGGCGCCTGGGAGCCGAGCTTTGACACCGAGTTGTGGCGCGACCGTGGCGAACTCAATCTCTTTTTGCAGGATGTGCGCCAGGTCGACGGCGAGGGCCTCGCCAGCGTGAAGTCAAGCACGGTGCAGGTGTTGGTATGGCGCGCCGATAAGCCAAACGCCCCGCAACCCGTCGCGACCAAGGCCGAGGTGCGCGCCGCGCTCGAACTGGCCAACAATTACTGGCAGAGCGGCAAGGCACCAGAACAGTCGGCGTTCTGGGACGTGGCCGCCTACCATACCGGCAACATGGAGGCCTACCGCATGACCGGCAATGAAGCCTGGCGCGGCTATTCCACCGCCTGGGCCGAGCACAACAAGTGGAGTTCGGCCGCCAACTCGACCAACAAGGCCAAATGGAAGTACAACTACGGCGAGTCCGCCGAACACGTGTTGTTCGGCGACTGGCAGATTTGCTTCCAGACCTATGTCGACCTGTACCAGCTCGACCCGCGCAAGGATGGACGCAAGATCGCGCGCGCGCTCGAGGTCATGGACTATCAGATGCGCACCGCCAAAGACGATTACTGGTGGTGGGCCGACGGTCTTTACATGGTCATGCCGTTGATGGTCAAGCTGCACAAGGTCACGGGCGAGCGGCGCTATCTCGACAAGCTGCAGGAGTATTTTCTGTTTGCCGACCAGTTGATGTTCGACGCCGAAGCCGGCCTGTACTACCGCGACGCCAAGTACGTCTACCCGAAGCACAAGAGCGCGAATGGCGGCAAGGACTTCTGGGCCCGGGGAGACGGCTGGGTGTTCGCCGGGCTGGCCAAGGTGCTCGCCGAGCTGCCCAAGACGCACGCGAGCCACGCGCTGTTCTTGCGGCGCTACCAGCAGATGGCCAAGGCCCTCAAGGCCTCGCAGCAGCCGGAGGGCTATTGGACCCGCAGCATCCTCGACCCGGCGCACGCGCCCGGCCGCGAGACCAGTGGCACCGCCTTCTTTACCTACGGCTATCTGTGGGGGATCAATAACGGCATCCTCGACAGAGCCGAGTACACCCCGGTCGTCAACAAGAGCTGGACCTACCTGAGCAAGGTCGCATTGCAGCCGAATGGAAAACTCGGCTACATCCAGCCGATCGGCGAGCGCGCTATTCTGGGACAGGTGGTCAACCAGGAGTCGACCGCGCCGTTCGGCGTGGGCGCCTTCTTGCTGGCCGCCGCCGAAATGCACCGCTTCCTCGAGCGCTAAGCACACAATAAGGGAATTCATGACAACCACCATTCCACGCCGGCGCCTGATGCAGGGCGCCGCCGCCGCCCTCGGCGGCGCGCTTCTCCCGCTGGCCCGCAGCGCCCACGACGCGGCCGATGCGCCACGATTCTCCATCGGCGAAAACGACTTTCTGCTCGATGGCAAACGCATCCAAATCCGCTGCGGCGAAATCCATTTCGCCCGCGTGCCACGCGAGTACTGGACCCACCGCCTGCAGGCGATCAAGGCGATGGGCTTGAACACGGTCTGCGCCTACCTGTTCTGGAACTATCACGAGTGGCGCGAAGGCCGCTTCGACTGGCAGGGCCAGCGCGACGCCGCCGAATTTTGCCGCCTCGCGCAAAAGGAGGGCCTGTGGGTGATCCTGCGGCCCGGCCCCTACGCCTGCGCAGAATGGGAGATGGGCGGCCTGCCGTGGTGGTTGCTCAAGCACGACGGCGACGCCTTCCTGCGCACGCGCGACGACGCCTTTGTGCGGCCGGCGCGGCGCTGGCTGAAGGAGGTCGGGCGCGCGCTCGGGCCGCAGCAGGTGACGCGGGGCGGGCCGATCCTGATGGTCCAGGTCGAAAACGAATACGGCTTTTTTGGCGACGACCTCGACTACCTGCGCGTGATGCGCCAGGCTTTGCTCGACGCGAAGTTCGAGGTGCCGCTGTTCCAATGCAATCCGACCAACGCGGTGGTCAAGTCGCACCTGCCCGAGCTGTTCTCGGTCGCCAATTTCGGCAGCGACCCGCAGGCCGGCTTCGCCAAGCTCGCCGCGGTACAGAAGGGGCCGCTGATGTGCGGCGAATACTATTCCGGCTGGTTCGACACCTGGGGCGCGCCGCACCGCCGCGGCGACGCTAGCAAGGCAGTGGCCGACATCGCCACCATGCTCAAGGCGAACGGCTCGTTCAGCCTGTACATGGCGCATGGCGGCACCACCTTCGGTCTGTGGGGCGGTTGCGACCGTCCCTTCCGTCCCGACACCACCAGCTACGACTACGACGCGCCGATCAGCGAGGCGGGATGGGTGGGCGCCAAGTTTGAGGCCTACCGCGACGGCATGACGCGGTTCCTCGCGCCAGGCGAGGTTTTGCCTCCGGCCCCGGCACCCATGCCGGTCATCGCGATCGCGCCCTTCGCCCTGAAGGAGTCGGCATCGGTGTTTGCCAGCCTGCCGCGCAAGGTGGTCAAGGATGTCTCGCCCAAGCCGATCGAGCACTACGACATCAGCCGCGGCCTGGTGGCCTACCGCGTCACGCTGCCGGCCGGACCCGCCGGCGTGCTGGAGGCGGCCAAGGCGCGTGACCTGGCCTGGGTCTTCGTCGACGGCGTGCAGGTCGGCACGATGGACACGCGCCATCGCCGCTACCGGGTCGATGTGGCCGCGCGCACCAAGTCCGTCACGGTCGAGATCCTGCTGTACACCATCGCCCGCGTCAATTTTGGCGTCGAGATCCACGACCGCAAGGGCCTGCATGGCCCGGTCACGTTCACGCCCGCCAATGGCGCGCCGCAGCCGCTCGAGAACTGGGAAATCCGCGCCATCGATTTCGATGCCGACGGCGTGCTGCCGCCGCTCGCGTTCAAGGCAGGGCGCGCCAAGGGGCCGGCGTTCTGGCGCGGCAGCTTCGAGGTCGGAAGCACCGGCGACACCTTCCTCGACATGGCGAGCTGGGGCCAGGGCATCGTCTGGATCAACGGCCGCTGCCTGGGGCGCTACTGGAGCATCGGGCCGACCCAGACCATGTACCTGCCGGGGCCGTGGATCAAACGCGGCCGCAACGAGGTCGTGGTGCTGGACCTGACCGGCCCGCAAAGCGCGCGCATGGCCGGTTTGCGCACGCCGATCCTCGACCAGCTGCAGCCAAAAAACGACCTGGCGCGCGCGCTCGGCAAGGCCAAGCTCCGGCTCGAGGGCGTGGCGCCGGTGCACGAGGGGGCGTTCGCGCCGGGCGCCGCGACCCAGGACGTGATGTTCGCCGCGCCGGCCAGTGGGCGCCAGTTCTGCCTCGAGTCGCTCAATGCCTTCGATGGAAAGAATTTCGCCGCCGTCGCCGAGATCGCCTTGCTCGACAAAAACGGCAAGACGCTCAACCAGTCCAACTGGACCATCGCATACGCCAGCAGCGAGGAGGCGCGCAAGGAGGACGGCTCCGCACTGAACGCCATCAACGGGCAAACCACCGACCACTGGCACAGCGCCTACAGCGGCGCGGCGGCGCGCGCCGAGCATCCGCACCGCCTGATCATCGACCTGGGCAAGCCGGTCGAGGTGGCGGGCCTGCGCTACACGCCGCGCCAGGGGGCTGCCGGCGTGACCGGGCGGATCAAACAATATCGCGCCTACCTTGGCGAGCGGCTTGCCAGCGACAACTAACCAGGCCTGAACCAGATCGTCCTCGCGGAGGGCTCGGCGCCCCCGCGTTGATCCATGGAGCGGTAGCGCATAGAAACTGTTCTTTGGATCCCCGCCTCCGCGCACGGCTGTCCGGGATAATTTTATTGCCATCGGATTGATGTGAATACTTCTGTTAACCGCTGCAGAAGTCGACGATCGTCATCGATACAACAGCCAACGTCATCCTCGCGAAGGCGGGGACCCATGCTGAGCTCGCCTATACGCGGAGTCCAAGCCTTCAGGTATGGGAACCGTGCGCCCCAACATTTTAAAAACGCAAATTTGCATGCTCAGCATGGATCCCCGCCTCCGCGAGGACGACGTTGATTTTACATATTAGCGTTTTTGGTGGTCTCGGATTCTGACACTACTGGACATGCAAATTCGGCGCGCGCGAAAACAAAAAAGCCACCGCAAACATCGCGGTGGCTTTTTCAATTGAGCGGCAGTCGATCAGGCTTTTACCAGCTCGCCGTCGCGCACGCGCCAGAGTTGCTGCGGGTTGTTCTCCTGCAGCGCCGCCGGCAACAGGTACGCGGGCAGATCCTGGTAGCTGACCGGGCGCAGGAAGCGGTCGATCGCGCCGGCGCCAACCGAGGTGCTGCGGCTGTCCGAGGTGGCCGGGAACGGGCCGCCGTGGACCATCGCGTGCGACACTTCGACGCCGGTCGGATAGCCATTGACCAAAATGCGGCCGGCTTTGCGCTCGAGCAGCGGCAGCAACGCCAATGCCGCGTCGCGGTCGTCCTGGTCGAGGATGATGGTGGCGGTCAACTGGCCGTCGAGGTGGGCTGCGACCTGGTGCATCTGTTCGAGGTCGCTGCAACGCACTACCAGCGAGCTGGCGCCGAAAATCTCGTCCTCGAGCGCCGGATTGCCCACGAAGTTGGCCGCATCGGTGATGAACAGTGCCGCGCGACCAGCACATGGGCCGTCACCGGCCTTGCCGCGCCCGACCAGCGTGACGCCTTGCGCGCCGGCGAGGCGCGCGACGCCCTCGGTGAAGGCGCTGTGGATGCCGCTCGTGAGCATGGTCGCGGCGCCTTTTTCTTCCAGGGCGGCCGCGGCGGAAGCGCAGAAGCTTTCAAGCGCGGGGCCGTCCAGGGCGATCACGAGGCCCGGGTTGGTGCAGAACTGGCCGGCGCCAAGCGTGAGCGAATCGATGAACGACGTACCGAGCGCACCGGCGCGGTTTTCCAGCGCGCAGGGGAGCAGGAAGACCGGGTTGATGCTGCTCATTTCCGCATACACGGGAATCGGCTCGGGGCGCTGCGCCGCAGTGCGCATCAGCGCCGTGCCGCCCTGGCGCGAACCAGTGAAGCCGACAGCCTTGACCGCCGGATGGTTCACCAGCGCGGTGCCGATGGTGCGCCCGTCGCCATGCAGCATCGAGAACACGCCCTCGGGCAGGCCGCAACTGGCCACAGCCGCCTGGATCGCCTTGCCGACCAATTCCGAGGTGCCCGGATGGGCGCCGTGGGCTTTGACGATGACGGGGCAGCCGGCGGCCAGGGCCGATGCGGTGTCGCCGCCGCCAACCGAAAACGCGAGCGGGAAGTTACTGGCGCCGAAGACGACGACCGGACCGACGGCGATCTTGCGCAGGCGCAGATCGGGCCGCGGCGGCACGCGCTCGGGCAGCGCCGAGTCGAGCGTGGCGCCCTGCCAGCGGCCGTCGCGCACAACCTTGGCGAACAGGCGCAGCTGGTTCACGGTGCGGCCGCGTTCGCCCTCGATGCGGCCCTGCGGCAGGCCCGATTCGAGCATCGCGCGCTCGACCAGCGCGGGGCCGAGGTCCATGATGTTCTGGGCGATCTGCTCAAGGAAGGCGGCGCGCTGTTCGAGCGTGGTCTCGCGGTAGGCGTCGAAGGCCTGGTCGGCCAGCTCGCAGGCGAGATCGACGTCGCTGATGATCGCGCTGCCAAACTGCGGCTCGAGCGCGGCGCCGGTGGCCGGATTAAACGCGCTGAACGCGGCGGCGTGGCCGGGCAGGGCGCGCGCGCCGATCAGCAGGTTGCCGTTGATGGTGTTGTTCAAAATTGTGTCCTTTGATTGGGGCTTACTGCGGTCCGAGCGACTTGATCAGCGCGTCGAGTTGTTCGCATTCCTGTGGATTGAGGTCGATCAGCGGCGTGCGCACCGGTCCTGCGGTGTGGCCCACCAGCGTGGCGCCGGCCTTGACGATGCTGACCGCGTAACCGGCCTTCTTGTTGCGGATGTCGAGGTACGGCAGGAAGAACGAATCGATCAGGCGTTCGGTCGTGGCGAAGTCGTCGGTGCGGACCGCCTCGTAGAATTCGATCGCCGTCTTCGGGATGAAGTTGAACACCGCCGACGAGTACACCGGCACGCCGAGCGCCTTGTACGCCGACGCGTACACCTCGGCCGTGGGCAGGCCGCCCAGGTAGGTGAAGCGGTCGCCCAGCTTGCGGCGGATGCTGACCATGGTCTCGATTTCGCCCACGCCGTCCTTGAATCCGATCAGGTTGGGGCAGCGGTCGGCCAGTTGCAGCAGCGACTGCGCGTTGAGCTTGCAGACGTTTCGGTTGTAGACGACCACGCCGAATTGGACCGAGTTGCAGACCGCGGCGACGTGTTCGACCAGGCCGTCCTGGCTCGCTTCGGTCAGGTAGTGCGGCATCAGCAGGATGCCGTGCGCGCCGAGGCGCTCGGCCTCTTGCGCGTAGGCGATCGCGGTGCGGGTGGGGCCGCCGGCGCCGGCCAGGATCGGCACCTTGCCGCGGCAGGTCTCGACCGCGACCTTGACCACCTGGGTGTAATCCTCGGGCGTGAGCGAGAAGAACTCGCCCGTGCCGCCGGCGACGAACAGCGCCGTCGCGCCGTACGGGGCCAGCCACTCGAGGCGGTCGGCGTAGGTGCTGGCGACAAAATCGCCCTGGGCGTCGAAGTCGGTGATCGGGAACGAGAGCAGGCCGGAGGAGAGGATCTGTTTGAGGTCTTGTGGTGTGAACATGGTGTGGGCGCCGTTGTAAGGTTGTAATTAAGTGACGCGCATGAAATCCGCCCCACTGTTATCAGTCATCGTACAACATAGGATGGCCTATCGCAAGATGGTTGTGGATTTATCGTGCAAATAAAAACAGCGCCGGGCTTGCGCGCGACGCTGTTTGGGCGGGGAAGGCCGGCCGCTATTGCGCTTGGCTCTCGAACAGCTCCTGCGCGCGGCGCAGGCGTTCGCGGCTGTTGCTCAGGTGGGTGCGCATGGCCGCGCGCGCCGATTCGGGGTCCTTGCGCGCGATGGCGCTGTAGATGTCCTCGTGCTCGTTGACCACGCGCTCCATGTACACGGACGGCTCGTCCTGCGCCAGCTTGGCCGAATTGAGGCGCGCGCGCGGGATGATGTTGGTGCCGAGGTGGCTCAGGATGTCGTGGAAATAGCGGTTCGACGACGACTCGGCGATCAGCAGGTGGAACTGCAGGTCCGAGGCCACGGTCTCGGAGCCGTTGCGCGCGCACGCCAAAAAGCTGTCGAGCGCGGTGCGCAACTGCTGCAGCTGCGTCTCGCTGCGCCGGCTCGCGGCCAGGCCGGCGGCCTCGGTCTCGAGGCTGATGCGCAGCTCGAGCAGGGCCAGCACGTCGCGCATGGTGATCACGGTGTTCGGGTCGAGGCCCAGCAGGTGCGCCGGCGGCGCCGCCGGCTCGAGCACGAAGGTGCCGATGCCGTGGCGCGTCTCGACCATGCCGGCCGCCTGCATGTGCGAAATGGCTTCGCGCACCACGGTCCTGCTCACGCCGAGGATGCGCATGATCTCGGACTCGGTCGGCAGTTTGTCGCCCGGTTCGAGTTCGCCGTTGCGGATGTTGTCGGAGATGTGCGCGACCACGCCCTGGGCCAGGTTGCGATGCTTCTTTGGCGGTGCCGAGGGGAGCGGTGAGGTGTTCATGTCTTTGAGCCTGGATGCGATTCGGACGAAAGGATTGCAATTTGCGAATTCGCTGATTATACTACGACGTCGGTTGTCAGACGACTGATAACATCTTGCCGCTTTAATCAGATCGGCGCGGACAAGGTGGGTTTTGCGCACAAAGCGGCTGGAACGGTGTCGCGCGGACCTTTGGCAGACCCCTTTGCATTCAATAAACGACAACTATAAAGACCGGACATCATGAAGCAGCAAGAACTTGACACCACCCGCTTGAAGCCGCAAGGAATCGGCACCTACCGCTGGACCATTTGCGCGCTGTTGTTTTTCGCGACGACCGTGAACTACCTGGACCGGCAGGTCCTGAGCCTGCTGGCGCCCGACCTGTCGAAGGAGTTTGGCTGGACCAACACGGACTACGCCAACATCACCGCCGTGTTCCAGTTCGTGTACGCGATCTCGATGCTGTTCGCCGGCCGCGTGGTCGACAAGCTCGGCACCAAGGCGGCCTTCATGCTGGCCATTTTCGTCTGGTCGATCGGGGCGGTGATGCATGCCTTCGCCATCGGGCTCGGCAACGGCGCGGCGACGGTCATGAGCGCGCTCGGCCTGGCCGCGGTGCCGGTCTCGATCGCCGGCTTCATGATCGCGCGCGCCGTGCTGGCCCTGGGCGAGGCGGGTAACTTCCCGGCCGCGATCAAGGCCACGGCAGAATACTTCCCCAAGAAGGAGCGCTCGTTCGCCACCGGCATTTTCAATTCGGGCGCCAACGTCGGCGCCGTGCTCGCGCCGATCAGCGTGCCACTGATCGCCGCGGCGTGGGGCTGGCAGGCCGCCTTCGTCGTCGTCGGGGCGATCGGCTTTTTCTGGATGGCCCTGTGGCAGATTTTCTACGACAAGCCTGAAGCGCAAAAACGCCTGAGCAAAGAGGAGCTGGCCTACATCAACGCCGACGATGTCGCCGCCGGCACCACCGATGGCGCGGTCGCCAAAGGCCCGGCGCTGGGCTGGTTCGCTTTGCTCGGCTACCGCCAGACCTGGGCTTTCGCGTTCGGCAAGTTCATGACCGACGGCGTGTGGTGGTTCTTCCTGTTCTGGCTGCCCAAATACCTCTCGGCGCAATACGGCATGACTACCAGCCAGATCCAGATCCCTCTGGCCGTCCTGTACAGCATGACGATGATCGGCAGCATTGGCGGCGGCTGGTTCCCGAGCGTGTTCATGAACAAGGGCGCCAATCCCTACGACGGCCGCATGAAGGCGATGTTCGTCATCGCGCTGTTCCCGCTGGTGGTGCTGCTGGCCCAGCCGTTCGGCTACATCAGCTTCTGGGTGCCGGTGCTGCTGATCGGCATCGGCACGGCGGCGCACCAGGCCTGGTCGGCCAACCTGTTCACGACCGTGTCGGATATGTTCCCCAAGCGCTCGGTGGCCTCGGTGGTCGGCATCGGCGGCATGGCTGGCGGCATCGGCGGCGTGTTGGTGACCAAGATCGGCGGCTGGGTGTTCGACCACTACGGCGCGCTGGGGCAGATCAAAACCGGCTACACGATCATGTTCGCCGGCTGCGCGCTGGCCTACCTGGTCGCATGGATGGTCATGAAGGCGCTGGTGCCGCGCTACGAAGAGATCCGCGAACCGATAGCATGAGCATGGGCACCGAGATCGAACGCCTGGGGCCGCAACGCAGCGCGGTCGGCGAGTGCCCCATGTGGAGTGCGCGCGAACAGGCCTGGTATTGGGTCGACATCGTCGCGCGCACCATTTGGCGCTGCGACGCGGCCGGCACGCTCGCGCACTGGAGCACGTCCGAGATGGTGGCCTGTCTGGCCGAACGCGCCAACGGCGGCCTGATTGCCGGCATGGAGAGCGGCCTGTTCGGCCTGCGTCTCGACGCCGACGGGCGGGTCGATCAGCGGTGCCTGGCCAGTCCGCCCGAGCTGGGGCCGGGCATGCGCTTCAACGATGGCCGCTGCGACCGCCAGGGCCGCTTTTGGAGCGGCACCATGGTGATGGACATGGCATTGGCGCGGCCCGACGGCAAGTTGTACCGCTACGCGGCCGATGTCGGCTTGTCCGGGCCCATGGTCTCTGGCCTGCTGACGCAGAACGGGCTCGCGTTTTCGCCGGACGGGCGCACCATGTACCTGTCCGACTCGCACCCTAGCGTGCAGCAGGTGTGGGCCTTCGATTACGACACCGACAGCGGCGTGCCGTCCGGGCGGCGCCCGTTCGTCGACATGCTGGTCCATCCCGGCCGGCCCGACGGCGCGGCGGTCGACGTCGACGGGTGCTACTGGATCTGCGGTAACGACGCCGGCTGCATCCTGCGCTTCACCCCCGACGGACGGCTCGACCGCACGATCGGCCTGCCGATGGCCAAGCCATCGATGTGCAGCTTTGGCGGGCCCGGCCTCGACACCATGATCGTGACCTCGATCGGCGCCGGCCAGCCGGCGGACGACCCCTGGGCCGGCGCCACCTTGCTGCTGCGCCCGGGTGTTCAAGGAATCGCCGAGACGCCGTTCGGGGGGTAAGCCCCGCTTTTTTTCGTTGATCCCAACCCTGGACAACGCCGACGAGACAGTCTCGCGCGGCGTTTTTTTTGTTCAATCGGCGTCGGGTGAGTGGTCTGTCCAATTTTGCGCTACTACCTGTATAAAATCGGTCACTTATGCCGTTAATCGGACATTTGGACCGACCGAAATTTCGATGCTGGACAATTCAAAATTAATGCGGTTGGACTAATTGTTGTTTTTTAGTAGACTATTTATTAATATATCAGCGTTTTGTTCTGCGCGGGTGAAATCGCCATTTTTTGTTTTTATACTGACTATGATGAGTTTTAATATGTTTTGACAGATTTTATGCTGACGCCATCTCCCATGGAACGGCGCCGCGCATCGATTCGAGAAAAATAAATTCAGGACGCTTAGCAGTTGTTGGAAAAATCGCACTAAAATTGATTCGCAGTGAGAAAAAAGGCGAATCTGCGCGCCTCGCTTGAAAGCGCGCTCAAGACCAAGCGCGACGAGAACGGCATGGTCGACGTGATCAAGGCTGAGAGGCTGAGAGTCTTTCGATCATGCCCGCTCAGCACGCCAGAAAGCGCCAGTTCGTCGTTGCAAATGCTCGCCATAGCCCGCTATGGCTGTGCTTTGCGCCTCGATCTGCCGCTTTCTGGCGGGCTGCTCGGGCACGCCCGAAAAACTCTCAGCCTCTGAGGACATGGGCAAATTCCCCGACACCAACCTGGCCGACTCGCTGCAGCGCATCCCGGGCGTGGTCATCGACCGCGACGCCGGCGAGGGCCGCGGCATCACCGTGCGCGGCCTGGGCCAGGATTTCACCCGCGTGCCCATCAACGGCATCGAGGGCCTGGCCACGACCGGCGGCACCGACAGCTCGGGCGGCGCCAACCGCTCGCGCGGCTTCGACTTCAATGTGTTCGCCTCCGAGTTGTTCAGCTCGCTTACGGTGCGCAAAAGCTCGAGCGCCGACGTCGACGAGGGCTCGCTCGGCGCCACGGTCGACCTGCAGACCATGCGCCCGCTCGACATGAAGGGCGGCTTCAATGCGAGCGCCTCGGTCAAGGGCCGTTACAACGACCTGTCCGGCAAGACCAACCCGCGGCTGGCCTTTTTGGTGTCGAACACGAGCAAGGACCGCAAGTTCGGGGTGCTGGTGTCGGGCGCGCTCTCGCAGCGCCAGGTGCTCGAAGAGGGTTTCAGCACGGTGCGCTGGGATAACGGCCCGTCGTCGGGCGGATGGTGCGCGCCGCTCGGCGTGACCCCGGCCAATCCGGCGACATCGACCGCCACCACTTGCGGCCCGGCCGCCCAAGGGGTGCCGCGCGTCGCGGGCACGCCGGCGGCGATCGCCGCCTACGGCGCCGCCAGCAGCGTGGCCAACTTCACGCCGCGCCTGCCGCGCTACGGCCGCCTCACGCATGACCAGGACCGGCTCGGCCTGACAGCGGCGATGCAATGGCGGCCCGCCGCCGGCACCCGTCTGACGCTCGAGATGCTGTATGCGAAGCTCGACGCGACGCGCCAGGAGGATTTTTTGCAGGCGATCTCGTTCAGCCGCAGCGCGACCCAGGGCGGCAAGCCGCAGACCAGCGTGCTCGAGACCGAGTACGCCGCCAATGGCGCTCTGCTTTACGGCAAGTACAACGGCGTCGACATCCGCGCCGAGTCGCGTTTCGACGAACTGAGCACCATCTTCACCCAGCCCACGCTGACGATCGAGCAGGACATCACGTGCGATCTGCGCGTCAGCGCCAAGCTCGGCTCGGCCAAGTCGAAATTCCGCAATCGGGTCCAGACCACGACCACGCTCGACGCGTCCAACGTCAATGGCTATGTCATCGACTTCCGCAGCAGCGACCGGTTGCCGTCGATCACCTATCCGTTCGACGTGAGCCAGTCCGGCGGACCGCTCAAGCTGGTGGGCGTGCCGGTGGTCGCCTCGGGCACGCAGCCGTCCTCGGTGCCCAACACCACGACCAGCGAAATCAGGATCCGCCCGCAAGGCGCGACCAACACCAACGACGTGGGCCAGGTCGACCTGGTCTGGGACGTGATGCCCGACAAACTGACCCTCAAGGGCGGTGTCAACGTCAAGAAATTCACCTTCAACTCCTACGAGTCGCGCCGCGTGAACCAGGGCGACTCGATTTTCGCGCCGCCGGCTGGCGCCGACCTGGCCGCCCTGACCACGCAGGTCACCAATTTCGGATCGAGCCTCGGCATGCCTGCGGGCACGCCGACGACCTGGGTCATTCCGAATTTGAACGCCATCGCCAAGGCCTACGACATCTACTGCAATTGCATCAAGAACGGCCCGGCGGGCGGACCCGGCGACTTCACGCTGTCGTCGACCACCAACGGCGCCGCGCGCGGCAACAACCGCGCGGTCACCGAGGAGGACAAGGGTGTCTACCTGATGGGCGATTTCACGCACCAGTTGGGCCCCATTCCGTTGCGCGGCAATTTTGGCGCGCGCTACGTCCAGACCGCGCTGAGCGCAACCGGCTACTAGGCCACCGGCGTCGGCACCGAAGTCACGGTCGACAACGATTACAGCGACCTGCTGCCGTCGTTCAACATCGCCGCGAACGTCACCGACAACTTCCTGGTGCGGGTGGCGGCGGCCAAGGTCATGTCGCGTCCGCAGTTGGGCAACCTGAGCCCCGGCGGCACGGTGGCCTCGACCGGCACGCTGACGATCACCAGCGGCAATCCGATGCTTAAACCGTTCCGCGCCAAGACCATGGACGCGAGCTTCGAGTGGAACTACGGCAAGAACGCCTTCCTGGGCCTGGGTTTGTTCCAGAAAAACATCGACACCTACATCCAGAGCTTGCGCAGCCAGGTCGCGTTCAAGGACACCGGCTTGCCGATGAGCTTGTTGCCGACCAACTTCACGGGCGACGAAGTGTTCGCGGTGACGGCGCCGATCAACACCGAAGGCGGCAAGCTCAAAGGTTTCGAGATCAATTACCAGCAGCCGTTCACCTTCCTGCCTGGCATCGGTCGCAATTTCGGCACGCTGCTCAACTACACCTTCGTCAAATCGAAGATCGAGTATGTGGTTTCGCCGGGCAGCGCCGCGACGATCACCGACGACCTGTTGAACCTGTCGCCGAAATCCTGGAACGCCACCTTGTACTACGATGACGGCGCCTTCAGCGCGCGTGTTTCGGCATCGACGCGCTCGAGCTTTGTGACGCGTGTGCCGGGGCAGAACAACAACGACGTCGAGGGTAAGAACGGCACGTTCAATGTCGATCTGTCGGTCTCGTACAAGATCAATCCGAAGCTCGAGTTGACGCTCGAAGGGGTGAACCTGACCAACGAGGCGAACGACCAGTTCATCAGCCGCGCGCGTAACAGCGTGGTGGTCAATAACGTGACCGGACGTGAGGTGTTGGCTGGTTTGCGGTACAAGTTCTAACTGCTTGTCGCAAGCGAAAACGGGCTCCCGGTGAAAGCTGGGAGCCCGTTTTTCGTTTCAACGAATGCTTTGGAATCGTATCGCGAGAATGCGAGAAAGATATAAAACGTGCAGAAATCGCGAACCGGATATTGATCGAAAAATGGCCAACGTCATCCTTGCGCATGCGCACGGCTATCCGGGATAAAAAACTTGACATGGCAATGGGGCCCGGGCCTGAAGATTATATTTTTCCCATGAAAGCGAGCTCAGCATGGGTCCTCGCTTTCGCGAGGATGACGGCTATTATTGTATCGATGAAGATCGGTTTCTCGATTCCTGCCACTTGCGGTTTAGCCTGCGATTTATATGACCGTCAAAAAAGGTTACGGGACTTAGGCCGAAAGCGTGGTCGAATAGCTCTTGCCCGCAATGGTGACGTTCTTGAGCGTGACCGAACGCACGTTGTGCAAAAACCATGGCTGCGCGGCGTTGCGCGGCGTCCCGAAGTCGCAGTCGGTGATCGTGATGCCGGTCAGCGGCAGGACCGGGGTGCCGGGCGCGCCATTGAAGCTAGACGCCACCGGCCCCAAAATGACCATCGCCTGGTAACACGAATACTGCGCCCCCGGCGTCGTCACATTGCCCACCCTGACACCCGAGATATGCACGTCCGACACCGTCGGCGGCCGGGTGCGCACGGCGTCGTCGGCCGGCGTGTAGTCGCAGTCGATCGTGATGACGGCGCCGGCGGTCGAGGCCACCGACTTGGGCGGGATCACCGACCCGGGCAGCGGCGTGTAGAACTTGCCGCTCGTTTGCACGCCGTTCGGGATGCTCACGTTGCGCACATAAAAATGGCGCAAAAACCCGCCGCGGTTCATATTGGTCTTCATCCGGATCGCCGTGTTGAGCGGGTCGCTGGCCCAGTTGATGTTGCGGAACTCGAGGTTCTGGGCGTAGATGTTCTCGATTCCGCCCGCCATCTCGCTGCCCAGCGTGATCGCGCCGTGCCCGCTGTTCATCACGCAGTTCTGGATCACGATGTTGCGCGTCGGCCCGAACTGGGTGTCGAGGTTCTTGCCCGACTTGATGGCGATGCAGTCGTCGCCCGTGTTGAAGACGCAGCCGTCGACCAGCACGCCGTCGCACGCCTCCGGGTCGAAGCCGTCGCTGTTGGGGCCCAGGCTGTCCAGATTGACCTTGCTGATATGGAGGTTGCGGCAGTTGACCGGGTGGTGCAGCCAGAACGGCGCGCCGCGCACCTGGTAGCCCTGCAGCAGCACATTGGTGCAGCCGATCAGCTCGATCATGCAGGGGCGCAGGTAGTGGCCGTGGCCGAACACGCGGCGCGCCACCGGCACGCGCGCCTCCGACAGCGCCGGCAGGTAGCGCGAATCGCTGCGCCAGCGCTCTCCCGCGCCCTGAATCAGCGCGCGCTGGGCCGCCGTCAGCGCCGGCGCGACCGCCTCGAGCGTGGTCGCGTTGTTCGGATTGGGGGCGATCTCGGTGCGGGTCGCGCCGGGACGGTGCCGGCCCTTCCAGTCCCACCAGCAGTCGCCGTTGCCGCTCTCGAAAGGCACGCCGCCCTGGCCGTCGAGGATGCTGGTCCAGTCGGCGCCGGTCAGGGCGATGTTGTCCTGGCCGTAGGCGTACACCATCGGCGAAAAATTGAGGCAGTCGTTGCCCTGCCAGCGCGACAGCACCAGATTGCCGTTCGCGCCGCAGGGGTAGTCGCCGTACTTGGCGTAGTCGGCCGGGTTGGCGCTGAAGTAGATATGCGCGCCGGCGGCCAGGTGCACGTGCACGTTCGAGCGCAGCACGAGCGGCCCGGCGCAGTACCAGTTCCCGGCCTGGATCAGCACGCGCCCGCCGCCGGCCTTGTGGCAGGCCGCGATGGCGGCGGCGATGGCGCCGTGGTTGTCGTGCGAGCCGGCCGCGGGCGAATCCATCTTGCCGGTGGTCTCGTCGGTGGGCTTGCCGGTCACGCTCGCCAGCGTCGCCGCCTTGGCGCCGTAGGCGGTGATCGGAAAATCCTCCTGGCGGAACGCGTGCGGCACGGCGAAGCGGTCGATGATGGCCTGGGCCCGCAGCCACGGGTCGCCCGCGCCGGTCGGGGCCATTGGCAGCTGCGCGCAGCCGCTGGCGGCCAGCAGTCCGGCGGCGGAGGTGCCGCGCAACAGGGCGCGGCGGCGTGGGTTGGTCGGTGCTGTGGTCATGGGTTTTCCTTGGTTGGCATGGGGGCTGCGGCCAGCGCGACACGCACCGGATTGGCGACGCGCGCGGCGACGTTGTCCACGCGCGCCTTCCATGCCTCTTGCGAGCTCACGCGGCCGGCGCGGGTCCAGGCGGCGCCGACGTAGTAGTGCAACGGTGTGCCCGAGGTCACGCTGGCGAGCACCAGGTGGTTCAGCGGGTCTTCGGTGAATCCGGTGGCGCCGGGCAGCACCACGGCGGTGCCGAAGGCGCCGTTGTGGGCTTGCTCGACCCATTGCAGCAGGCTGGCCCGCGCCGCGTCGCGCGTGATCTCAATTTTTGGCGCCTGGCCCTTGTCGGCCGGGTTCTTGTTAAGGCCGACGGCGACCGTGACGGGTGCGGCGCCGGCGAAGGTGAAGGTGCTCGCGACCCGGTCGAACTGGTGGCCCGCGTCGACCGTGAAGCGCTTGACCTCCGAGACGGTGGTGCCGCCGGCGTCCCAGCCGTCGTAGGTGAGTTCAAACACCGCCCGCACCGGGCCGTTGGCGAGCACCTTCCATGACTTGTAGTTGTGGCTGGTGTACAGCCGCTTGCCGTCCCAGACGCCGGTGCCGCCCGCGCCGCGCGACTTGCCGACGTTGTACATGTCCATGCCTTCGCCCTCGTCGACGTGGTAGTGGTCGTGGCCCTTGTTGTACCAGCGGTCGACGATCGGGTAGGGCACGCGCTTGAACCAGATGTCGATGCCGCTGCTGGCGAGCACCTCCTTGCCGGAGCCGGGGACGGCGGGCGCGCCCAGCGCGGCGCCGTAGGTGCGGTGCGCGACCATGTCGTTTTCCCACGCGAAGTCGTCGAGCCGCTCCTGGATGTAGCGGGCCGTGACGGCCGGCGCGAACGCGGGCGCGAGCGTGTCGATTTTCTCGACCGTGAAGCTGGCGCTTTTTTCGCCGGCGCCAAAGTTGTACTGGAAAATGAGCTCGCCGTAGGCGATGCCCACCCCTTGCGGGTCCTTGGACTGTGGCGCGACGTTGGTGACCTGGTGCGCCAGCACGCGGCCGGCGCCGTCGCGCACGGCGATGCGGTGGATCAGCGCGCCGGGCAGGGCGCGGTTGACCTCGGGCCAGGCCACGGTGATGGTCTCGGACGGGCGCGCGATGGCCAGGTCGTGGCTGGCGGTGATGCGCAATTGCTCGTGCGCCTGCGCCAGCGGGGCGGCGAGCAGGCCGGCGAGGGCGAGCCGGAGTGCGGTCGGCTTCATGGGCTTGTTCCTCATGGGATTGCTCCTTGTATCAGTGGTGTTCGCTGTAGTCGGTCTTGGCGCCCTGCTTGGGCACATAGTGGTAGGTGCGCACGCGGTGCTCGATCGCGAACGCCGGATTGTTCATCAGGCGGATCATCTCGGCGCCGGCCAGCAGCGTCGGGCCGTAGCCGTGCAGCGCGTGGACGCTGGTGGGCCGGTTGTAGTAGTAGGTCTGGTCGCTGGCGAAGGTGGTGCCCACGCAGGTGCCCTCGACCTGGCCCTTGGCGTTGATCTGCGCCGACAACCCGGCCCAGCCGGCCTGGGCGATCGGACCGTAGCCGACGGCGCTGATCCAGCCCTCGTTGATCGCGTGCGCGATGGTGTAGGTGAACATGGCGCTGGCCGAGGCTTCGAGATAGGAGTCGTTGCGGTCGAGCATCTGGTGCCACAGCCCGGTGCCCGACTGCAGCTCGGCCACGCCGTGCAGCGCGGCGCGCAGCTGCGCCAGCACCTTGTTGTAGCCGGGGTGCGACTTGGGCAGGACGTCGAGCAGGTCGGACATGGCCAGCACCGACCAGCCATTGGCGCGCGCCCAGTAGAAGCGCGGCGCGTCGGGGTTGTCGGCGTGCCAGCCGTGGGTGTAGATGTTCTTGTCCTTGTTGAACATATAGGCCGACATCTGCAGCACGTTTTTCACGGCGTCGTCGAAGTGGGCGCGCTTGCCCGTCATGCGGCCGAGTTCGGCCAGCGCGGGCACGCTCATGTACATGTCGTCGGCCCACAGCGAGCTCGTTTGCGGACGCTTGCGCGCCAGCGTGCCGTCGGCCAGGCGGTACTGCTTATTGGCGACCCAGTCGCCGCACACGGCGATCTGCGCCGACAGGTCGGGGCCGATGCCGGCGGCGCGCGCGCGCATCAGGGCCGCGCACATCGAGCCGGCGTCGTCGAGCGCGCGCGGATCGAGAAAGCGCGAGAAGCTGTTGGCCCGTTGGAGTTTGAATTTTTGTTCCTGCGCCCGGAAGTAGGGCAGTTTGTCGGCGAAAAACTGGAGGTGGCGCGCCGTCATGTCGGTGAAGCGTTTGTCGCCGGTGATCTGGGCGGCGCGCAGCAGGCCCGCGTGCACCACGCCCATCTCGTAGACCTGGATGCCGAAGTCGCCGTCGCTCGGCGAGGTGATCGCCTCGGCCACCGGGTTGGCGAAGTCGGTGATCGGGGCGCCGGTCGCCTTGTGCACCACGCGCGTCGGCGTGGTCGCGTCCATATAACCGCGGATGCGGTGCAGCGCCTCGCCGATCTCGGCCACCGTCGGTTTTTTGTAGGGCACCGGATACGTGCCTTCGCCGACGTCCCGCGGGTTCTTGTTGTCGGGATTGCGGTACGGGCCGGCCGCGTGGGTGGCGCCGGCGAGCAGGCTAAGTGCGGTCAGGGCGGCGAACAGTTTGTTTTGTGTTTTCACGCTTGTCTCATTTGTCGTTTTAATGGAACGCGGCTGCCCAATACTATCAGCCACGCAAAGCCAGATGCAAGGTTTGGTCGGTCCATTCTAATTTGGTCCTACCAAATTTGCAAGGTGGACTAGCCAATCGTGGGGCTTGTGTGGCATACTGGACGGGACGCCGCTTCAGAGGAAGCGCGCGCCTTGACGGCTTGGAGAGGAACACCTGATGACGATGAATTACGACGGCGCCCGTTATATCCGGATGCACGAAAACGACAATGTCGCCATCGTCGCCAACGATGGCGGCTTGGCGGCCGGCGCCGTGTTCGCGGACGGGTTGGCGCTGGTCGAGGCGGTGCCGCAGGGCCACAAGGTGGCGCTGCGCGACTTGGCCGAGGGCGACCCGGTGACGCGCTACAACGTCACCATCGGGCACGCCAGCGGCGCCATCGCCAGGGGGGCGTGGGTGTCCGAGAAGGTGCTGCGCATGCCGCCGGCGCGCAGCCTCGACGACCTGCCGGTCGGCACGCGCCTGGTGCCGCCGGCCGCGCCGCTCGAAGGCTACACCTTCGAGGGCTACCGCAACGCCGACGGCAGCGTCGGCACGCGCAACATCCTGGCCATCACCACCACCGTGCAGTGCGTCTCGGGCGTGGTCGACTTCGCGGTCCGGCGCATCAAGGACGAGCTGCTGGCGCGCTATCCGAACGTGGACGACGTGGTCGGCCTCGAGCACAGCTACGGCTGCGGCGTGGCGATCGACGCGCCGGGCGCCGAGGTGCCGATCCGCACGCTGCGCAACATCAGCAAGAACCCCAACTTTGGCGGGGCCGTGATGGTCGTCAGCCTCGGTTGCGAAAAGCTGCCGCCGGCGCGCTTGTTTCCCAAGGGGTCGATCCCGATCAGCGGCAGTGGTGCCGCGTCGGCCGAACCGTCGGTGGTCTGCCTGCAGGACCAGCAGCACGTGGGCTTCGATTCGATGATCGCCTCGATCATTGACACCGCCGAGACGCACCTCAAGCGGCTCGACGCGCGCCGCCGCGAAACCTGCCCGGCCTCGGAGCTGGTGGTCGGGGTGCAGTGCGGCGGCAGCGATGCGTTTTCGGGCGTGACGGCCAATCCGGCGGTCGGATTCGCCACCGATCTGCTGGTGCGCGCCGGCGCCACCGTGATGTTCTCGG
>NZ_PXWF02000337.1 GCF_003011895.2 Massilia glaciei | reverse complement strand
GTCACGTTCGTCCGAAATACGCACCAGTGCTCTCTTACTGCTGATTCTCCAAACGCGAACCGCTTGAGAGCACTGGCGATGGATCACCTTTCATATTCAAAGTGGTGGCAGAAACGTCTTGACATTCTTGCCAAGCGGGATGCTTGGATGGCCGAGACGCACCAACAACGAATGGAATAGGGAAAAATCGTTGCGCTTCCTGTGGCACTGGCGCGCCACGACGTGTGCTTCGCTTTCTCGCGCCGCAGTGCGGCACGCGAGCTGCTATTGCAGATAAACGAGATCATCCGCAAATTGCGCGACACAGGCGCGCTCGACAAGTTATCCATTGCGTCAATGAAGAATTTAGGAAAATTATGAATTCCATGCCGCACTAAACGGCCTTTGTTCAAGCTTTGATGATTCCAGTTGTTGCCGCGTTTGCCGTCTACGGCGCAATCGCACTATGGACAACTGCGCGAAACAAGCTCCACTTTGATCTGTTTGAGAAGCGCGTACTACTAGGGATGGCGCCAGCCCATGCATGCTGAATGCTGCGCCGATTCACATCCTCACACTTGCGCGATGGCGGCGTCGACCGCCTCGGCCAGCCGCGCGACGATCTCCGACAGGTCGGCCGAGCTGGCGATGAACGGCGGCGCCAGAAGCACATGGTCGCCGTGCAGGCCGTCGATGGTGCCGCCCATCGGATAGACCATCAGGCCGCGCGCCATGGCCTGGTTCTTGATCGCCGCGTGCAGCTTGCGCTCGGGCGCGAACGGCGCCTTGCTGGCGCGATTGTCCACCAATTCGATCGCCATCATCAGGCCGCGGCCGCGGATGTCGCCCACATGCGGGTGCTCGCCAAACATGTCGCCGAGCATGCGGCGCAGCGTGTGCCCGCGCGCCGTCACCGCTTCGAGCAATCCATCGCGTTCGATCACCTGCTGCACCGCCAGCGCGGCCGCCGCCGCCACCGGATGGCCGACATAGGTGTGCCCGTGCTGGAACGAGCCGCTGCCGCGGCGCAGCTGGTCGACCAGGCTGCCGCGCGCAATCACCGCGCCGATCGGCTGGTAGCCGCCCGCCAGCCCCTTGGCCACGGCCACGATGTCGGGCGCGACGCAGTCCTGCTCGAGCGCGAACATGGTGCCGGTGCGGCCCATGCCGCACATGACCTCGTCGGCGATGAACAAAATCTTGTACTTGTCGCACAGCGCGCGCACCCCCGCGAAGTAGCCCGGCGTGGGCGGGATCGCGCCGCCGGTCGCGCCCACCACCGGCTCGGCGCAAAAGCCGATCACGCGCTCCGGGCCGGTCTCCAAAATGGTGGTCTCGAGTTCGCGCAGTAGGCCGACGGTGTACTGCTCGACGCTCTGGCCCTCGCCGCGGTCGCGGTATTCGTAGCACGGCGCCACCCGCGGCACCGCCATCAGGAGCGGCGCGAAGTCGCGCCGGCGCCACTCGTTGCCGCCGACCGCCAGCGCGCCGAGCGTGTTGCCGTGGTAGCTCTGGCGCCGCGCGATGAACAGGGTGCGGCGCGCCTCGCCCGTCTCGACGCAGTATTGGCGCGCCAGCTTGAGCGCGGTCTCCATCGCCTCCGACCCGCCCGAGACGAAATACACCTGGTTCAGGCCGGCCGGCGCCCGCGCCACCAGCCGCTCGGCCAGCTCCTCTGCCGGCTCGGTGGTGAAGAAGGCGGTGTGGGCGTAGGCGACGCGGTCGATCTGGCGGTGCATCGCCGCCAGCACGTCCGGGTGGCCGTGCCCGAGCGAGGACACCGCCGCGCCGCCGCTGGCGTCGATGTAGGTCCTGCCCTCGCTGTCGCGCACCAGCATGCCGTGGGCGCCGACCGCCCGCGGCGGCGTGTGGTGCAAATTGCGGTGGATGATATTGCTCATGCCGGCCCCCGTTTTTAGAAGTTTGACTGTTGACAATAATCTTGATTGCGGTCGATTCTTTTGATTTTTCCCCTAGGCTGTGCGAATATTTTTCCCGATTTCAATAATATCCTCGAGGAATTTTTATGACCCCGACCGACCGCCTTGGCCCGATCGACCCGGCGCAGCTGGACCCGGCCCAGCGCAGCGCCGCGCAGGCGGTCATCGACGGCCCGCGCGGCGCGCTGTACGGGCCGTTCGTGCCGCTGCTGCGCAGTCCCGAGCTGATGTCGTGCGCCCAGCGCATGGGCGAGTACCTGCGCTACCGCAGCGCGATCGGGCCGCGCCTGACCGAGCTGGCGATCCTGGTCACGGCGCGCCACTGGGACCAGCAGGTCGAGTGGGCGATCCACGCGCCGGTGGCGCTGCAAAGCGGGATCGGGCGGCACATCGTCGAGGCGATCGCCGCGCGCGCGCGCCCGTCCGGCATGCGGCACGACGAGCAGGTGGTGTTTGATTTTTGCACCGAGCTGCACCGGCAGAAGCGGGTCTCGGATGCGACATACGCCGGCGCGCTGGCGCTGTTGGGCGAGCACGGGGTGGTCGACCTGATGGGGGTCAACGGCTACTACACGTTCTTATCGATGGTCATGAACGGCGCGCAGACGGCCGCGCCGGCGACCACGGCGCCGCCCTTGCCGCTGTAGTACAGGACCAGCCCTCAGGCTCGCGCTCAACGTTAATTGTCAGGTCAACCAGGTCAACCAGAAGGCGCGCCAAGCCTGATCTCATTCACATAGCGCGCAAATCTTGTTGGTGATTTGAATATTTTTATAGGGGATGTGCCATGGATAGCGAAGCAGTCTATCTCCAGATTCATCTGGAGGAACTCACCGGCAAAGGGTTGGATGTAGCCGAGCTCGGCGTTTTTTTGACAGCAATCAATCGCTGGGTGAATCGTGCGAGCGTGAAATCAAAGGAGTTAGCGCTTCCATACTCCCCTGTGGCCCATGAGCCACGGTTCGTTCGGCTAAACATTACTGAAGTTCGTAATGGTTCAGTGACAATCGATGCGCTGATGAATTTTTTTGGCAGCCAGGTCGCGACTGACGCTTTTTTGGCGAGCCTTGCCGCGAGTGCGGCTTACGACGGTTTGAAAATCCTCACGGATTGCATCAGCAGGGCATTTGGCCGCTTGAATAGTCCCGAGTCACCGGCAATGAGTTTTCGCATTTCATTTAAGATAAAGGATAAGCGGAGAATTCATTTGGAGATCCCTGTCGGGTGCACCGTCTTAATTCACGAAGACGGAAGGATCGAGGTCGCGAGAATATAGAAATTGACTGATCCGGTGGCGCGTCGGTTGACGCGAGGCGGCGCGAATCCGACCACTTGCTCGAATCGATGGGCGCGTCCCCGGCCGCTTCTTTCTACCTTCATGCCACCGATTTCCTGGCCCGGCGATACCGTGCCGGCCATGCCTGCGCCGGCAGGATGGTCCCTATCAGGCCAGCGCTTCCTTGGCCGCTTCCTCGGGCGTGAGGCCGTCGTAGAACTGGTCGGTGAACCACTCGACCTCGTCCTCGATGTGCTCCTGCGCCTGCGCCAAGGTGGCGCCCCCGGCGACCAGGAAGCCTTCGACCTCGATGCACCAGTGGATCAGCGCCAGGGTTTCCTCGTCGAGTTCCTCTTTTTTCTTTGCCATGATGATCCCCTTAAAAGACTAAGCCTTCAAGCCCTTGGCCAGCACCTCGGCCACGGTCTCGTTGATGTCGGCGCCGCGTTCGAGCGCGAGCGCCTGCAGCTGCTTGACCAGGTCGGCGTTGAGCTTGACCGCGAACGGCACCAGCCCGAGCGCCTGGTCGCGCTTGCGCTGCTCGCGGCGGTCGACGATGGCGGCGTCGCCATTGCCAAACCCCGCCGCGCCCGGCGCGACCATTTTACCCATGAGTTTTTTGGCGTCGCTCTTGGCCATTCCGGTTTTTTTCATTTTGCTGCCCTTGGTGATTCGAATAAGCCATTTTACGCGCTGGCGTGAGGCGCGCAGCACACAAAAGGGCAGGCGGGTTCACGGAACCCATCCTGCCCTTGTTGTGCGCTGTCGTTCTATTTAATTCTGTTTAAATCAGGCGAGTATTTTTTTGAGCCATGCGCCCATGTGCACGACCTCTTCGGCGCACAGCGAGTGCTCCATCATGTAGTCGTGCCACTCGACCTGGTAGCCGAGCGCCTTGAGCAGGTCGCGCGAGTCGGTCGCGCGCTGGATCGGAATCACGCCGTCGCGCTGGCCGTGCGCCATGAAGACCGGGGTCGCCACGCTGTCGGCGCTGCGCTCCATCGACAGCTTGTCGGCCATCGGCACATAGCCCGACAGGCACATCAACCCTGCCAGCGTCTCCGGGTGGCGTAAACCCGTTTGCAGCGCCATCGCGCAGCCCTGCGAAAAGCCGGCCAGGATGATGCGCGAGGCGGGGATGCCGCGCGATTTTTCGCGCGCGATCAGCGCCTCGACCTGCTTTTGCGAGGCGCGCAGGCCGCCTTCGTCCTCGCGCTTGGTCAGGTCGGCGTTGCTGATGTCGTACCACGAGCGCATCACATAGCCGCCGTTGATCGTCACCGGCATCGTGTTCGCATGCGGGAACACGAAGCGGATCCCGGGCAGGCCCTTCAGGTCGAGCTCGCGCACCATCGGCACGAAGTCGTTGCCGTCGGCGCCCAGGCCGTGCATCCAGATGATCGCCACGGTCGGATTGGCGGCGCTTTCGATTTCAATGTTTGGTAACAGGTCGCTCATGTTCTTGTTCTTTCGTAGTCGTTCAATTTAGGCGGCGGGCGGGCGTTGCGCCGATTTGGGACGGAACGCCTTGCACACGGCCGGATTGGTGTCGATGTACGGGCCGCCGATCAGGTCGACGCAGTAGGGCACGGCCGCAAAAATGCCGGCCACGAGCTGCTTGCCGTCGGCGTCCTTGAGTCCCTCGAGGGTCTCCTTGATCGCCTTTGGCTGCCCGGGCAGGTTCATGATCAGCGCCGCGTGGCCGTCGATCTCGCGGATCACGGCCAACTGGCGCGACAGGATCGCGGTCGGCACGAACTGCAGGCTGATCTGGCGCATTTGCTCTCCAAAGCCGGGCATCTCGCGCGTGCCCACGGCCAGCGTGGCCTCGGGCGTGACGTCGCGCCGCGCAGGGCCGGTGCCGCCGGTGGTCAGCACCAGGTGGCAGCGCTGCCGGTCCACCAGCTCGGTCAGGGTCTGCTCGATGAGGGCGCGCTCGTCGGCGATCAGGCGCGTCTCGAGGCGGTACGGTGTTGTGATGGCGCCGGCGAGCCAGTCGGCCAGCGCGGGGATGCCCTTGTCCTCGTAGATGCCGGCGCTGGCGCGGTCGGACACAGAAACGAGTCCCACCACCAGCACCTCGCCGCCGCTGCTAATGCTATTCGTCGTCGGACTCGGCATCGATTTCCTCGCCATCGATATCAGCATCGTCCGCCGGGTCGGCGGCCTTGCCCTTGTTGGCGCATTGCTTGAGGATCTGGAAAATCTCGCGGTACGCTTTTGGCGGCTTGTTCTCGGCCTGCTCCTTGCGCGCGTTGCGGATCAGGTTGCGCAGGTGTTGCACGTCGAGCTCCGGGTGCTCGCCCAGCAGCACGGTCAGCGCCTTGTCGTCGGCCAGCAGTTTTTCGCGGCGGCGCTCGAGCGCGTGCATGGCGGCCGTGTCTGACTTGGACATGCCCTTCCAGCTGTCGATGGTGCGCTGGATCGCGGCCACTTCTTCCTCGTCGAGGGTGCGCATTTTTTTGCCGACGAACTGCATCTGGCGGCGGCGGCCCTCGTGGTTGGTGATCAACTGGCATTCCAGGATCGCGTCGCGCACGTCTTCGGGCATCGGCACGCGCTTGACGCGGTCGCGCGCCTCGGCGACGAGTTCCTCGCCGAGTTTTTGCAGCACCGTCATCTGGCGCTTGAGCTCGGACTTCGATGGGCGTTCGTATTCTTGCTCGAACTCGGTAGATTGGAACCCGCAGGCGCCCCGGTTTGGATTTGGCATGGTATGTGTGGATGTGGCGGGCGCGCGGCCGGCCAGTAGAAACTGTAAACGATTGCCATCATAACCGTTTTGGGCCGCTACGTCGCCGTTCATGCGCCTTTTGCCTTGCTTTTTTGGCAGGAGTAGCGTCCGGAAAAGCTTAACTAAGTCATTGATTTGCAAGGACGCGCGATTTGGCGACCCATTGCTGGACCGAGTCGCGCGCCCACTGCCGCTGCGCGTAGTCGTGCAAATGCGGCGGCACCGGGTCGCCGTTGGCGACGAGCCGCTGCAGCATGAGGGCCAGGTCGGCGTCGGCGATGCACCACTGGCCGAACAGGTTGGGGCCGTCGACGAGGCTGTCGGCGAAGCGGATCAGCTTGTCGGCGGCGGCCCGGCCCTCGCTTGACAGCGGCGCCGTGGTCGGTTCGTAAAAGATGGTCTGGGTCGAGCGCTCGTTGCGCAGGGCCATCAGGTCGCTGCGCAGCCAGGCTTGCACCTGGCGCGCGCGGGCGCGTTCGCGCGGCGCGGCCGGCAGCGCCGCGGCGTGCTCGGGCGCGCCGAACACGTCCTCGAGGTATTCGACGATGGCGCTCGACTCCGAGAGCAAAAAGTCGCCGTGGCGCAGGGCCGGGATGCGCGCGCTGGGCACGGCGTCGCGGTAGGGTGGCTGCAGGTGCTGGCCGGCGTCGAGGTCGATTGTCTCCAGGCTGAAGGGCAATTGTTTTTCGACCAGCGCGACAAAGCAGGACATCGCGTACGGGCTGGTGAAGGAGGTGTTGACGTAGAGGTGCAGGGCGTTGTCGGGCATGGCGGTTCCGCTGGTTGATGAGTTGAATTCACATCTTATGCCTTGCCCGGCAGGGCAGGAAACGATATATTTTCCCTTCTATTGTTACTTTGGCTCACATAAAAACATGGCCGCTCCCCGCCGCATGCCGAATTTCTCCGCGTTGCGCGCCTTCGAGGCGGCGGCGCGCCACCAGAATTTTTCGCGCGCGGCCGACGAGCTGCACCTGACCCACGGCGCCATCAGCCACCAGGTGCGCGCGCTCGAGGAGGACCTCGGCCTGCTGCTGTTCGTGCGCAACGGCCGCCATGTGACGGTCACCCCCGGGGGCCTGCGCTTCGCGCAGACGCTGGGGCGCGCGTTCGCCGACATCGCCGACGGCGCCGACGCGCTGCGCCCCGCCGCCCACCGCGGCCGCCTCACGGTCTCGGCGCTTCCCTCGTTCGCGGCGCGCTGGCTGGCGCCGCGCCTTGGCCAGTTCATCGAAGACCATCCCGGCACCGAGATCGCGCTCCATTCGAGCAGCGAGCTGCAGGACCTCGCGCGCGACGGCATCGACGTCGGCATCCGCTTCGGCCGCGGCCACTATCCGGGCCTGGTGTCCGAGCGCCTGATGGGCGACAGCTACTACCCGGTGGCCAGCCCCCATTACCGCGGCGGACGCCTGCCCGCCACGCCCGCCGACATGGCGCAGGCGACCCTGCTGCGCTCGGACGAGCCGTGGCTGCCGTGGTTCCAGGCGGCCGGCCTCGATCTGCCCGAGCCGCGCGGCGGCGTGCTGCTGCAGGACCAGTCGCTGCTGATCCGCTCGGCGGTCGACGGCAACGGCGTCGCGCTGGTGCGCCACGTGATGGCGCTGCGCGAGATCGCCGACGGCGCCCTGGTGCGCCTGTTCGACGTCGCCGCCGCCAGCCGCAACGAGTATTATTTCGTCTGCCCGCCCGAGGCGCTGGCGCGCCCGCCGGTGCAGGCCTTCCGCACCTGGCTGCTCGGCGCGATCGCGCGTTTTGCCGAGGAACAGGCGGCGCGTTCCCGGTAGAATGCAGTGGCGCGGCGAGTGGGTTAAACTGCTCGCTGAAACCTAGCTGCTTTACTACTTATCCCTTGTTACTTTGCGCCGTGGTCCACCGCCACGGTTATCAGGCAGCGCGATTCCACCATGGAAGCGCCCCTGGCCACCCGGACATCCGAAGAAAAATACGCCATGAACGACTCCGTCTTTATCCACACGCAAGACCAACTCAAGGCGCTCGCGCGCGACGTGCTGGCCTACGCCCGCGAGGCCGGCGGCACCGACGCCGCCGTCGAAATCAGCGAGGGCAGCGGCCTGTCGGTGTCGGTTCGCCGCAGCAAGATCGAGACGATCGAGCAAAACAAGGACAAGGGCATGGGCGTGACGGTCTACATCGGCCAAAAGCGCGGCAATGCCAGCACCTCCGACTTTTCGCCGGCGGCCATGCGCGCCACGGTCGACGCGGCCTACAACATCGCCCGCTTCACGGCCGAAGACGACTGCGCCGGCCTGCCCGAGGCCGAGCTGCTCGAAATGGCGCCGCGCGACCTCAAGCTGTGCTATCCATGGATCATCTCGACCGAAGAGGCGGTGGTGCTGGCCCAGCGCGCCGAGGCCGCCGCGTTCGACGTCGACCCGCGCATCACCAACAGCGAGGGCGCCAACGTCCACGTGCAGCAGTCGCACTTTGTGGCGGCCAACTCGCGCGGTTTTTCGGGCGGCTATCCGTTCTCGCGCCACACGCTGTCGGTCGCGCCGATCGCCGGCAAGGGCGCCAAGATGCAGCGCGACGACTGGTACAGCTCGGTGCGCGACGCGCGCAAGCTGGCCCAGCCCGAGGCCGTCGGCCGCTACGCCGCCGAGCGCGCATTGTCGCGCCTTAACGCGCGCACGCTCGACACCCGCACCTGCCCGGTGTTGTTCGAGGCGCCGCTCGCGGCCGGCCTGCTGGGCGCCTTCGTGCAAGCGACCTCGGGCGGCGCCCTGTACCGCAAATCGACCTTCCTGCTCGATTCGCTGGGCACCGAGGTGTTTCCGAACCACATACAAATCCTCGAGGACCCGCATGTCGTCGGTGGCGTCGGCTCCTCCCCGTTCGACGAGGAGGGCGTGCGCACCGCGCGCCGCGACGTCGTCAAAAACGGCGTGGTGCAGGGCTATTTCTTGTCGACCTACACCGCCCGCAAGCTGCAGATGCAAACGACCGGCAACGCGGGCGGCTCGCACAACCTGACCATGGCCTCGAGCCTGACCAAGCGCGGCGACAACTTCGTCGGCATGCTCAAAAAGATGGGCACCGGCCTGCTCGTGACCGAGCTCATGGGGCAGGGCACCAACTACGTCACCGGCGACTACTCGCGCGGCGCGTCCGGCTTTTGGGTCGAGAACGGCGTGATCCAATACCCGGTCGAGGAGATCACCATCGCCGGCAACATGCGCGACATGTTCAAGCAGATCGTGGCGATCGGCAACGACACCCTCATCCGCGGCAACAAGCAGACCGGTTCCATCCTGATCGAGAACATGGTGGTCGCCGGCGGCTGATGCCCGCCGCCGGACCACGCGACGGGCGGATGTTTACATTGCAAGCTTTTGGGCTTGCCAATACACTGTGCCGGCAAGTTGGCACAGTCGCTTCCCGTCAAGGTTCAATCAGGAGACAAAATAAATGCAACGTCGTTCCTTTCTTCAAAAAGCGGCGGCAGGCGGCGCGCTCGGCGCTGTCGCCGCGCCCGCGCTGGCGCAAAGCCTGCCCACGATCAACTGGCGCCTCGCCAGCAGCTTCCCCAAATCGCTCGACACCATCTTCGGCGCCGCCGACAACTTCACCAAGCGCGTGTCGGAACTGACCGGCGGCAAGTTCAACATCCGCTCGTTCGCCGCCGGCGAAATCGTCCCCGGCCTCGAGGTGATGGACGCCGTCCAGAACGGCACGGTCCAGATCGGCCACACGGCTTCGTACTATTATTTTGGCAAAGACCCCACGTTCGCCTTCGACACCGCGGTGCCGTTCGGGCTGACCTCGCGCCAGCAAACGGCCTGGTTCGAAACGGGCGGCGGGCGCGAACTGATGCGCGACTTCTTCAAGGGTTACAACATCATAAACTTCCCGGGCGGCAACTCGGGTACGCAGATGGGCGGCTGGTTCCGCAAAGAGATCAAGACCATCGAGGACTTGACGGGCATCAAGATGCGCATCGGCGGCTTCGCCGGCAGGGCCGTCGCGCGCCTGGGCGTGGTGCCGCTGCAAATCGCGGGCGGCGAGATCTATCCCGCGCTCGAAAAGGGCACGATCGACGCGGCCGAATGGGTCGGACCGTATGACGACGAGAAATTCGGCTTCAACAAGGTGGCCAAGTTCTATTACGCGCCGGGTTGGTGGGAGCCGGGTGCGAGCTTCTCGTTCTACATCAACCTGAAGGAATGGGCGAAGCTGCCCAAGCTGTACCAGTCGGCGATCGAGGTGGCCACCTACGAGGCGCACGTGAAGATGCAGGCCGAGTACGACACCAAAAATCCGGCGGCCCTGGCGCGCCTGCTCAAGTCGGGCGTCAAGCTGCGCACCTTCTCGCCGGCCATCATGGCGGCGTGCCACAAGGCGGCGCAGGACGTGATGAACGAGGAGGCGGCCAAGAATCCGAAGTTTAAAAAAGTGTACGAGCCGTGGAAGCGCTTCCGCCAGGACCAGAACACCTGGGCCTCGGTGTGCGAGGCGCCGATGCAGGATTTCCTGATCCGGGCCAACCGCAAATAAACTGTACGCGAAAAAAAACCGGGCTTCATTGGCCCGGTTTTTTTTCGTCCTGCGCCGCCGCTTACATCCGGCGCAGCGCCTGCAAGATCGGCTGCAGCACCGCGGCGCCGAGGCGCGCGCTGCGGGCGCCGTCCCAGCCGGAGTGCTCGTCCGGATCGTTGGCGTTGTCCTTGAACGGCAACTCCAGCGTCAGCGACAAACAACCGAAGCTGTGGGTGGCGTTGGGCGAACCCATGGTCAGCACCTCGTCGGTGTAAGGCGCCGAAGGGTAGCCGTGCACGTCCTGGAAGTCGGGGCTCGAGATCTTGTAGTCGTCGCCGAACTGCTTCTCCTGCGCCGCCTGGGCCGCGGTAAAACTGGGCAAGGCGTCGCTGCCGGCCGTGAACACATAGGGCAGGCCCTCGTCGCCATGGACGTCGAGGAACAGATCGCAACCGGTGACGGCCATCTTGTTCTTGACGTGGTAGACCTCGGGGCTGCGCGCCAGGCTCGGCGTGTTCCATTCGCGGTTCAGGTTGGCGCCGGCGGCGTTGGTGCGCAGGTTGCCGTGCACCGAGCCGTCCGGGTTCATGTTCGGCACCACGTAGAACACCGACTCCTTGAGCAGTTGGCGGCCGAACGGATCGGCCGGGTCGAGCAGGGCGTCGAGCATGCCCTCGACGAACCACTCGGCCATGGTCTCGCCCGGATGCTGGCGCGCGATGACCCACACCTTGCGCTTGGCGGCCGGATCGCCGATGACCAGCAAATTCATGTCGCGGCCCTCGACCGTGCTGCCCAAATCGAGCAGGCGCACGTTCTCGGACATTTGCGCGCGGTCGCACAACTCAAGGTGGCGCTCCCACGAATACGGCTCGAAGTAGGCGTAGTAGACGCTGTCCATGGCCGGCGTGTGGCTGATCGTCATGACGCTGCCGTCGAACGCGGTCGGCACCCGGAACCAGCTCACGCGGTCGTAGCTGGCCATGGCCTGGTAGCCTTCCCAGCCGGCCGGATAGGCGCTCTCGCCGGCGTTGAGGAAGCGGATGCTGCACGCCTGCCCTTGCGCGCCCTGCAGGCGGAAGTAAAACCATTGGGTGATGTCGGCGTGCGAATCCTTGCGGATCTTCAGGTCGATGGCGTCGGCGCTCGTGGCGCTGACGAAATCGATGGCGCCGGCGTCGAACTGGCTGCTGATCTTGATAGACATGGTGAGTCCTGTGGTGGGAATGGGTGCTTGGTTACAAGGGTGTAAGACCGAGATCATACTAAATTCGACCGGCGGCGGCGCGAAAATGGCCTGCCGCGCTCGCCATCGTGTGGTTTCCTGCGCTACGTCAATGCCCCAGCCCGCCGGATTGCTATCGTGGCTGTTGGCTGTGCGCTCGTTGCGCAGCCGTGGGTGCCCTCGGCGGGCGGCGACCGAACATATTTAAGGAGTAGGCATGGCAGCAATCTGCTTTTCGTGCGTCGAGGTCACCAGCATCGGCGCCCACGGTTTCTGGCTTCAGTTCAACGACGAAGAAATCTATCTGACGTTCGTCGAATTCCCCCGTTTCGAGCACGCCACGGTGGCGCAGATATTCCGCGTCGAGTGCGCGAGCGCGTCGCGCCTGTACTGGCCGGCGCTCGACCTCGACATCGGACTCGAATCGATGCGCAACCCCATGGTCGGCCGCCACTGCGCGCCCAGCCACTACGATTAGCGCGACGACCAGCTTCAAGACGACCAGCTTCAAGACGATCAGCTTTAAGACGATCAGCTTTAAGACGATCAGCTTTAAGACGATCAGCTTTAAGACGATCAGCTTCAAGACGATCAGCTTCAAGACGCGGCGCGCGTTGCGCACCCCTTGCCGGCCCCCTGGACTCGCGACAGTCTCCGGGGCCGCTTGGTTTGTGAGGCGCTTCTTCTACTTGTCTTGCTTTACTTGTCTTGCTTTACTTGTCTTGCCTTGTCTTGCTTTACTTATCGTGCGCCTGCCTGTCTTGGGCCTACCTGCGCAGACCGCCGAAGCGCGAGTAGAACGAGGCCTCGGCGCCGCCCGCGCGCTCGTCCTCGCGCCGCAGGGCCGCCACGATGTGCTCCTCGGCCGCCGCGTAGGTGTACTGGTAGAGCGCGCGCGCGAGCTCGTAGGCTTTCGAGCCGGGCCACGGGTCGGGCAGCAGCTCGATCGGCAGCATCGGATCGTGCAGCTGCACCCGGCGGTAGGCGTGAATGAGCAGGGTGCGGATCACGAAGGCCTGCTCGGGCGCCAGCCTGGCCTCGCGCAGCAGCATCGCCAGCACCGGCGCGAAGGTCTCGATGAAGTGGCGGTAGCCCTCGACCACGTCCGACAAATCCCAGCCGTCTTCGACCAGTTCGCGCAGCGGCCTGGTCGACACCGCGCCCTGCGCCACCGCGCTGCACACGAACAGCTTGCCGCGCACGCCGACCCGGCCCAGCACCTCCTCGAGGATCTCGGTGTCGCCGGCCGGATGCCCGTACACGCCCGGCGCCGTCACCGCGTAGCCCTCCCACAGCAGCTCCTTGCGCAGCACCGCGCGCTGGTGCGCCGTGAGGGCGCTGCCGGTGGCGAGCAGCAAAGTCCATTTGCCGTCCCAGTGCACCTCGAGCGGCGCGTAGATGCGGCGGTAGGCGCGCTCGAAGCGGGTCAGCGCCGCCGGCGGGATCGAATACGAGCTGCGGCGCCCGTCGCGGTTGGCCTCGAGCCAGCCCTCCTGCGCCAGCCGGTACACGCTGGTGCGCAGCAGGCGGTCGTTGACGCCGAACGGGGCCAGCAGTTCGATCAGGCTGCCCAGCCACACGGTGCCGCCATGGGGCGCGATGGCGTCGCCGAAAATCGTCATCACGAGCGACTTCGAGCGCGGCGGGTCGCCCGCGAGGAACTGCGCTATCCATTCGTTGCTGTTTGCTAATGTCATCTGTTCTGCTGGCTGGGGACGGTTATGGCACGGTTATGGCACGGGTATGGCACGGGTATGGCATTTAAACACAAGATACAAACCTTGAAAATGATTCAAATAATTCGTGTACACCAAAGAATTTGTATCGTAATATGCTTGCTGTAGATACGCCACGGGGAGACTGACATGTACGCGCAAATGGTAGAAACCGGCCTGAACAAGGTCCAAACGCTCGCCGACATGGGTGAACAGGAGCGGCAATTCCAGGCGCGCATCGACGCCGGCATCAAAATCGAAGCCAAGGACTGGATGCCCGAGGCCTACCGCAAAACGCTGATCCGCCAGATCTCGCAGCACGCGCACTCGGAGATCGTCGGCCAGTTGCCCGAAGGTAACTGGGTCACGCGCGCGCCCACGCTCAAGCGCAAGTCGATCCTGCTGGCCAAGATCCAGGACGAGGCGGGCCACGGCCTGTACCTGTACAGCGCGGCCGAGACGCTCGGCGTCTCGCGCGACGAACTGCTGGGCAACCTCCACTCGGGCAAGGCCAAGTACTCGAGCATCTTCAATTACCCGACCCTGTCGTGGGCCGACATGGGCGCGGTCGGCTGGCTGGTCGACGGCTCGGCCATCATCAACCAGATCCCGCTGTGCCGCTGCTCGTACGGGCCGTACGCGCGCGCCATGATCCGGGTCTGCAAAGAGGAGTCGTTCCACGCGCGCCAGGGCTACGACATCATGCTCAGCCTGTGCCGCGGCACACCGGCGCAAAAGGCGATGGCGCAGGACGCCTTCAACCGCTGGTGGTGGCCGGCGCTGATGATGTTCGGCCCGTCCGACGCCGAATCGGTCAACAGCGCGCAGTCGGCGCAGTGGCGCATCAAGCTGTTCTCGAACGACGAACTGCGCCAGCGCATGGTCGACCAGACCGTGCCCCAGGCCGAGTTTTTGGGCCTGACCGTGCCCGACCCCGACCTCAAGTTCAACGCCGGGACGGGCCACTACGAATTCGGCGAGATCGACTGGTCCGAGTTCCACAACGTCCTCAAGGGCAATGGCCCGTGCAACAAGGAGCGCCTCGCGACGCGCGTCAAGGCCTGGGACGACGGCGCCTGGTTCCGCGACGCGCTGGTGGCCTACGCCGACAAAAAACAGAGCAGGCAGGCGGCCGCGTAAAAGCTAAGCGCGGCCCGGCTTCGTGGCACAAATTCAAACCGGAGAATCAAATGAGCAAAGAATGGCCCCTGTGGGAAGTCTTCATCCGCAGCCAGCACGGCCTGGCGCACAAGCATGTGGGCAGCCTGCACGCGTCCGACGCCGAAATGGCCGTCAATAACGCGCGCGACGTCTACACGCGCCGCAACGAGGGCGTCTCGATCTGGGTCGTGCGCGCCGCCGACATCGTCGCCAGCAGCCCGGACGACAAGGGCATGCTGTTCGAGCCGTCCAACAGCAAAGTCTACCGCCACCCGACCTTCTTCCCGATGCCGGAAGAAGTCAAAAACCTGTGAGCGCGGCCTTGAACACCAACGCCACCGAAAAATTCACCTACCTGCTGCGCCAGGCCGATAACGCGCTGATCCTGTCGCAGCAGCTGTCGCAGTTGTGCGGCAAGGGCCCCGCGCTCGAAGAGGACATGGCCCTGACCAACGTCGCGCTCGATTTGCTCGGCCAGACCCGCATGTGGCTCGGCTACGCCGGCGAGATCGAAGGCGCCGGCCGCGACGAGGACCAACTGGCCTTCCTGCGCGACGCCCACGACATGCGCTGCTGTTTGATGGTCGAGCAGCCTAACGGGAACTACGCCGACACCATGGTGCGCCAGTTTTACTTCGACACCTGGCACTACTTCCTCATGCGGGGCCTGCTCAAGTCGAGCGACGAGCGCATCGCGCAGATCGCCGAAAAATCGATCAAGGAGGTGACCTACCACCTGCGCCGCAGTGGAGACCTGATCGTGCGCCTGGGCGATGGCACCCCCGAGAGCCACGCCAAGACCCAGGCCGCCGTCAACGCGCTGTGGCCGTACAGCGGCGAGATGTTCAACTACGACGCGCTCGACCTCGCTATGGTCGAACAGGGCGTTGCGCCGGCCGCCGAGCCGCTGCGCGCGGCCTTCCTCGAGCACGTGGGCGAGATCTTCGCGGAGGCCACATTGAGCATGCCCGCGCCCGACGCGTGGATGCACAAGGGCGGCAAGGTCGGCCGCCACACCGAGCACCTTGGTTACATTTTGGCCGAGATGCAGTTCCTGCAGCGCGCCTACCCCGGGGCCGAGTGGTAATGAACGCGACCGACCAGGTCTGGGCCTGGCTCGGGCAGGTCGCCGACCCGGAGATCCCCGTGATCTCGGTGGTCGACCTTGGCATCGTGCGCGCGGTCGCGTGGGATGGCGACGAATGCGTCGTCACCATCACGCCGACCTATTCGGGCTGCCCGGCGATGGCGGTGATCGCCGAATCGGTCACCGCTGCGCTGAACGAACAAGGCGTGGCGCGCGTGCGGCTGGTGAGCCAGCTCTCGCCCGCCTGGACCACCGACTGGATGAGCGAGACCGGCAAGGCCGCGCTCAAGGGCTACGGCATCGCGCCGCCGGCCCAGCAGGTGGTCGACATCAGCGGGTTGCACGCGGGCGTCAAGCGGCGCCCCGGGCCGGTGCTCAGCGTGGCCTGCCCCAACTGCGATTCGACCCACACCGAGCTGACCAGCCAATTCGGTTCGACCCCGTGCAAGGCGCTCTACAAGTGCCTCGACTGCCGCGAACCCTTCGATTACTTCAAGTGCCACTAGGCGAGCCATGAGCAAATTCTATCCATTGTCCGTATCCCAGGTGCGCCAAGAAACGCGCGACACCATCGTGGTCACCTTCGACGTGCCCGAGGCGCTCAAACCGAGCTTCAAGTACGAGCAGGGCCAGCACCTGACGCTGCGCGCGATGATCGGCGACGAGGACGTGCGCCGCTCGTACTCGATCTGCTCGGCGGTGCAGGACGACGCGCTGCGGGTGGCGATCAAGCGCACCCAGGGCGGCTTGTTCTCGAGCTGGGCCAACGACACGTTAAAGGCCGGCGCCACGCTCGAGGTGATGCCGCCGATGGGCCACTTCAACCTGCCGCTGGCGGCGGACAACGCCAAGCATTACGTGGCGTTTGCGGCCGGCAGCGGCATCACGCCGATCATGTCGATCATCAAAACGACACTGCTGGCCGAACCGAACAGCCGCTTCACCCTGTTCTACGGTAACCGCGCCTCGTCGTCCGTGATCTTCAAGGAAGAGCTGACCGATCTCAAAGACGTCTACATGCAGCGCCTGAACCTAGCCTACGTGATGAGCCGCGAGCAGCAGGACATCGAACTGTTCAACGGCCGCATCACCAAGGACAAGTGCGCGCAGTTCATCAAGCATTGGATCCACCTAGGCGACATCGACGCCGCCTTCATCTGCGGGCCGGAGGACATGATGCTCGGCGTCTCGGCCGCGCTGCAGGAGGCGGGCATGGAAAAGCAGAACATCAAGATCGAGCTGTTCGCCGCCAGCATCCCGAAGCACCAGCACAAGGCGCGCGCGCACGACGCCTCGGTGCCGCACGAGACCGAGGTGACCGTCATCATGGACGGCAACCACACCAGCTTCGTGATGGACAAGGACAAGGAATCGATCCTCGACGCCGGCCTGCGCGCCGGCATCGACATGCGCTACTCGTGCAAGGGCGGCGTGTGCTCGACCTGCCGCTGCAAGCTAATCGACGGCAAGGTCGACATGGACGCCAACTACGCGCTCGAAGACTACGAGATCGCGCGCGGTTTCGTCCTGAGCTGCCAGAGTTTCCCCGTCACCGACAAAGTAGTCATCGATTTCGACCAGGCCGAATAAGCCAAACAAGATCCCGGGAGCCAGCATGGAATACGCAAACATCCTCTTCAAGATCGAAAACGGCATCGCGCAACTGACGCTGAACCGTCCCGACAAGCTAAATAGCTTCACCCAGGCGATGCACCTCGAGGTGCGCCACGCGCTGGGCACCATCGAGGCCGACAAAACGGTGCGCGTGCTGCTGCTGACCGGCGCCGGCCGCGGCTTTTGCGCGGGGCAGGATTTGTCGGACCGCGCGGTCGAACCGGGCGCCCAAGGCGTCGACCTGGGCGCCTCGGTCGAAAAATTCTACGCGCCGCTGATCATGACGCTGCGCTCGCTGCCGATGCCCGTCATTTGCGCGGTCAACGGCGTGGCCGCCGGCGCCGGTGCCAACATCGCGCTCGCCTGCGACATCGTCCTGGCGGCCAAGTCGGCCAATTTCGTCGAGGTGTTCTGCAAGCTCGGGCTGATCCCCGACAGTGGCGGAACCTGGATCCTGCCGCGCCTGATCGGGCACGCCCGGGCCACGGGCCTGGCGATGCTGGGCGATAAGCTGAGCGCCCAGACGGCCGAGGACTGGGGCCTGATCTGGCGCTGCGTGCCGGACGAGGCGCTGCAAGAAGACGCCTACGCGATGGCCGAACACTTCGCCAGCGCGCCGACCAAGGGCCTGGCCTTCACCAAAAAAGCGCTGCAACTTAGCTACGCCAACACGCTGCCCGAGCAGCTCAAAGTCGAAGGCGACATGATGCGCGAGCTTGGCTACAGCCACGACTACCGCGAAGGCGTGGCCGCCTTCATCGCCAAGCGCGCCCCGCACTTTACCGGAGAGTAAGCGATGACGAACGCACTCGAAAAAGGCAGCATCGTCGCCGTCATCGGCAGCGGCGCCATGGGCGCGGGCATCGCGCAGGTCGCCGCGGCATCTGGCTACCAGGTGCGCCTGTTCGACACCCGCGCTGAAGCGGTGGACAAGGCGATCGCCGACATCGGCAAGATGTACGGCAAGCTGGTCGACAAGGGCCGCATGGACGCCGTCGACGCCGACGCCGCGCGCGCGCGCCTGGCCGGCGTCGCCAGCCTGAAGGACGTGGCCGGCGCGGCCATCGTGATCGAGGCGATCGTCGAGAACCTCGACGTCAAGCGCGCGCTGTTCGCCGACCTCGAAGGCATCGTCGGCGACGGGTGCATCCTCGCCACCAACACCTCATCGATTTCCGTCACCGCGATCGCGGCCAAATTGCGCCGCCCGGAGCGGCTGGTCGGCATGCATTTCTTCAACCCCGTGCCGCTGATGGCGCTGGTCGAAGTGATCAGCGGCTTGGCCACCGCGCCCGCCGTCGCCGACACCGTCTTCGCGACGGCCGCTGCCTGGGGCAAGAACCCGGTGCACGCGAAGTCGACGCCGGGCTTCATCGTCAACCGCGTGGCGCGCCCGTTCTACGCCGAGGCGCTGCGCCTGCTGTCGGAGCGGGCGGCCGACGCCGCCACGCTCGACGCGGTCATGCGCGAGGCCGGCGGGTTCCGCATGGGGCCATTCGAGCTGATGGACCTGATCGGCCACGACGTCAATTTCTCGGTCACGCAGTCGGTCTTCAACGCCTATTTCGGCGACCCGCGCTTCACCCCCTCGGTGCTGCAGCAAGAGATGGTCAACGCGGGCTTTTTGGGCCGCAAATCGGGGCGCGGCTTCTACCGCTACGGCGACGACGCGGCCAAGGCGGCGGTACTGGAAGAAGCGCCACAAGCGCGGCCCGGCGCCGTCAACATCAGCATCGAGCCCGACGCAAAAGGCTCGGTGACGGCGCCGATGGAACTGCGCCTTAAAGAGGCCGGATTCGTGGTCAAGCACCGCGACCCGCTGCCGGGCGCCGGCGAGCACGAGGCGGCGGCCTTCCACTGCCATGGCGCGGCCGTGTTCCTGACCGACGGCCGCACGGCCACCGAACGCGCGGCCGCCAACAAGCACGCCGACACCGTGCTGTACGACCTCGCGCTCGATTGCGCCGGCGCCACCCGCATCGCGCTCGCGCGCGCCGACCAGTGCAGCGACAGCGCCTATCACGCGGTGGTCGGCCTGTTCCAGGCGTCCGGCTTCGCGGTCACCCGGCTCGACGACGTGCCCGGCATGGCCGTGATGCGCACCGTCGCCATGCTCGCCAACGAGGCGGCCGACGCCGTCAACCAGGGCGTGTGCAGCGCCGAGGCGGTCGACATCGCCATGCAAAAGGGCGTCAACTATCCGCACGGACCGCTGGCCTGGGCCGATTCGGTCGGGCTGGCGCACATCGTCACGGTGCTGTCGAACCTGGCCGCGACCTACGGCGAGGACCGCTACCGCGTGTCGCCGCTGCTGCGCCGCAAACTGGCGGGCGGAGCGCGGTTCCATGGTTGATCCGCAGGCGCTGGCGCTGGCCGAATTGGCCGGCAAAACCATGTTCGAGCGCGACCTGGCCAGCCGCGGGCTGGGCATGCAGCTGGCCGAGGTCCGACCCGGTTACGCGCGCATGACGATGCCGGTGCGCGCCGACATGATCAACGGCCACCAGATCTGCCACGGCGGCTTCATCTTCGCGCTGGCCGACAGCACCTTCGCGTTCGCCTGCAATTCGCACAACTTCAACACCGTGGCGGCGGGCTGCAGCATCGACTTCCTGGTGCCGGGGCGCGAGGGCGACGTGCTCACGGCCGAAGCGTGCGAACAGGCGCTGGCCGGAAAAACCGGCGTCTACGACATCAAGGTCAGCAACCAGGACGGGCGCGCGATCGCGCTTTTCCGGGGCAAATCGCACCGCGTGAGCGGCCTCGTGGTCGACCAACAACACACCGAAAAAACCCAGGAGCAGCAGACGTGATACTACAAAACGAAGCCTACATTTGCGACGCCGTCCGCACCCCGTTCGGCCGCTACGGCGGGGCCTTGGCGGGCGTGCGCGCCGACGATCTTGGCGCACTGCCGATCGCCGCACTGATGGCGCGAAATCCGGGCGTGGACTGGACCGCGGTCGACGACCTTTACTACGGCTGCGCCAACCAGGCCGGAGAGGACAACCGCAACGTCGCGCGCATGGCGGCGCTGCTGGCCGGCTTGCCGGTCGAAGTCCCGGCCAGCACGATCAACCGCTTGTGCGGCTCGAGCCTTGACGCGGTGGGCATCGGCGCGCGGGCGATCAAATCGGGCGAAGCGCAACTGATCATCGCCGGCGGCGTCGAGAGCATGACGCGCGCCCCGTTCGTGATGGGCAAAGCCGACAGCGCCTTTGCGCGCTCGCCGAAGATCGAGGACACGACGCTCGGCTGGCGCTTCGTGAACCCGCTGATGAAGGCGGCGCACGGGATCGACAGCATGCCCGAGACGGCCGAAAACGTGGCCCAGCAATTCGACATCAGCCGCGCCGACCAGGACGCGTTCGCGCTGCGCAGCCAGCAGCGCTGGGCTAAAGCCAACGCGTCCGGCCACTTCGCCGAAGAAATCGTCGCCGTCAGCATCGCCCAAAAGAAGGGTGAGGCGCGCGTGGTGGCGAGCGACGAGCACCCGCGCCCAGACACCACGATCGAAATGCTGGCCAAGCTCAAAGGCGTGGTGCGCCCGGACGGCAGCGTCACCGCCGGCAACGCCTCGGGCCTGAACGACGGCGCCTGCGCGATCCTGATCGCCTCTGGCGCGGCGGCTGGCCGCTGTGGACTGACCGCGCGCGCGCGCATTGTCGGCATGGCGACGGCCGGTCTGGCGCCGCGCATCATGGGCTACGGCCCGGCGCCGGCGACGCTCAAGGTGCTGGCGCAGACCGGCCTGACGATCGGTCAGATGGACGTCATCGAGTTAAACGAAGCTTTCGCCGCGCAGGGCCTGGCGGTGACGCGCGCCTTGGGCTTGGCGGACGACGCGGCGCACGTGAACCCTAACGGCGGCGCGATCGCGATCGGGCACCCTTTGGGGGCCTCGGGCGCGCGGTTGGTGACGAGCGCGGTCAACCAACTGCACCGCACGGGCGGGCGCTACGCCCTGTGCACGATGTGCATCGGCGTCGGCCAGGGCATAGCCCTGATCATCGAGCGCGTATAAAACATTCCGCAACCGGGGTCTGACCCCACTTATGAAACATTTCGTAAGTGGGGTCAGACCCCAGTTTCAAAATCATTTAAACAATTGGTCAACTTCGGTGCCGTTAAGGGTGAGAATCCAAAACAGGCGCGGCTTATTGGAAATATTTTGTAACCGGGGTCTGACCCCGGTTAAGGAATATTTCTCAAGTGGGGTCAGACCCCGGTTGTGAAATTGTTGGGAGCCGGTATGGTTAAGGTTTATGAAATTAACGGCGTCACGCCGGTCGTCCATCCGAGCGCGTTCGTCCATCCGAGCGCGGTCCTGATCGGCGATGTCATCGTCGGCCCGCGCTGCTATATCGGGCCGCTCGCGTCGATGCGCGGCGACTTCGGCCGCCTTATCCTCGAGGAGGGCGCCAACCTGCAGGACACTTGCGTCATGCACGGCTTTCCCGGCGAGGATACCGTCGTCGAGGTCGACGGCCATATCGGCCACGGCGCCGTGCTCCATGGCTGCCGCATCCGGCGCAATGCAATGGTCGGCATGAACGCCGTCGTCATGGACAAGGCCGTCGTCGGCGAGGAGTCGATCGTGGCCGCCATGAGCTTCGTCAAGGCCGGCATGGTGATTGCGCCACGGTCCATGGTCATGGGCGCGCCCGCGCGCGTCATGCGCGAGTTGACCGATAAGGAAATCGCCTGGAAAAGCTTTGGCACCAGCCAGTACCACGCGCTCGCCGTGCGCTCGTTCGAGTCGATGCACGCGGTCGAGGCGCTCACCGAGGTCGAAGCCAATCGCCCTCGCATCGATCTCGGGCCCGAGATGCACGCGCCTAAAAAATAATATCTGATTCCTTTCTGGAGAAACCCATGCCCACAGTATCAACCCTGCAAAGCCTGATCGGCGGCCGCTGGCTCGGCGCCGAAGCCAATGTCCCGCTGCACAGCGCCCTCGACAGCTCGCTCATCTATCACACCCACGCCGAAAAAATCGATTTCGACGAGGCCGTCACCTTCGCCCGCAAGCAGGGCGTGCCGGCCCTGATGGCGCTCGACTTCCAGCAGCGCGCCGCGCGCCTCAAGGCGCTCGCCCTGTACCTCATGGAGCGCAAGGAGGAGCTCTACAAGGTCTCGCACCTGACCGGCGCCACCCGCCCCGACAGCTGGGTCGACATCGAGGGCGGCATCGGCACCCTGTTCGCCTACGCCAGCATGGGCAGCCGCGAACTCCCGTCGAGCAATGTGCTGCACGAGGGTCCGGTGCTCGCTCTCGGCAAGAACGGCGGCTTCGCAGGCACCCACATCCTGGTGCCGCGCGGCGGCTTGGCGGTGCATATCAACGCCTTCAACTTCCCGATCTGGGGTCTGCTCGAAAAATTCGCGCCGAGCTTTTTGGCGGCCATGCCGTGCATCGGCAAGCCGGCCACCGCGACCAGCTATCTGACCGAGGCCGTGGTCCGCATGATCGACGATTCGGGCCTGCTCCCGGCCGGCAGCCTGCAGCTCGTCATCGGCAGCACCGGCGACCTGCTCGACCGCCTGACCGGCTTCGACGCCGTCACCTTCACCGGCTCGGCCGACACCGCCGCCATGCTGCGCGTGAACAAAAACCTGATCGCCAATTCGGTCCCGTTCACGGCCGAAGCCGATTCGCTCAACTGCGCCATCCTCGGCCCCGATGTCTCGCCCGACGATGTCGAATTCGAGTTGTTCGTCAAGGAGGTCGCGCGCGAGATGACCGGCAAGTCCGGCCAGAAGTGCACCGCGATCCGCCGCATCATCGTGCCGCAAAAGCATGTCGGGGCGGTCGGCGCCAGGCTGCGCGAGCGGCTCGCCAAGATCGTCGTCGGCGATCCGTCGATCGAGGGCGTGCGCATGGGCGCGCTCGCCTCGCTCGACCAGCAGCGCGATGTCGGCGAGCGCCTGGCCATGCTCGCCAAGGGCAACGAGATCCTGTTCGGCGCCGCCGACGGCTTTGCGCCAAAAGGCGAGGGCGCGCACCTGGGCGCCTTCTTCGCGCCGACGCTGGTGCTGTGCCGCGACGGTTTCGCCAACGATGCGGTGCACGATGTCGAGGCCTTCGGTCCGGTCAGCACGATGATGGCCTATAACGATCTGGACGAGGCGCTGGCGCTGGCCGCGCGCGGCAAGGGCAGCCTGGTCAGCACGCTCGTCACGCGCGATCCGATGGTCGCCGCGCGCGCGGTGCCGGTTATGGCCGCCTCGCACGGCCGCGTGCTGGTGCTCGACCGTGAAGCGGCGGTCGATTCGACCGGCCACGGCTCGCCGCTGCCTCAGCTCAAACACGGTGGCCCCGGCCGCGCCGGCGGCGGCGAGGAGCTCGGCGGCATCCGCGCGGTGCGCCACTTCCTGCAGCGCGCCGCGCTGCAAGGCTCGCCGACCATGATCGCCGCCGTCACGGGAGAGTATGTGCGCGGCGCGGCGGTGAAAGAAGCTCCGCTGCACCCGTTCCGCAAGTACTTCGAGGAGCTCGAGATGGGCGATTCGCTGCTCACCCACCGGCGCACCGTCACCGAGGCCGACATCGTCGCCTTCGGCGGCATCTCGGGCGACTTCTTCTACATGCACTTCGACGAGATCGCGGCCAAGGATTCGCAGTTCGGCAAGCGCATCGCGCACGGCTACTTCGTGCTGTCGGCGGCGGCCGGCTTGTTCGTCTCGCCCGCGCCCGGTCCGGTGCTGGCCAACTATGGCCTCGACAACCTGCGCTTCATCACGCCGGTGGCGATCGGCGACACCATCCGCGCGCGCCTGACCTGCAAGCGCAAGGTCGACCGCAACCGCGTCGACGAGAAGGGCGTGGGCCAGGGCGTGGTCGCGTGGGACGTGCAGGTCACCAACCAGAACGAGGAGCTGGTCGCCAGCTACGACATCCTGACGCTGGTGATGAAGCGCGCCTGATTTCTGGGCTGCGGATGGCGAGCTTGCTTCGGCATGGTGCTTAGGAGTCGTTCAAAAATAACTGTAACAATTGGATCAGCCCTGACGGGCGCGCTGCTGCCTCGGCGTTCTTGCAGACCGCCTTCGTCGTCGCCATAGCTCGCTATGACTCCTTCTCGCGCCTTGCATCGCGGCGAAGAACTTGCGGTGCCCGGATTGCTTTGCAATCCGTCCCGCCAGAGCCGCCCAATTGTCACACTTATTTATTCACGGCTCCTTAGGGCACCATGTCGGTTCATTTGCGCCCTGGCGCAAGCATTCACGCGCCCGCCATGCTCCTGCAAGCACTCGATCAGCACCTGATCAATCCACCGGCCCGGCCCGGCCTCGTCGGCATGCGCCGCTTCGGCCTCGAGTTCTGGTATTTTGGCGTAAAAAACGCGCGCGCCTGCCTGTTCGTCGTCCTGTTCTTCGCGGCCGTGTTCCTGGTGCCGCGCGCGGGCGTGTTCGGCCTGCCGCGCTACGACGTCCTGCTGCTGGTCGCCATCGCCATCCAGGCCTGGATGCTGTGGTCCGGCCTCGAGAGCGCCGATGAAATCAAGGCCGTCTGCGTGTTCCACCTGGTCGGCTTCGCGCTCGAGGTGTTCAAGACCTCCAGCGGCATCAGGTCGTGGAGCTATCCCGATCCAGCCTTCACCAAGCTGTTCAACGTGCCGCTGTTTGCGGGGTTCATGTACGCCTCGGTCGGCAGCTACATGATCCAGGCCTGGCGCTTGTTCAAGCTGCGCATCCGCCACCATCCGCCGTACTGGATGGCCACCCTGATCGCGGTGCTGATCTACGCGAACTTTTTCACCCGCCATTACATCGGCGACTATCGCTTCTATCTCGCCGCCTGCGCGCTGGGCCTGTATGCGCGCACCAGCGTGGTGTATCGCCCGTTTGACCGCGAGCGCAGCATGCCGCTGCCGCTCGCCTTTGTGCTCATCGGGTTTTTCATCTGGCTTGGCGAGAACATCAGCACCTTTGGCGGCGTCTGGCGCTATCCTGATCAGATGGGAACGTGGTCGGTGGTCCATGTGGGCAAGTGGAGCGCCTGGTCGTTGCTGGTGATTATGACTTTCACGATCATCATCCATCTCAAGCACATCAAGGCGCGCATCCATGTGTCTGTATAAGAGGCGGGCCCGACCTGCTTTTTTTACAACAATTGGGAAATGCAGCCAAGAATTCTTGACAGTGTTATATCACCCTCATATATTACCGATGTTCGGGAAATTTTCTCTCAAAACGCGACTAAATAGGGGATGCAGATGGCTCAGAACGAAGACGGCGGCGGCGAGGAAAGTTTTGGCTCACGCTTCCTGAGTGGTTTGAAAGGCATGATCCTCGAGGACGAGGTTCCGGCCAAGCGCGCCCCCGCCGAAGCGCCGGCCGCGGCCGCGCCGGCCCCGGCCGCCGGCGCCGCCGCCCGCGGCAACCCGGGCCAGTCGCCGTCGGCGCCGGCGCCGTCATTCACGGCCCCCGCGTCGCAGGACTCGCCGATGTTCGCCAGCCTGCTGTCCGTCACGCTCGCGCGCGCCACGGCCTACACCGCCCTGACCGAGGCCATGACGCCGCTCGAGGAGATCATCCCCGACGAGATGACGCGCTACCGCGCCGCCTTCGCCGTCATCAAGAAGAACCGCACGCTCGAGCAGGTGGTGCAGGCGATCGACCTGCAGCACATGGAGGTGCTCGCGGAGGAGGTGGCGCGCTTCGCGGTGCAGGCCAAGAGCAAGCAGTTCCAGGACGTGCAGTCGCGCGTCGACGAGTCGACCAACCTCAAGGCCAGGATCGACGCGGCCAACGCGCAGGTGGCCAACCTGCGCCGCGAGCTCGAGGAGAAGGTGCGCGCGATCGAGGATGGCGTCCAACGCGACCGCCAGCGCGCCGCCGAGATCGACCGCGCGGTCGACGAAAACCAGAAGGCGATCGCCGCCGTGCAGCGCCAGTTCGACGCCGCCGCCGCCGCCGTGCGCGAGAGCCTGACCGGCGCCAAGGCCAAAATTCTCAAGTACCTGGCCTAGGCGCGGCGCGCAGCCGCGCGCTTCGCCCTCGCCCCCGCTTTTTCTATCTTTTCTACCGCCCCACCCCCAGCAAAGGATGTCAACATGATCGAGAACGCTCCGAAGGATTTCAAACCGAAGGGCTTCTGGGAGCGCCCCGAGGGCGTTACCGGCCAGATTTTCGGCGTGGCCCTGATCGGGGGCGCGGGCTATCTGCTTTACCAGGCGCTGCCTTACATCATCACCTTGCTGCAGAACACGATCACCGCGATCGCGCTCGGCGTGGTCGCCGTCGTGCTCGGCTTCATCGTCACCGACAAGCGCTTCTGGCGCCTCGGCAAGTACATGTACATGAGCATGATGCGCAAGATCACCCAAGTGTTCGTCGAGATCGATCCGATCGGCATCATGAAGAACTATGTGGTCGAGCTGCAAGGCAAGCTCGAGAACATGAACAAGCGCATCGCGCAGCTTAGCGGCATGATCCGCGCCTGCAAGGAGGAGATCCAGAAGAACGAGAAGGTCAAGTCGGGCGCCCTCAAGATGGTCAACGAGGCGCAAAAAGAGGGCAAGGCGACGGTCATCGCTTTGCAGGCGCGCAAGGCCGGCCGCATGGCCGAGGCCAACATCACCTACCAGGATTTGCTCGCCAAGCTCGAGTTGCTGTACCGCGTGCTGATCAAATACCAGGACGTGTCGAACTTCCTGATCGAGGACATGAAGCAGGAAATCGAAGTCAAGATGCGCAAGAAGGAGATGGCCGACGCCGCCCATTCTGCCATGAAGTCGGCGATGAGCATCATCAATGGCGACCCCGACGCCAAGGAGATGTTCAACATGGCCAACGAATACCTGGCCGCCGACTACGCGATGAAGATCGGCGAGATCGAGGACTTCGTGCGCATGTCAGACTCGTTCATGTCCTCGGTCGACCTGCAAAACGGCGTCTACGAGGCCGACGCCATGAAGATGCTCGAGGACTGGGAGAAGAACGCCGATTCGATCGTGCTGGGCGACTCCAAGCGCCTGCTGATCGAGAACAATCCCTCGGCGAGCGTCAAGATGTCGATGACGCCGGAAAAAGAGGCCGTGCGCGTCAATACGACCGACGTCCAGTGGTTCGACAAGTCTTAAGCAGCACGCACACGCACACGCACACGCACACGCAATCCGGGCCGCGCGCGTTCGCGGCCACTACCAGATATAAATAAAGGGAATTCCAATGGCACTCAAGCCCATTCCAAGGCTCATCCTGATCGTCGCCGTCATCGGCGGCGCGGTCTACGGCATCAACAAATACTTCGGCAGCGGCGGCCTGCGCGGCGAGACCAGCGCGAGCATCGTCCCGACCGGGCTCGATATGCCGGTCGCCGCCGGCACCGGCCCGCAGGGCGCGGGCGCCGCGATCGACACAGCGGCCGTGCCGCAAGGCGGCGGCAATTACATGCCGAAGATGCTGGTCATTCCCTGGAACGCGACCGCGGCGCTGCATTTCGCCAACGGCGACGCCAGCACCAAGCCGGGCAGCCTGATGGCCAGGCGCGGCGTGAACCTGCTGCTCGAGCGCCAGGACGACTACGCGCAGATGGTGGCCGAGCAGGCCCTGTTCGCGGCCGAAGTGGCGGCCGGCGTCGACCAGCCGACCAAGGGCGCGGCCTTCGTCATCATCATGGGCGACGCGCTGCCCGGTTACGCCAGTTCGGCCAAGGCCGCGCTCGAGAAGATGGGCCAGCAGATCGAGGTGGTCGGCGCGGTCGGCTACTCGCGCGGCGAGGACAAGTGCATGCTGCCGCTCGAAGTGGCGTCCAATCCGCAAAAGGCGCGCGGTTCCCTGATCGGCGCGGTGCTGCGCGACGGCGACTGGAACATCTGCGTCAAGTACGCCGCCGACAACAAGATCCCGGTCAATCCCGATGTGCGCACCTACGATCCGGAGGCGATGAACTTCGTCTCCACGACCTCCTTCGTCGAAGCCGACGAAAAACTGATCGCCGCCTCCAAGGGCGCGTGCGAAACCCGCCCCGTCGTCAGCAAGGGCAGGGCCACCGGCGAGAACCGCCGGGTGTGCCAGAACGGCACCGCGACCTGGACCCCGGGCGACGTCAAGGTGGCGCGCGAAGTGGGCGGCCTGGCCTCGGTCGCCTCGACCAAGGAATACATGTGGCAGATGCCGTCCACGATCATCGGCAACAAGCAGTGGATGGAGAAGCACCCTGAGTACGTGAGCAACATGCTCGCCGCCGCCTTCGAGGGCAGCGACGCGGTCAAGTCCAGCGACGCCAACCTCCTGATCGGCACCGGCATCCTGGCCAAGGTCATGAAGGAGCAGGACGCGCAGTGGTGGGCCAAGTACCACAAGGGCGTCGTTGAAAACGACAAGCAGGGACACCCGATCAGCCTTGGCGGCTCGACCACCAACAACCTGGCCGACAACCTGTTCCTGTTCGGCCTGAACGGCAACGACAACCTGTACAAGCGCGTCTACACGGTGTTCGGCAACATCGCCAAAGAGATGTATCCGAAGGATATGCCGGAGCTGATCGCCTACGACAAAGTGGTCAACACGCGCTACCTGCAGGCACTCGCGAGCGGCTCGGCCGCGGCCGCCGCCGTGCGTCCGGACGTGCCGGCGTTCACCCAGAACGCGCCGGCCACCTCGACCTTCTCGAAGCGTTCGTGGGCGGTCGAATTCGACAGCGGCAAGGCCACCTTCCGTCCCGAGGCGATCCCCGTGCTCGAGCAGATGATCGACCAGATCACGGTGTCGGGCCTGGCGGTGCAGATCGCCGGCCACACCGACAGCAGCGGCGACCCGCTCGCCAACCTGGCCCTGTCGAAGCGCCGCGCCGAAGCGATCAGCCAGTGGCTGCAGGCGAACGCGCCGTCCTCGTTCCCCAAAGAGCGCCTGCGCACCCGCGCCTATGGCGACCAGCAGCCGGTCTCGGACAACAGCACGGCCGAGGGCAAGGCCAAGAACCGGCGCGTCGAAGTCTCGCTCATCCGCACCGAGTAAAGCGGCACCGGCGGCCGGCGCGCGCATGCGCCGGCCGCTGTTTTTTTCTCCTCCTCACCTCCACATCTGACGGGAACGCGGCCACATGCAAAAGGCATCGAATCTATTCCTCCCCTTTACACCGGTCGCGCCCTCGCACATCAAGATCGTGTTCGCGGTGCAGGCCCTGCTGGCGGTGCTCATCTGGTCGGCCAGCGATTCCAAGTCGCTGCCCACGCCGCTCGAGGTCATCACGTCCTGGGTCGACCTGGTGCGCAACCAGGACCTCATGTTCGAGCTGTGGAGCAGCGTCAAGATCAGCCTCGTCTCGCTGCTCATATCCACCGTCGCCGCGGTCCTGGTGGCGGCCCTGAGCACGGCGCCCATGTTCCAGCCGCTGGCGCGGTTTTCGTCGTCGCTGCGCTTCCTCGGCTTCGCCGGCCTGACCTACGTGTTCATGCTGATGTCGAGCGATTCGTACTGGCTGCGCATCTCGCTGCTCTCGTTCGGGATGTTCGTGTTCATGGTCACCGGCCTGCTGGCCGAGATCAGGGCCATGCCGCAGGAGCAGGTCGACCACTGCCGCACGCTGGGCATGAAGCACTGGCGCATCACGGGCGAGGTGGTCCTGCTCGGCAAGGCCGATGTCACGCTCGACCTGGTGCGCCAGAACGCGGCGGTCGGCTGGACCCTGCTCACGCTGGTCGAGGGCATGACCCGTTCCGAGGGCGGCATCGGCGCCATGCTGCTCAACCAGAACCGCTACTTCCTGCTCGCCGGCGTGTTCGCGATCCAGATCACGATCCTGGTCTACGGCCTCACGCAGGACAAGTTCCTCGGCCTGCTCAAGGACGCCATGTGCCCGCATTCGCGGCTCGGCAAAGAAGGAGGCGCGGCATGAGCGCGGTGTTGAAGGAATTTACCGTCGGCGAGCGCCTGCTCACGATCGAAGGCGTCTGCGTCTCGTACGACAAACCGGTGCTGAAAAAACTCGACGCGAAGATCGACAACATCGTGCGCGACGGGATGCAGCAGGGTCAGGTCGTGGCGCTGCTGGGGCCATCGGGCAGCGGCAAGACCCAGCTGTTCCGCTGCATCGCCGGCCTGCAACGGCCGAACTCGGGCTCGATCCGGCTCAAGAGCAGCACCACCCAGGTGATGCCCGGCGAGGTCGGCGTGGTGGCGCAGCATTACCCCTTGTTCAACCACCGCACGGTGCTCGGCAACCTGCTCGTGGCGGCGTCGCGCCACACCAAGGATCCGAAGCAGGCGCGCGAGAAAGCCGTCGCCATGCTCGAGGAGTTCCACCTCGAGGACAAGGCGATGTCGTATCCGCAGTCGCTCTCGGGCGGACAGCGCCAGCGCATCGCGATCGCGCAGCAGCTGCTGTGCAGCTCGCACTTCCTGCTCATGGACGAGCCTTTTTCGGGACTCGATCCGCTGGCCAAGCGGCGCGTGTGCGAAACCATCGCCGGCGTCTCGGGCAAGCACGACCTCAACACCATGATCGTCGTCACGCACGATATCGAAAGCGCGATCGCGATCGCCGACACGGTCTGGGTCCTCGGGCGCGACCGCGACGACAAGGGCAACCCGGTGCCCGGCGCGCGCATCCAGGAGGTCATCAACCTGGCCGAGATGGGCATGGCATGGGATCCGGACATCGAGTCGCGGCCGGAGTTTTTCGAGCTCACCAAGCGCATCAAGCGCCAGTTCGCCGAACTGTAGGAGGCAGCATGCGAGAAGCGGTGGAGGGCGGGGGCGAAGCCAAACCAGGCAGCCTGACGGGGCTAGACTGGCGCCTGCACGCGGTCATGGCCGACCGCGGCATCAAGTTCGCCAAGGACCTGCAGGACGCGCTCGCGCGCGACGGCTGCCCGGTCAGCGCGAGCAGCATTTCGCGCCTCGTGTACCAGGAGCCCAAGCAGCTCGACATCAAGCTCTTGAGCAGCCTGTGCCGGGTGCTCGGCTGCACCCCCGACGAACTGCTGGTGCCACGCCGCGGCAAGGAACTAGCCTAGCGCGCCGGTGTTGGCGCATTTTTATCAGTCAGTTGCAGGTCAAGGAGAACTTCAGAATGAATTCACAACGCGGTGCCGGTGGCACATCGGGCGGCTCGCTCGCTTTCTTCATGGGCTTGATCATGGCCTGCGCCGGCGGCTTCATGTTGCTCGACAATATAGTGGTGTCGAACAGCTGGGGCTTTGGCGCCCCGCTGTACCGCATCTCCTACGGCGGCGGATGGAACGTCTCGGGCGGCGCCTTGCTGATCCCCTTCATGTTCGGGGTCGGCTGGATTTTTTACAACGCGCGCGCGCCGTGGGGCTGGATCCTCGCGTGCGGCTCGCTGGCGGCCATCATCTTCGGCGTGATCGCCAGCCTGAGCATCAACTTCCGCACGATGACCTTGCTCAATCTGATCATCATCCTGGTCCTGACGGTCGGCGGCCTGGGCCTGTTCGCGCGCTCGCTGCGCCGCTCCTGACACCGGCGCCGGCCGGCCCCACCTTGCGGCGCCCTCGCGGCGCCGCTTCCTCTTCTGCGAAGACCCGCATGCATCTGCCGATCCGCCGTCCGGGCGCCGCCGCGCTCTGTGCCATCCTGGCGTTGTGCGCGGGCGCAGTCTTTGCGCGCGCGGACGCCCCGGCGCGCGCGCACAATGCCCATCTGTCGCAGGCCGATGCGGCGGCACGTTCGGCGCGGGTGTCCAATGTCGACTACGCGCTCGACATCTCCCTGAGCGGCGCCGCGCGTTTCAAAGGCACCAGCACCATCGGCTTCGACCTGCGCGACACGGCCGCGCCGCTCACGCTCGACCTCGAAAACGCCAACATCACCGCGCTGCTGGTCAACGGCAAGGCGGTCGCGCCGCGCTACAACCGGTGGTTCATCACGCTCGCGCCGCGCCACCTGCGCAAGGGGCGCAACAGCGTCACGGTCGCCTACGAGCGCGCCCACAGCACCAACGGCGAAGGGCTGCACCGCATGGTCGACCCGGCCGACGGCAGGGTCTACACCTATTCGCAGTTCGAGCCGTCGGCGGCGCACCAGATGTTCGCCCTGTTCGACCAGCCCGACCTGAAGGCGAGCTTCACCCTGAGCGTGAGCGCGCCGGCCGACTGGCAGGTGGTCTCGGCCACGCGCGAAAGCGCGGTGCGGGAACTGGGCGCGACGCGGCGCTGGAGTTTTCCAAAGACGCCGAGACTGAGCCCGTACACCTTCTCGCTGCACGCGGGGCCGTACAAGGTATGGGAGGACAACAGCGGCAAGTACCCGCTGCGCCTGTTCGCGCGCCAATCGGTGGCGGAGCAGGTCCGGCCGGCCGACTGGTTCCGGTACACCAAGAGCGGGCTGGCGTTCTTCGAGGGGTATTTCGGCGTGCCTTATCCGTTCGCCAAATACGACCACCTGCTGGTGCCCGATTTTTTGTATGGCGCGATGGAGAACGTGGGCGCGGTCACGTTCTCGGAGGACGGCTTTTTGTTCAAGTCGGAGATGACGCCGGAGCAGCGCGAAAACCTCGCCAGCTACATCATGCACGAGATGGCGCACCAGTGGTTCGGCGACCTTGTCACCATGCAGTGGTGGAACGGCTTGTGGCTCAACGAGAGCTTCGCTTCGTTCATGGGCACGCTCGCCACCGCCGAGGCGACCGAATTCAAGGGCGCGTGGCAAACCTTTTATGCGGGCGAGAAGCAGGGCGCCTACCGCGAGGACCAGTCGGCGGCGACCCATCCGATCGAGGCGCCCGTGGCCTCGACCGCGAACGCCTTCGACAACGCCGACGGCATCGTCTACGCCAAGGGCGCGGCGGCGCTCAAGCAATTGCGCCATGTGCTGGGCGCGGAGGTGTTCCGCAAGGGCGTGCACGACTACCTCGTCAAACATGCCTATAAAACCGCGAAGCTGGAAGACTTCACCGGCAGCCTTGGCGCGGCGGCCGGACGCGACTTGTCGACCTGGACCCGGCAATGGCTGCGCGAGGCCGGCGTCAACACCATCACTGCCAACTTTCGCTGCGAGGACGGCAAGGTGGCGCGCTTCAGCATCGACCAGCACGCGCCCAACCCGGGTCTGCCGACCTTGCGCGAGCAGCGCGTGCAGGTGGCCGCGTTCACGCTCGACGGCGCGCGCCTGACGCGCGGCAAGCTGCTGGCGCTGACCTACAAGGGGGGCTCGACGCCGGTGCCGGAGATGCTCGGCCAGGCTTGCCCGGACCTGGTGTATCCGAACTATGGGGATTGGGGCTATGCCAAGGTGCGGCTCGACGCGCGCTCGTTCGCGACCGCGCGGCGCGGTCTGGGCAAGGTCGGGGATCCGTTTTTGCGCACGATGCTGTGGCAAAGCCTGTGGGACGGGGTGCTCGACGCCGAGCTGCCTCTCAATGCCTTCATCGACGCGGCCCTGGCCAATGCGCCGCACGAGAACGACCGTACCCTGCTGGGCGCCGTGGTAGCCAAGATCGGCGCGTCGCGGGCCTATCTCGACGCGATCGCGCCCGGCTCGCACCACGCGCGCAAAACCGGTCTGGCGATCGAGCATATGGCCTGGGCCGGCGTGCTGCGGCACAAGAGCGACGGCGCCTTGCTGGCGCACTGGTTCGATTTGTACCTGCGCACGGCCAGCAGCCCGGAGGCGCTCGGCAAGCTGGCCGCGATCCTCGGGGGCCGGCTGGCCGTCGGCGGCGAGACGCCGAACCAGGACATGCGCTGGGCGATCATCAAGCAGCTCAACCGGCATGCGGCGCCGGGCAGCGCCGCGCTGGTCGGGGTCGAACTGGCGCGCGACAAGTCCGACGCCGGGCAGGCCGCCGCGCTCGAGGCGGACGTCATGCGGCCCGACGCGGCCGTCAAGGGGCGCTGGCTGGCCAGGATCGGCGACCCTAAAACGCGCATGCCGTTCGCGCGTCTGCGCGCGGCCATGGAAAGCCTGTATCCGCCCGGGCAGGGCGATTTGGAAGAGGCGAGCGCCGACCAGCGGCTGCGCATGCTGGTGGACATCGACAAGTCGGCCGAGCTGCCGTTTGTGCGCAGCTACGCCGAAACGCTTATCCCGGCGACCTGCACCAAGGCGAGCGTCGCGCGGCTGGCGGCCACGCTCAAGCGGTTCCCGGCGCTGTCGGCGGGCACCCGGCGCGCGCTAAGCGACACATTGGAGGAGGACGCGCGTTGCGTGAGGATCGGCGCGGCGATGACGCTGCCGGCAGCCTAGTTCGGTTACGCAGATTTGAATGACAGTTGCTCGTGCTATGCATTAACGCATAGCGCTTCGGGCGGGGAACTCTATAGCGCGAAGGCCAGCGCTCCCGCATCGTCCCGCAGAGGCCGAACCTTGGACTTGGAAGGTGCCCCGGCGCGACCGTTCTATGGGTCCCCGCATGCGCGAGGACGAAGGCTGTCCGCGGCCAGCAGGGCGGCGAAGCCTTGCGCCGGGATGGGCCGGCTGAAATAGAACCCCTGCAGCTCGTCGCAGCGCAGCGTGCGCAGCAATTCCAACTGCGCTTCGGTCTCGACGCCTTCGGCCACCACCCGCAGATGGAGGCTGTGCGCCATCGCGATGATGGCCGCCGCGATGGCCGCGTCTTCGGCGTCGTCGGGCAGGCCGGCGATGAACGAGCGGTCGATCTTGACGAAGTCGAACGGGAACCGTTTGAGCTGGGCCAGAGACGAATAACCGGTGCCGAAGTCGTCGAGCGAGAGCAGCACGCCAAGCCGTTTGAGCGCCCGCAGGTTGCGCGCGGCCTCCTCGGGATTGTTCATCACCGCCGTCTCGGTGAGCTCGAATTCGAGGTGGCGCGCCTCGAGGCCGTGGCGTTCGATGGCGTCGCTGATGGTCGCGAACAGGCCCGCGTAGGCGCACTGCACGGCCGACAGGTTGATCGCCACCGGCACCACCGGCTGGCCGGCCGCAAGCCAGGCCGCCTGCTGCGCGCAGACGGCGTCGATCACCCACGCGCCGATCGGGCGGATCAGGCCGGTTTCTTCGGCCAGTCCGATGAACTCGACCGGCCCCACCAGGCCGCGCACCGGGTGCTGCCAGCGGATCAGGGCCTCGGCGCTGACGATGCGCCCGCTCGGGGTGTCGATGCGCGGCTGGTAGTACATGACGAACTGCCGTTCCTCGAGCGCGCTTTGCAATTCGTTCTCGAGCGCGACCCGCGCGGCCAGCGCGGCGTTCATGCGCGGCGCGTAGAACAGGTAGCGCTGGCCCGACGACCTGGCGTTGCGCAGCGCGACCTCGGCGTGCTTGAACAGCGTCTCGGCGTCCGCGCCGTCGGCCGGGAACACCGCCAGGCCGGCGCGCGTGGATATGCGCACCTCTTTGCCGTCGATTGAAAACGGCTGGTCGAGCGTGGCGAAGATGCGCTGTTCGAGCACGGCGGCGGCGTCCTCGAGGCAGGCCAGTTCGCTCAGGGTCAGGGCGAAATTGTCGCCGCCGATGCGCGAGATGTTGTAAAAGCCGGGCAGGCTCGATTCTAGCCGGCGCGCCATGTGCGCCAGCAACGCGTCGCCCGCGTGGCGGCCCAGCGTGTCGTTGATCTGGGCGAAGCGGTCGACGTTGAGCAGGACGATCGCGACCGGCTGGTTCTCGCGTTTGTTCGCGTGCAGCAGCTGCACCAGGCGGTCGAGGAACAGGTCACGGTTGGGCAGCGCCGTGAGCATGTCGTGGTAGGCCAGGTGGTTGAGCTGCTTCTCGCGCTCGAAGAACAGCAGCGCGAAGGCGAGGTCGCCGGCCATTTCGTTGAGCACTTTGAGCTCGTCCTCGTCGAAGGTGCCGGCCACGCCGGCGAACAGGGCCAGCACGGCGACCGGGCGGCCGCCCAGCAGCAGCGGGAACGCGGCCGCCGCGCGCACCCCGCGCGCGAGAAGGTCGGCGCGCATCGGTTCGGGCACGCCGTCGGCGCCGATGTCGTTGCCGATGCCGTTGCAGTCGCCGTTGCTGATATCGTTGCAGATGAAGGCCCGCTGCTCCCGCGCCGCGCGTTGCGCCGGCCAGGGGGCGCCCGAGCGCAGCGGGATGCCCTGGCCGGCCTGCGCGACGATGGCCAACGCGCCGTCGGCCGGGTCGACGAGGGCGACGCAGGCGCTCAGGAAGCCGCCTTCCATGGTGGCCAGGCGGCAAGCTTCTTTGAACAGGGCTTCGCGGTCGCGGATGCGCACGATGGCCGAGTTGATCCCGCTGAGCACCGCGTAGACGCGGTTCAGGCGCGCGATGCGCAGCTGCGCCTGGACCCGCTCGGTGACGTCGTGGGCCAGCAGGAAGCGGCAGGCGCGGCCCTTGAAGACCAGCGGGTGCGAGGTGATCTCGACGTCGATCAGGGTGCCGTCTTTTTTGCAGTGGCGCCAGGTGCCCGACTTTTGCAGTTTGCCGGGCGGCGCGTTGCGCAGGTTTTCGTGGAGCCTGGGCAGGTCCTCGGCCGGGCGCAGGTCGGCGATGGTGCGGGTCAGGAACTCGGCCTCGCTGTAGCCGTAGTGGGCGACCGCGGCGTTGTTGACGGCCATGAAGGCGAGCGTTTCGAGGTCGTAGATCCACATGGGGATGGGATGCGCCTTGAACAGCTCATTGACCGAGGTGTCGTTGCTTTGGTTCATTTCGATTGTCTTGCGCGCCCGGCGAGATGCGCACAGTCCCTGTGGTCATGGCGCTATTTTAGACCCAGGCCCGGCGCGCGGCCGGTTCGATCTGTACCGTGCGCAACAAATGTAACGATTTGCGCTTGGTTCCTAAGTCCGACGGGCTCCTAGCCCCTCAGGCCGCCCTGTTGCCGAGCGCGATCACGGCGGCGCCGAGCAGCGCCAATCCCACGCCCACGTAGTCGCTGTAGCTCGGGGCGACGCCGTCGACCAGGTGCAGCCAGAGCACGGCGGTGCTGATATACACGGCGCCGTAGGTGGCGTAGATCCGCCCGCTCGCGCCCGGATGCAGCGTGAGCAGCCAGACGAAGACCATCAGGCTGAGCGCCGCCGGAATCAACAACCATGCCGCGCCCTTCCCGCTGAGCCAAAGCAGCGGAAGGTAGCAGCCGGTCAGTTCCGCCAGCGCCGTGGCGAAGAACAGCCCGAGGGTGCGCGCCAGTCCGAGCCAGTCCTCGGCCATGGACTATTTTGTCTCCGTGTCGGACGAAAAATTCAATTCGGGTTCCTTGGCCTCCTCCGGGGCGGCCTCCGGCGCCTTCTGCTCGCCGGCCGCCGGCGGCGTGTCGGTATCGGTCGAAAAATTCAACTCCGGCGTGCCGTCCTCGGTCGTCGGCGCGGGGGCGGCGGGCGCTTCCGACGGCTCCAGTTTGAGTTCGAGCTTTTCGGTCATGTCGACGCTGTCGGCGACCGACACCAGACTCGGGAACGCGATGATCAAGCCCACCATGATGACCTGGATGCACACGAACGGCACCGATCCCCAGTAGATGTCGGAGGTCTTGACCTCCTTGGGCGCGACCGACCTCAGGTAGAACAGGGCGAAGCCGAACGGCGGGTGCATGAACGAGGTCTGCATGTTCACACTGAGCAGCACGCCGAACCAGATCAGATCGATGCCCAGCTTGGCCGCGACCGGGCCGACTAGCGGCACCAGGATGAAGGCGAGCTCGAAGAAGTCGAGGAAGAAGGCCAGCACGAAGAACATCACGTTGACGATCACCAAAAATCCCATGACCCCGCCGGGCAGGCCGGTGAGCAGATGCTCGACCCACAGGTCGCCGTTGACGCCGCGGAACACGAGCGCGAACACGGTCGAGCCGATCAGGATGAACATGACGAAGCACGACAGGCGCGTGGTCGAGCCCATGGCCTGCTTGAGCAGGCTCCACGACAGGCGCTTGTTGAGCATGGCCAGGATGATCGCGCCCATCGCGCCCATGCCGCCGCCGGCCGTCGGGGTGGCGATGCCGACGAAGATCGTGCCGAGCACGAGGAAGATCAGCGCGAGTGGCGGAATGAGCACGAACACGACGCGTTGGGCCATGCGCGAGAGCAGCTTGAGCTTGAACGTGCGGTTGGCGAGCGCGATCGCAAAGGCGACGCCGACGCCGAAGCTGGCCGCATACACGCCCACGTAGTCGGCCGGCAGTTCCGGGTAGGCGGCGCCGAACAGCGCGGCAAAGCCGAAGCCGGCGCCAACCGCGATCGCGAGCACGGCCAGCAGCGAGGCCATGCCGCTGCTGCCGTCCGGCTCGCGCAGGTTGCGCGCCTCGGGCGGCAGCGCCGGCACGTGGTGCGGCTTGAAGATCGACAGCGACAGCACATAGCCGCAGTACATCGCCGTCAGCAGCAGGCCCGGGAAAAACGCGGCGCGGTACATGTCGCCGACCGAGCGGCCGAGCTGGTCGGCCATGACGATGAGCACCAGCGACGGCGGGATGATCTGCGCCAACGTGCCCGAGGCGGCGATCACGCCGCTGGCGATGCGCTTGTCGTAACCGTAGCGCAGCATCACCGGCAGCGAGATCAGGCCCATCGAAATGACCGAGGCCGCCACCACGCCGGTGGTCGCGGCCAGCAGGGCGCCGACAAAAATGACGGCGTAGGCGACGCCGCCGCGGATCGGGCCGAACAACTGGCCGATCGTGTCGAGCAGGTCCTCGGCCATGCCGGAGCGCTCGAGGATCAGCCCCATGAAGGTGAAGTAGGGGATCGCGAGCAGGGTGTCGTTGCTCATGATGCCGAAAATCCGGTTCGGCAGCGCCTGCAGCAGCGAGATGTCGAGCAGGCCCAGTTCGATCCCGACGAGGCCGAAAAACAGGCCGTTGGCCGCGAGCGAAAACGCGACCGGAAAGCCCGAGAGCAAAAAGATGACGAGCGCGCCGAACATGATGGGCGCTATGTTGGCGATGATGAACTGTTCCATGGGTCTCGGTTTATTCTTGTTATGGTTTTATTCGGGCGCGTTCGCGGCCTTGATGGCGGCGATTTCGTCGGCCGGGGTGGGGGCGACCTTGCGGAAGGCGCCGGCCTCGAGGCGGCCGTTCAAGAAGGCGACGCGCTTGATGATCTCGGAGACGCCCTGCACGATCAGCATGAGGAACGCGATCGGCACCAGCATCATGGCCGGCCACGCGGGCAGGCCGCCGACGTTGCGGATCTCGCCGCTGAGGTAGCCCACCTCGGCGTAGGCCAGGCTGAACCAGAAGATCAGCGCGCACACCGGCAGCAAGAAGACGAGGTAGCCGAACAGGTCGATCCAGACCTGGGTGCGCAGCGAAAAGCGCCCCACGATGACGTCGATGCGCACATGCTCGTCGCGCTTGAGCGTGTTGGCGCTGGCGAGCAGGAACACCGCGCCGTACAAATACCACTGGATCTCGAGCCAGGCGTTGGAGCTCGACTTGAATAGGTAGAGCATGAGCGAATTGACCGTGGAGATGATGACCGCGGCCAGCAGGGCCCAGCTGACCGCGGTCGCGATCACCTCGTTGAACTTGTCGATCCCGCGTGACAGGGACAAAAACATGGTGCTTCTCCAGTGTGGCGGACTCAAAAAAAAACCGTCGCTCCCCGTGGCGGGGGAGCGGCGGTTGACTTTGCCACGGTATTGACGTCGTGGCAAGCCTCACTGGCCCGATTGTGGCCCGTTTGTGGCCCGTTTGTGGCCCGTTTTGGCCCGTTTGTGGCCCGTTTTAGCCGGTTTTTGCCGCAATCGCGCGCGCTTACTGGCCCAATTGCGCACGCAGGCGCGCGATGGCGAGGCGCACCTGGCGCGGCGCGGTGCCGCCCACGTGGTCGCGCGCGGCCACCGAGCCTTCGAGCGTGAGCACGGCGAACACGTCGTCGTCGATCAGGGGCGAAAAATCGCGCAGGCGTTCGAGCGACATCTCCGACAGGTCGCAGCGGGCGTCGTCGCAGGCGCGCACGGCGCGGGCCACGGCCTCGTGGGCGTCGCGGAACGGCAAGCCCTTCTTGACCAGGTAGTCGGCCAGGTCGGTCGCGGTGGCGTAGCCCTGCAGCGCGGCGGCGCGCATCGCTTCCGGCTTGACGGTGATCCCGCCGGCCATGTCGGCGAAGATGCGCAGGGTGTCGACGACGGTGTCGACGGTGTCGAACAGCGGCTCCTTGTCCTCCTGGTTGTCCTTGTTGTAGGCCAGCGGCTGGCCTTTCATCAGGGTCAGCAGGCCGGTCAGGTGGCCGTACACGCGGCCCGTTTTTCCGCGCGCCAGTTCGGGCACGTCGGGGTTTTTCTTTTGCGGCATGATCGACGAACCGGTGCAGAAGCGGTCGGCGATGTCGATGAAACCGATGCGCGGGCTCATCCAGATGACCAGTTCCTCGGACATGCGCGAGATGTGCGTCATGATCAGGGCGCTGGCGGCGCAGAACTCGATTGCGAAGTCGCGGTCGGAGACGGCGTCGAGCGAATTGTGGCAGACGTCCTCGAAGCCGAGCGTGCGCGCGACGCGCTCGCGGTCGATCGGGAAGGTGGTGCCGGCCAGCGCGGCGGCGCCCAGCGGCAGGCGGTTGACGCGCTTGCGGGCGTCGGCCATGCGCTCGCAGTCGCGGCCGAACATCTCGACGTAGGCGAGCATGTGGTGGCCGAAGGTGATCGGCTGCGCCACCTGCATGTGGGTGAAGCCCGGCATGATGGTGTCGGCGTGCTGCTCGGCCAGGTCGACCAGGGCCGAGCGCAGCGCGTTGAGCAGGACCGTGATGTCGTCGATCGCGGCGCGCACGTACAGGCGGATGTCGGTGGCCACCTGGTCGTTGCGCGAGCGGCCCGTGTGCAGCCGCTTGCCGGCGTCGCCAACGAGTTCGGTGAGGCGCTTTTCGATATTGAGGTGGACGTCTTCGAGGTCGAGCAGCCACTCGAAGCTGCCCGCTTCGATCTCGCCCTTGATCTGGGCCATGCCGCGCTCGATCTCGGCGCGGTCGGCCGCGCTGATGATGTTTTGCGCCTCGAGCATCTCGGCGTGCGCGAGCGAGCCGGCGATGTCGAACAGCGCCAGGCGTTTGTCAAAAAAGACGGAAGCGGTGTAGCGTTTGACCAGGTCTGAGACCGGTTCGGAAAAGCGCGCCGACCAGGCCTCGCCTTTTTTTGAGAATTGATCTGTCATTTTAGGTATCCTGTTGATTTACCTGATTATAAACAAGGACGGGAAAGCGGGTGAAATTACCCCGGGGCAACACGGTGCGCGCTATTGAGGTATTATCATTCACCTAATTTTGCGAAGGCGGGCATGAAACGACTCACATTGGCGGCATGCGCCGCGCTGGCGCTGCTGGGCGGACCGGCCGCCCAGGCGCAGGAGGCGAAGGACGCGCCCGCCGCGGTTGCCGCGCCGGTTGACGCCCCCGCCGCCATGCCGGCCGCGGCGGGAGCCGACGTGGCCTCGGTCGACGCGATCATCGCCGCGCTGTACGACGTCATCTCCTGGCCGGCCGACAAGCCGCGCCATTGGAACCGGCTGCGCTCCCTGTTTGTGCCGGGGGCGAAGATGATGGCGGTTGGCGCCCGTCCGGACGGCAGCTTTGGCACGCGCGCGATGAGCGTCGAAGACACCATAAGCCGGGCCGGCCCGATGTTCGCCGCGAGCGGCTTCTTCGAGACCGAATTGGCGCGCAGCATCGAGAGCTTCGGCCAGATCGCCAGAATATTGAGCACTTACGAGGCGCGGCACGCGCAGGGCGACGCCAAGCCGTTCGTACGCGGGATCAACAGCATCCAACTGCTCAACGACGGCAGCCGCTGGTCGGTCGTCAACATGCTGTGGCGCGCCGAGGACGCCAAGCTGGCGCTGCCCGAGCGTTATTTGAAACGGGTCATTGATGCTTAAATTCTTGTTCGCCCTGCTGATGTTGGCGCCTGCGATGTGCGCCGCGCATGTGAGCGCTTACGCACCGAGCGAGGCGCCGTACCAGTATATCGACGCGCAGAATCGGCCGGCCGGCTTCGCCGTCGACGTGGTGCGCCTGGTGTTTGCGCAGGCCGGCAGCACCGGGTCGATCGACATCCTGCCATGGCCGCGCATCCAGCAAATGCAGATGACGCAGCCCAACCACCTGATTTTCACGGTCTACCGCAACGCCGAAACCGAGGCCAGTTACCAGTGGGTGGGGCAGATCGTCCCGTTCAAGATATTCGTGTACCGCCTCAGGACCCGGACCGACATCAGGGCCGACACGCTGCAGGAGCTGGCCAAATACAAGATAGGCGTGGTGAACGACGGCAGCCGGTTCGTCTATTTCCGGCAAAAAGGGCTGTATCCGAATATCGATGCGGCGGCCAACGACGAGCTCAATATCCGCAAATTCTTCGCCGGTCGCATCGATGTGCTGCCGGAAGACCCGACCATGCTGGCGCACGCGGCCAAGCGCTACGGCTTCGATCCGCGCCAGGCGGTCAAGATGTTCGAGCTGACCGAGATGGCGGGCGAGGGGCAATTGGCGTTCACGCTCAACACGCCACGGGCGACCGTGCGCAAGTTCGCCGCTGCCTTGGAAAAGGTCAAGGCGAGCAAGGCATACCGCGACTTGTTGACGGCGTACGGTCTTTAGTCACGTGACACCCGCGCCCAGACGGCGCCGAAGCAGGCGACCGCCCGGCGGATGACGCGGTCTTTGGCGTTTGCGAAATTGGCGATGGTGCCCGTGACCACTCAGGCGCGCCGGCCGCCGTCCGGCACAGGCTTACGACCGAACTAGACGGTCAGGGGCTAGCCGGCCTCCGGGCGGCCGCACGAAGAAGAGGGAGGCGCCGCCGCGGATGTCACTCGATGCCGCCGCTCCGCGCGCCGATCAGTTCGTACTGAAGTCTGGTATGCGCCTCCGAGCTCTGCGGACGGCGCTGCGGACGGGGCTGTGCTCTTTTTGGAGCGCGCACGGAGCATGCGCCAAGTCTGCGTGTTCGAATGTAGAATGGTTTCTTTTTCGCCGGGTGGGCCGTAGCCATGTCCAGTTCCAATTTACAGATCAGTACCGACCGGGCCGAACTCGACGTTCCGCTGGTCTACCGTTTTTTGAGCGAACAGTCGACCTGGGCGGTCGGCATATCGCGCCCCATCGTCGATCGCGCGATTGAAAATTCGCTCTGCTTCGGCGGCTATGTCGATGGCCGCCAAGTCGCCTTCGCGCGCGTGATCACCGACTACGCTACCTTCGGCAATCTCGTCGATATGTTCGTGGTGCCGGAGCACCGGGGCCGCGGATACGCCAAGGAGCTGCTAAAGGCGGTGCTGGCGCATCCGAGTCTGCAGGGGCTGCGCCGCCTGACCCTGGCCACCGGGGACGCGCATGCTTTGTACGAGCAGTTCGGGTTCAAGCCGCCGCTGCGGCCGGAGTCATTGATGGAACGGTACTTTCCGAACATCTATTTGTCGTGACCTGCCAGTCACGCTTGTCTTGAGCACAGGTGTGTCACTTGGAGGCTGCGGCTTCCCTACCGGTGCAGCTGGACGGTTTCTGATTCGTTGATCTCCTCGAACGCGCCATCGATCTTTTCCACGTAATGCCATTTCATCGCGCGTGACGTAAAAGCGTTTCTGGCAATGAGTGAAGGCGCAAGCTCCGCTATTTCTGCGCATTCAAAACCCGGGTCGGCATTCAAGTCCGCATTGTTCAAATTGGCCTGAACAACACGCAGCATCGCCACTTCATCGAGCCATAGCCGCTGCCTGCCGACAGACTCCAGCGCGGCAAGGCCCAAGGGGTTGAATGTTACGCCTTCCAACAATCGGCCGCCTTGGCCGCCGACCCATGCGAACTGCAGGGCAGCGTGGGGATCATCACTTGAAACGTACACACCAGTCCGGTGCGGTACTTGTCCGGTTTCCGCGACCTCGTCGGTATGAACGCGAAATTGGGGGAAGCGCGAAAAACATCCTGCCCGTTCTGTCCACGCCCCGGTGAAGCAGGAGTCGTCCCGTTCGCCGGCGGTGCCAGATTGCGCCATCGTTTTGTCGATCCGCCCGGCATACAACGAAATTCCCTCGAACGCAGCCTCAAATGCCTCCCATCCAGCCGGGCCATTCCCTGGCAGCGGAACTTCGGAGAGTGCCCGCCCACACTGATGCGTGCCAGTCTCACTGAACATGTCGCGCTTTCTCTCAAAAATATCGACTTTCAATGACTGTTGGTACGCAAGAAGTAGATGCAATGCTGAATTTCCTTGTGCACCAAGGCGCACAGGCATGGTTTTGTGGAAAGTGGCCCGTCTCTGTTTTTCATGTCGACTCGACTTTCCTCGCGGCGCATCTTGCGGGCCAATTAAAAGGTCAACACGTTCTTTCAGTCCCTTGAGATAGTCGAGCGACGAGAAGTAGTACAACAGGGTGGCCTGTTTCTTTTGGTTTGATGACAAAGTCAGGGAAGAGGGCATGTTTATTATTTAAACAATCGACGTTGATAAGCCCTTGCACTAGGGCTCCAATATTCCCGCTGATTTTAGTGGGTTATTGGACCATTCTGCAATCGAAGTTTCAATTTTTTCGGCATTGGAACAAATCGCAAGCCTCAATCCTGAATAAATCAGTGATTGCCTATAGTGATTTTTGTTGTTGCTTGCTGTGTTGTTAAAAAATAAACCATTTCTTCTGTTGGGATTGGCATTGGTACGGAGTAAAACACCTGCGATAGATAGACCGTGATTGCAATTCTGCAAGGTATGGTAATACTGGATATTATATTGTTCGGATGAGCAAGAGAGAAATTTAGGAATGTTTTTTCGTTACTCTGAAGTAGTATTAATTGATTTAATAATATCTCCTGTTGGAATTGACATTGGTGCGGAGTAAAATGGCTGCGATAGATAAACCGTGATCACAACTCTGCAAGGTATTGTACTTCTGGATTTTAGTATTTTTTCTAAAGAAGATCCAAATAGTAGATTCCTGCTTGTGCCGCCGTCTAAACTCTCATAAAAATCTGTTACAGCAATGTAATTGTATCGTCTAGTTTTCGTATCAATGCTGGCTTCTGCTGGATCGACGCCGCCGCTTAAAAACTGTTTCATATGGTGTTTCACATCAAAATTATTGTCATTGCCTAGCGCGCACACAAGTCTTTTGGAAACTGCTATTTCTCCTTTTTTTTGTCGAATAAAGTTTCAAGATTTTCATTGGATGAGAACAGTATATTGTACGAATTTCCTGTATTTGTTATTTTCTGATACCTTAAGTTAACGGCGGGCTTTTTAGGGGTGCAGCCAAGCAATATCGCGACAAGAAAAAGGGAGATGGCTGAGTTGTTCATAGGTTCGTGACTAATCTAATTGAATCGTGCAGATAGTCGGCAGCTGATTTATTTTCCTTAATCATTGGGCCTATTTTTTTCGTTACTCTGAAGTAGTGTTAGTAGATGGCTGAGCTGGATTTGTGGTAGATATCATTAAGTCGTGCATATGTAGTCACCACTAATTCTATCGCTTTAGGTTTTTGGAGCTGTTGCGAGATCGTCGAGACAACTGAACACAAATCAAAACTGTAGAGGCTTGTTCTTGTTAAATGCAGCAGGATTAATGGCTTGAATAATATCTTTTGTCGGAATTGACATTGGCTCGGAGTAGAATGGCTGCGCTAGATAAACCGTGATCACAACTCTGCAAGGTATAGAACTTCTGGAGATTAGAATTTTTTCTAGAGTAGGTCCGAATAGAAGATTTGTGCTTGTGCCACCATCTAAAATCTCATAAAAATTTGTGGTTGCAATATAGTTGTAACGTCCATTTTCCGCATCGAATTTAACTTTTTCTAGATCGATTACTCCACTTAAAAATCACTTCATCTGGTGCCTCACTTCAATATTATTATCTTCGCCTAGCGCGCAGAGCAATCTTTTAGAAACAGCTGCTTCCCCTTTCTTTTTTTTAAATAAAGTTTCAATATTTACATCGGATGAAAATAATACATCATACGCGCTCCCCATGTTCACTATTTTTTGATATTTTAAGTTGGTCGGGGGCCTTTGATCGGTGCAGCCAATAATTATCAAAGAGAAAACTATAGAAATGGCGAGCATTTTCATGGTTTCGTGACCAATCTAATTGATTCGTGCATAAAATCAGCCGCCGATTTATTTTCTTTAAGTGGGATAAAAAACAATTTTTCGCCTAGTGATTGATATCGACTTTGTAGTTGATACATGGGCCGCTGCTAATAATCCAACGTTCGCCGAGGTTTGCAATGGTGTCGAAATTATGACTAATTTTCGGAACTGCACAAACGTTAATACAAAATTTAGCAGCGGGGCCGGCATTTTTGGATAAATATCAGGGGCCGTTTGTATCATGCCACCCATGCCAACAGGGTCCAGTGTGATTAGCATTTCCACATTATATCCTCGCTCTTATAATAGGCCGGATAGATGAGCGCCGTTCCACGCGCCAAGGCTGTGGCCGATAATGCAAATCGGCGTCTTCTTACTCGGGATCGCTGCGATTACAATGCCTTTTATGTCTTCATCACCTCGAACTTCATTGTAACCTATGTATTTTCGATTGTATAAACTTAATCGAAGTAAATCCTCTATTTTTTCGTCGAATGCTTGGTATGCGTCGACAATGTTTTCATATGGCCCAGACCCATAAAAACTTTCTTTGTCACCAGCTCCGCCAAGAATATGGACAATACTTGCTTCCGAATTTTTACAGCTATTTCGGTGCGTTTTATATTCGATACAGGTGAGGTCTTGGACTTGCCAGCAGCCTTAAATTGTTGTTTCATTATAAAGGTCCATAGTTATACCTGCGACAAGTTGAAAGGCCGAGCAGAGCCGTGCAGAGAACGTAAGTCAAACCTTGTGTAATTCGATAATCAATTCTTCTCGCTCTACTGTTCAGCCGCTACGCCACTGGCATGATCGGATCGCCAGCAAATGTGCGGCGCAGCACTTCCAACATGCTGTGCCCCTGTTTTCCTTTGTGCCCCGGTTGGCCTCCGACCGCCTTGTCGGATTTGCCGTGCAACGAGCTCGTCTTATTCTTTCTTGCCAGTCCATCGGGCGATGGCGGCTTGCTCGAATTCTGGCTGTTCATGCCCAGCTTTGCCTCGAGCGTATCCATCAATCTTCCCAAGATAAGGGAAATATTTCAAATCTAGCATGGCTTTTGTGTCAGGTGTTTGTATGATTTTGCTTTTGCTTTTGCTTTGCGTGGTTTTGACACGTTCTCTCGATGGCGATAGTTCTGGCCACCGATCAGCTCCAGCGCATTCTTCAACAGCTTTTTGACCTTTCTGCCGAGTGTCAGGAGTGATGGCCATAATGGTTTAAGCACGGAATGGGCATAAGCGTGATTGATGCGATTGACGATGTCGAGGCCGGCGTGTACATGTGCGGTCAATGCGGTGAGAGCCTGCAAATTGTCGGTCACTATTTTGGCGCTCACATCCTGCACGACAGCCTGCTGCGAAAGGCCGGTAACGTGCTCGATGCTGAGGCGATCCTTCAACCTTTTGAACGCTTCTTCAATTCTCCAGCGTTGATGATAGAGATCTCTAAAACTGCTGGCGGGAAAAGCCTTCATGTCGAGCAAGCCTGGTCATCAGAACTCGCAATTTTCCGTTTGGCGCCACTTGGCGAATCAGGCGCACCTGATGGGGGACGCGATCACATTCGTAGTCCCTGGCATCGGGCCTGTTGGGCGCGTGCATCATGACCAGTTGTTCACTCAACCCGGAGCGCAGAAAGTCACGGACGAAAGTGTAGCCGGAGTTACCGGATTTT
>NZ_PXWF02000336.1 GCF_003011895.2 Massilia glaciei | reverse complement strand
CGCAAGTGTAGCCGGAGTTGCCGGATTTCTCGACGCGCATGCAAAACGGAATTTGTCGCTTTATTAACACCGCCACCAGCCACGAAGCAGGGTAGCCGCGATCAAGCAGAAGCAAGTCGGTTGGGCCAAGTAGGTCTAGATGTTGGAACACCATTTGCCGTTCGCCACATTCCTTGATCGCATGCAGCGAAGCGGCAAGCA
>NZ_PXWF02000335.1 GCF_003011895.2 Massilia glaciei | reverse complement strand
CTGGCGAACACCGGCATTGCGGATTTGGCGGGCAACGCAGGCGCCGGCACCACCGCCTCTGCCAACTACACGATCGACACTGCTCGTCCGACGGCGACCATCGTCATGGCCGATACCGCCTTGTCGATCGGCGAAACCTCACTCGTGACGATCGCGTTCAGCGAAGCCGTGACAGGCTTCGAAAACGCTGACCTGACGGTCGCCAACGGCACCCTGAGCGCGGTCAGCTCGGCCGACGGCGGCATCACATGGACCGCAACGTTCACACCAACGGCGGGTTTCACCGGCGCCACCAACGCGATCACGCTGGCGAACAGCGGCGTGGCCGACCTTGCAGGCAACCCTGGCGCCGGCACCACCGCCTCGGCCAACTACACGATCGACACGGCGCGTCCGACGGCGACCATCGTCATGGCCGACACCGCCTTGTCGATCGGCGAAACATCGCTCGTGACGATCGCGTTCAGCGAAGCCGTGACAGGCTTCGACGACACCGACCTGACGATCACCAACGGCACGCTCAGCGCGGTCAGCTCGGCTGACGGCGGCATCACCTGGACCGCAACGTTCACACCAACGGCGGGCTTCACCGGCGCCACCAACGCGATCACGCTGGCGAACAGCGGCGTGGCCGACCTTCCAGGCAACGCTGGCGCCGGCACCACCGCCTCGGCCAACTACACGATCGACACTTCTCGTCCGACGGCGACCATCGTCATGGCCGATACCGCCCTGTCGGTTGACGAAACCTCGCTCGTGACGATCACGTTCAGCGAAGCAGTTGCCGGCTTTGACAACACCGACCTGACTATCGCCAACGGTACGCTCAGCCCGGTCAGCTGGGCCGACGGCGGCATCACCTGGACCGCAACGTTCACGCCAACGGCAGGCTTCACCGGCGCCACCAACGCGATCACGCTGGCGAACACCGGCGTGGCCGACCTTGCAGGCAACGCAGGCGCCGGCACCACCGCCTCGGCCAACTTCACGATCGACATGGCGCGTCCGACGGCGACCATCGTCATGGCCGATACCGCCCTGTCGGTTGGCGAAACCTCGCTCGTGACGATCACATTCAGCGAAGCAGTTACCGGCTTCGACAACACCGACCTGACGATCACCAACGGCACCCTGGGCGCGGTCAGCTCGGCCGACGGCGGGATCACCTGGACCGCGACGTTCACGCCGACGGCAGGTTTCACCGGCGCCACCAACGCGATCACGCTGGCGAACAGCGGCGTGGCCGACCTTTCAGGCAACGCTGGCGCAGGCACCACCGCCTCGACCAACTACACGATCGACACGGCGCGTCCGACCGTGGCCGTCGCCTTCGCCGACACCGCCCTCACGGTCGGCGAAACCACGCTCGTCACGTTCACGTTCTCGGAGCCGGTCACCGGCTTCACCAACGCCGACCTCACGGTGAGCAACGGCACGCTCGGCACCGTCGTCTCGGGCGACGGCGGCACCACCTGGACGGCAACGTTCACGCCGATTGCCAACTTCACCAACACCAGCAACCTGATCACGCTGGCCAACACCGGCTTCGCCGACCTGGCCGGCAACCCAGGCGTGGGCACCTCCACGTCGCCCAACTACACCATCGACACCGCGCGTCCGACGGCCACCCTGGTCGTTTCAAACACGTCCCTGACAGCCGGCGGCTCGACCCAGCTGACCGTCACCTTCTCGGAAGCTGTCAGTGGCTTCACCGAGGCCGACCTTGTGGTTGGCAACGGCGTCATCACCGGGCTCACTTCGAGCAATGGCGGCATTACGTACACCGGCTTGTTGACGCCAAACACCAACACGCAAGCTGCCGGCAATGTGGTCAGGCTCAATAATGCTGGCGTGCTGGACTTAAGCGGCAACACGGGCACCGGCACGACCGATTCGAACACCTACTCGATCGATACCCTGCGTCCCACGGCCACCATCGTCGTTGCCGACAACGCGCTGGCAGTCGGCGAAACCTCGCTCGTGACGATCACGTTCTCGGAGGCGGTCACCGGCTTCTTCAATGCCGATCTGACGGTTTCGAACGGCACCCTCAGTACTGTTGGCAGCTCCAACGGCATCACCTGGACCGCAACGTTCACGCCAACGGCCGGCCTGACGGCGAGCACCAACGCGATCACCCTGGCCAATAGCGGCGTGGCCGACTTGGTCGGTAACGCCGGCGCGGACAGCACCACGTCGAACAACTATACGATCGACACGGCGCGTCCGACGGCGACCATCGTCATGGCCGATACCGCCCTGTCGGTTGGCGAAACCTCGCTCGTGACGATCACGTTCAGCGAAGCGGTCACCGGCTTCGACAACACCGACCTGACGAT
>NZ_PXWF02000334.1 GCF_003011895.2 Massilia glaciei | reverse complement strand
GTGGCGCCGATGGTGGCGCCGTCGCCGCCGGCCGCGCCGGGCGCCACGCCCAGCGACGCCAGGCGGGTGCGCATCATGCCGGCGAGGTCGATGCCGCTGCCGGCCGGCGCCATGATCGGGGACACCCCGACGCCGAGCGCCACCGGCACCGCCCGCGCGGTGTTGAAATTGGTCTTGCGCCATTGCTGGTCGGCCTTGGACAGCTGCGCCGTGAACGCGGCCACGCTTTGCGCCTGCGGCACGTCCGGCAGCAGGTCGGCGCCGACCGAGTTGGCCACGCGCGCGTAGGCGATCTGCAGGTTGGCCAGCGCCATGTAGCGCTGCATGTCCGACAGCGCCGACTTGACCTGCACCCGCAGCAGTTCCATCCCGGACTCGGAGCTGGCCTTGATCCCGTCGGCCATCAGCTTTTCGATGCGGCTGTCGACCTCGGCGCCCTGGCGGCTGATCTGGTAGTCGGCCTGCGCCTCCTGGTAGCGCTGGGCGGCGATGCGCACCTGGGTCAGCACCGCCATGGTCAGCGCCACGCGGCGCGTGTCGCCGAGTTGGAGCGCGCTCTCCTGGGCCTTCATCGCGCTCGGGTACGAGAACGCGCGCAGCAGGTTCAGCGAGACCAGGCCGCCGGCCTCGGACCAGCTGTTATTGAGCAGGAACTTGTTGCTGTCGCGGTTGTGCGAGAGGTTGAACTCGAGGCCCGGCAAAAAGCCCAGCAGCGCCTTGCGCCCGTCGAGCACGGTGATTTTCTTGCGGTAGTCCTCCTCGCGCAGTTCGGGGCGGTTGTTGAGCGCGGCCTGGTCGAGCGCGTCGAGGTCGTCGAGGCGGTGCAGGGCGGCCGCCGGCGCCTCCTGGTCGGCGGCGGCGAGCCGGATCTCGGTGCCCGGGCGCAGGTTGATCAGGGCGCTCAGCTCCGACTTGGCCAGCACCAGCTCCTGGCGCCGCATCACGATCTGCGAATGCAGGTCGAGCAGGGCGCGCTGGTAGGCCAGCGCCTGCATCGGCGGCATCATCTTTTCCTGCTCCATGCGGCCGCTGCGGGCCAGCGCCTCTTTGAGGCGGCCGAGCAGCGCGTCCATGCGCGGCAGCGTCTGCTGGGCGACATAGGCGCGCCAGAACGCCTGGCGCACGTCCTGCGAGATGTTCTGCACCACCTTGCGCTTGCGCTCCTCGGCGATGAGCACCTGGTTGGCCTGCTGCTGGGCGCGCACATACGAGACCCCGAAGTCGAGCACGTTCCAGGCCAGCACCGCGTTCTGGGTGTTGCGGGTGCGCTCCTGGGCGCCCGAGAACAGGTTGCTCTCGACGCCCGTGGCCAGGTCGACCGAACGGGCGCCGGCGTCGTTGCTGCGGCTGGTGTAGCCGGCCGAGGCGGTCAGGCGCGGCAGCATGTCGTACTTGGACAGGTCGAGCTGGGCCTCGGCCATGCTGCGCTCCATCGAGCGCAGGCGGTAGTCGTAGTTGTACTTGAGGGCGCGCGCGAAGGCCTCGTGCAGCGTGACGTCGCCGGCCACCGGCTCCATGTCCTTGAACAGGGTCGCCACATCGTCCCTGACGCGTTCGCTGCGCTCGGCCACCGAGACCGGCTCGGGCGCGACGGCGCAGCCGCCGAGGGTGGCCAGCACGACGGCCGCGAGCGGCAGCAGGCGCAGGGGGGACGGCGAGCGGCGAAGGGACGAAGTAGGCGTCATATGTGGTTCTCCAGTGGTGGAAGCTTTGAGTGTGTTTTTGGTGTTCATGCTTGCGGGCCCGGTTTGTGCGCGCGCTCGACCTGCTCGAGGTGGCGCAGGGTGGCGTCGGAGTTGTGTGCGAAACGCTGGGCGTGCTGCGCCAGATGGTCGCTCAGCCGGTGCGAACGGGCCGGTGCGGCGTCGCTGCCATCCGCACCGGGGCCGGCCGGCGCGGGGCGGGGCGTGATGGCGCCTCGCTCGCCGCCTTTCAGGCCCAGCGCGACGAGCAGGTCGATGCCCTGCAGGAGCGCCGGCGGCGCCTTCGACACCACCGGCTCGATCTTGGCTCCGCTGAGCGTGATGGTGGCGCGGTGCTCCTTGCCTTTGGCGTCGGTGCCGATCACCTCGATCGTCAGCGTCGACAGCGCGCCTGGAGGCACCTCGCCGCTGAAGGTGCGGTTGACGGGGTCGAAGGTGAGCCAGATCGGCAGCGGCTCGCCGCCCGGCAGGGTGGCGCGCAGCGAGACCAGTTCGAGCGAGCCGAACAGGCTGGCAGGAATGGTGAAGTTGGCGTTGATGCCGGCCAGCGGGACCGGAAGCTCGAGTTCGAATGCCGGCCCGGCCGAGGTGCCGCCGATGCTGGCTAGCACGCTGACGTTGCCGTAACCGGGCAGGACGAAGGCGCCGTTGGACAGGGTCTTGGCGATCGTCGCGGCCAGCGGCGAATGGGTGGTGCCATCCATAACGGCCAGGCCGATCGGCGCGACGTTTTCCGGGACCTTGAACTCGTCGAGCTCCGGGTTGGGGTTGTTCGGCTTCGGCCCGTCCGACTGCGCCTGCGGCGGCGGCGCGGCGATGCGCAGCGCGAGCGGGGCCGAGGCGGCGCTGGTGTTGCCGGCCACATCGGTCGCGCTCGTGGTGATCGCGTACAAGCCGCCGGCGAGCGTGATCGGATCGGCGCTCCAGTTGCCGGCCGCGTTCGCCAGCGCGGTGCCGAGCGCGGTGGTGCCGCTGCGGATCGTGATGACCGAGTCGGCCTCGGCGCCGGAGCCGAAGAACACCGGCGTGCGGTTGTGCGTCACCGGGCCGTCGGCGGTCGCCGGCGTGCCCGGCGCGGCAGGGGCGACGCTGTCGATGGTCACCTGCAGGGCGCTCGAACGGGCGCTTGGGTTGAGACCGTTTTTGGTGGCCACGACCGTCAGGTTGTGGCTGCCGTCGGCCAGCGCCGTGCTGGTGATGCTCCATACCCCGCCGGTGGCGACCGCGCTGCCAAGGACGGTCACGCCATCGCTGTCGAACAGCGTGATCGTGCTGCCGTCGGCGGCGCTGCCGGTCACGGTCGGGGTGCTGTCGTTGGTGACGCGGTCACTGTTGGAACGGCCCGAGTCGCTCGCCGCGCTCAGTTGCGGCGTGCCCGGGGTGGCCGCCGGAGCGGTGTCGACCGCGTAGTTGTTCGAGTTGGTGATGCCGGTGCCCGCGTTGCCGGCGGCGTCCTGCACGCCGCCGTTGGCCAGCGTGACCAGGTTGCTGGCGTCGGCGACGTTGGCCGTCGGCGTGAAGGTGGCGGTCCAGGTGACGCCGCCGTCGAGCGAGCCAACCGCGCCCAGGGTGCCGTTGGCGACCGTGAGGTCGGCGTTGGTCAAGCCCGACACCGCCTCGGAGAAGGTGATGGTCACCAGCGAGGTCTCGCCCACCGACAAGGCGCTGTCGGCGACGACGATGCTGGCCGTCGGCCGCGCGGTGTCGATCGCGTAGTTATTCGACACGGTCGATCCGGCGCCGGCGTTGCCCGCGACGTCCTGCACACCGGCGTTGGCCAGCGTGACCAGGTTGCTGGCGTCGGTGGTGTTGGCCGTCGGCGTGAAGGTGGCGCTCCAGGTGGTGCCGCCGTCGAGCGAGCTGAGCGCGCCCAGGCTGCCGTTGGCGACCGTCAGGTCGGCGTTGGTGAAGCCGGTGACCGGCTCCGAGAACGTGATCGTCACGAGCGACGTTTCTCCGGCCGCCAGCGCGTCATCGGCGACGCTGACGGTGGCCGAAGGCGGCGCGCCGTCGACGGTGATCAGCATCGGGGCGGAAGAGGCGCTCGGGTTCGCGCCGTTCTTGGTCGCCACCACGGTCAGGCTGTGGGTGCCGTCCGCCAGCGCCGCGCTGGTGATGCTCCAGGCGCCGCCCGTCGCCACCGTGCTGCCAAGGACGGTCACGCCGTCGGTGTCGAACAGGGTGATGGTGGTGCCGGCGGAGGCGGTGCCGTTCACGACCGGCGTGTTGACGCTGGTAATCCGGTCGGTGTTGGAGCTGCCCGTGTCGCTCGCGAGCGACAGCGTCGGCGCGCTCGGCGCGATCGCCGGGATCGTGTCGACCGCGACGAACACGCCGAAGGCGGCCGTGTTCGGGTTGCCAGCGGCGTCGGTGAAGCGTCCCGAGCCAACCGTCACGCTCGAGCCGCCGGGTGCCGACGGCGGCGGCGTCAGGCGCGCGGTGTAGGTGGTGCCGCTGCCGCTAAATTCCGACAGTGTTCCCGCGCTGACGCTGATGTCGGCGATCGTGAAGTCGGTCGAGGCCTCCGACAGGGTGAAGGTCAGGAGCGCCGTCTCGCCCACCATCAGCAGGTTGTCGCTGCTGGTGATGGTGAGCGTTGGCAGGCGCGTGTCGACCGCAAGCTGCAGGCTGTTGCTGGCCGCGTTGGCGTTGCCCGCGGCGTCGGCGAAAGCGCCGGCGTTAACCCGGATGCTCGCGCCCGAGACGTTGTTCGCCGACGGCGTGAAGGTCGCCGTGAAGCTGGTGCCACCGCCGCTGAAGTTCGACAGCGTGCCGCCGCTGACGAGCACATCGCCGGCGTCGAAGCCGTTGACGGCCTCGGTCAGGGTGAAGGTGATGGTGCTGCTCTGGCCGGCCCTGAGCGCGCCGAGGCTGCTGCTGATCGCGATACCCGGGGTCTGGGTGTCGATCGCGTAGCCGGCGCTCGCGCTGCCAACGCCGCTGTTGCCGGCCGCATCCTGCACGCCGCCCAGGTCCAGGGTGATCGCGTTGGCGGCGGCGATGGTGTTGGCCGCCGGCGTGAAGGTGGCGCTCCAGGTCAGGCCACCATCGGTCGAGCTGACCGGGCCGAGCGTGCCGTTGGCCACCGTCAGGTCGGCGTTGCCAAAGCCCGTTACCGGCTCCGTGAAGGTGATTGTCACGGTGGTGGTCTCGCCTGCGCTTAAAGAGGTGTCGGCGAGCACGATGGTGGCGCCCGGACGCGCGGTGTCGACCGTGTAGTTGTTCGAGCCGACGGTGGAGAGGCCGGCATTGCCGTCCGCGTTGACAACGCCCGCGGTGTTGAGCGTGATCTGGTTGCTGCCGTCGGCGATGCCTGCATCAGGGGTGAGGATGGCCGTCCACGTGATGCCGCCGTCTTGCGAACTGACAGCGCCCAGGGTGCCGTTGGCGACATTGAGGTCGGCGTTGTCGAAGCCCGAGACCGCCTCCGAGAACGTGATCGAGACGAGCGACGTTTCGTCCGCCAGCAGGGTGCTGTCGGCCACCACCACGCTCGCGCCCGGGCGCACCGTGGCGATCGCGTAGTTGTTGGAGTCGGTCAGGCCGCTGCCGGCATTGCCCAGCAAATCGGTCAGGCCGCTGTTGTCCAGCGTGATCACGTTGCTGGCGTCGCGCAGGTTGCTTGCCGGGGTCAGCATCGCGGTCCAGGTGATGCCGCCGTCGAGAGAGCTGAGCGCGCCGAGGGTGCCGTTGGCCACGCTCAGGTCGGCGTTGGTGAAACCGGTCACTGGCTCCGAGAACGTGATCGTCACCAGCGAGGTTTCGCCGGCCGTCAGGGAGCTGTCGGCCACCACGATGGCGGCGGTGGGCGCCGAGGTTTCGACCGCGTAGTTGTTCGAGTCGGTGCTGCCGCCCGTGTTGTTGCCGGCGGCGTCTTGCGGGCCGCTGTTGCCAAGCGTGATCACGTTGCTGGCGTCGGCGATCTGGGCGCCCGGCGTGAAGGTCGCGGTCCAGGTGACGCCGCCATCGATCGAGCCGACGGCGCCAAGCGTGCCGTTCGCCACCGACAGGTCGGCATTCGTCAAACCGCTCACGGCCTCCGAGAAGGTGATGGTCACCAGCGCGGTCTCGCCGGTCGACAACACGCTGTCGCTGATGACGATGGTGGCCGTCGGGCGCAAGGTGTCGATCGCGTAGCCGTTCGAATCGGTGGTGCCGCTGCCGCTGTTGCCGGCCAGGTCGGTGAGGCCGGTGTTCGCCAGCACGATCAGGTTGCCGCTCGCTTCGGTGTCGGCAGCCGGCGTGAACGTGGCGGTCCAAGTGATGCCGCCGTCGACGGATGCGAGCGTGGCCAGCGTGCCGTTGGCCACGCTCAGGTCGGCATTGGTGAAGCCGGTGACCGCCTCGGAGAAGGTGACCGTTACCAAGCTGTCTTCGCCGGCCGCCAACGCGTCGTCGGCGATGCTGATCGTCGCAGTCGGACGGGCGGTGTCGATGGCGTAGTTGTTCGAATCGGTGGTGCCAGAGCCGGTATTGCCGGCCAGGTCGGCGATGCCGGTGTTGGCCAGCGTGATCAGGTTGCTGGTGTCTGTGACGTTGGCGGTTGGGGTGAACGTTGCCGTCCAGGTGATGCCGCCGTCCGTGGTGCCGACGGCGCCGAGCGTGCCGTTGGCGATTGCCAGATCGGTGTTGTCGAAGCCGGTCACAGCCTCCGAGAACGTGAAAGTGACCAGCGTCGTTTCGCCTACCGACAGGGCGGCATCGGCTACCACGATACCGACGGTTGGACGTGCCGTGTCGATGGCGTAGTTGTTCGAGTCGGTCGTGCCGGCGCCGGTGTTGCCGGCCAGGTCGGCGATGCCGGTGTTGGCCAGCGTGATCAGGTTGGTCGTGTCGGTGACGTTGGCGGTCGGCGTAAACGTTGCCGTCCAAGTGATGCCGCCGTCCACAGAACCGACCGCGCCAAGCGTGCCGTTGGCGATCGTCAGGTCGGTATTGTCGAAGCCGGTCACAGCCTCAGAGAACGTGAAGGTGACCAGCGTCGTCTCGCCGACGGAAAGGGCGGCGTCTGCGACCACGATGCCGACGGTCGGACGCGCCGTGTCGATGGCGTAGTTGTTCGAATCGGTCGTGCCTGAGCCGGTGTTGCCGGCCAGGTCGGCGATGCCGGTGTTGGTCAGCGTGATCAGGTTGCTGGTGTCGGTGACATTGGCGGTCGGCGTGAACGTTGCCGTCCAGGTGATGCCGCCATCCAAAGAGCTAACCGCAGCGAGGCTTCCGTTGGAAATTGCCAAGTCTGTATTGTCGAAGCCGGTCACGGCCTCCGAGAATGTGAACGTGACCAGCGTCGTTTCGCCGGCCGAAAGGGCCGCGTCCGCGACCACGATGCCGACGGTTGGACGCGCCGTGTCGATCGCGTAGTTGTTCGAATCGGTGGTGCCCGAGCCGGTGTTGCCGGCCAGGTCGGCGATGCCTGTGTTGGCCAGCGTGATCAGGTTGGTGGTGTCGGTGACGTTGGCGGTTGGCGTGAACGTTGCCGTCCAGGTGATGCCGCCGTCCGTGGTGCCGACCGCGCCGAGCGTGCCGTTGGCGATTGCCAGATCGGTGTTGTCGAAGCCGGTCACAGCCTCCGAGAACGTGAAAGTGACCAGCGTCGTTTCGCCTACCGACAGGGCGGCATCGGCTACCACGATACCGACGGTTGGACGTGCCGTGTCGATGGCGTAGTTGTTCGAGTCGGTCGTGCCGGCGCCGGTGTTGCCTGCCAGGTCGGCGATGCCGGTGTTGGCCAGCGTGATCAGGTTGGTCGTGTCGGTGACGTTGGCGGTCGGCGTGAACGTTGCCGTCCAAGTGATGCCGCCGTCCACAGAACCGACCGCGCCAAGCGTGCCGTTGGCGATCGTCAGGTCGGTATTGTCGAAGCCGGTCACAGCCTCAGAGAACGTGAAGGTGACCAGCGTCGTCTCGCCGACGGAAAGGGCGGCGTCTGCGACCACGATGCCGACGGTCGGACGCGCCGTGTCGATGGCGTAGTTGTTCGAATCGGTCGTGCCTGAGCCGGTGTTGCCGGCCAGGTCGGCGATGCCGGTGTTGGTCAGCGTGATCAGGTTGCTGGTGTCGGTGACATTGGCGGTCGGCGTGAACGTTGCCGTCCAGGTGATGCCGCCATCCAAAGAGCTAACCGCAGCGAGGCTTCCGTTGGAAATTGCCAAGTCTGTATTGTCGAAGCCGGTCACGGCCTCCGAGAATGTGAACGTGACCAGCGTCGTTTCGCCGGCCGAAAGGGCCGCGTCCGCGACCACGATGCCGACGGTTGGACGCGCCGTGTCGATCGCGTAGTTGTTCGAATCGGTGGTGCCCGAGCCGGTGTTGCCGGCCAGGTCGGCGATGCCTGTGTTGGCCAGCGTGATCAGGTTGGTGGTGTCGGTGACGTTGGCGGTTGGCGTGAACGTTGCCGTCCAGGTGATGCCGCCGTCGCTGGAGCTGACCGCGCCGAGCGTGCCGTTGGCGATCGTCAGGTCTGTATTGTCGAAGCCGGTCACGGCCTCCGAGAACGTGAAGGTGACAAGCGTCGTTTCGCCTACCGACAGGGCGGCATCGGCTACCACGATGCCGACGGTTGGACGTGCCGTGTCGATGGCGTAGTTGTTCGAGTCGGTCGTGCCGGCGCCGGTGTTGCCGGCCAGGTCGGCGACGCCGGTGTTGGCCAGCGTGATCAGGTTGGTCGTGTCGGTGACGTTGGCGGTCGGCGTAAACGTTGCCGTCCAGGTGATGCCGCCGTCGACGGAACCAAGCGCGCCAAGCGTGCCGTTGGCGATCGCCAGGTCGGTGTTGTCGAAGCCAGTCACAGCCTCCGAGAACGTGAAGGTGACCAAAGTCGTCTCGCCGACGGAAAGGGCTGCGTCTGCGACCACGATACCGACGGTTGGACGCGCCGTGTCGATCGCGTAGTTGTTCGAATCGGTGATGCCCGAGCCGGTGTTGCCGGCGAGGTCAGCAACGCCGGTGTTGGACAAGGTGATCAGGTTGGTCGTATCGGTGATGCTGGCGGTCGGCGTGAACGTTGCCGT
>NZ_PXWF02000333.1 GCF_003011895.2 Massilia glaciei | reverse complement strand
TGTGGTCGAAATCCAGGCGCTCGATGACAACGGGAACGCCTCAGTGCAGACCATCACCGTGACGGTGACGGACGCCGACGAGGTCGCCCCGGCCATCACCGGCGGCGCGACCGCAGCCACCTCGATCGTGGAAAACACGACCGCAGTCGCAAACCTGAGCGCAAACGAAGCCGTCACCTGGTCGGTCAGGGGCGGTGCCGATTCGGCCCTGTTCGCGATAGATCCGGCCACCGGCGCCTTGCGCTTCGTGAGTACGCCTAACTTCGAGGCTCCAGGCGACAACGGTGCCAACAACACTTATGTGGTCGAAATCCAGGCGCTCGACGCCAACGGCAACGCCTCGGTCCAGACCATCACCGTGATGGTGACCGACGCCGACGAGGTCGCCCCGGCCATCACCGGCGGCGCAACCGCGGCGATACCGGTAGTGGAAAACACGAGTGCCGTTACCACCCTGAGCGCAAACGGAGCGGTCACTTGGTCGGTCAAGGGCGGTGTCGATTCGGCCCTGTTCGCAATCGATCCGGCCACGGGCGCCTTGCGCTTCCTGAGTACGCCTAACTTCGAGGTCCCAGGCGACAGCGATGCCAACAACATCTACGTGGTCGAAGTCCAGGCGGTCGATGCCAGCGGCAACTCCACGGTCCAGAGCATCACCGTGACGGTGACCGACGCCGACGAGTTAGCCCCGGCGATCACCGGCGGCGCAAGCGTTGCGATACCGGTCGTGGAAAACACGACTGCCGTGACCACCCTGACCGCCAACGAAGCGGTCACCTGGTCGGTCAAGGGCGGTGTCGATTCGGGTCTGTTCGCGATCGATCCGGCCACGGGCGCCCTGCACTTTGTCAGCACGCCTAACTTCGAGGCACCAGGCGACAACGGTGCCAACAATACTTATGTGGTCGAAGTCCAGGCGCTCGATGCCAACGGCAACGCCTCGATCCAGACCATCACCGTGACGGTGAACGACGTCGCCGAGTTACCCCCGACAACCACTGGTGGCGCAACCGTGGCGATTTCGGTAGCGGAAAACACCACTGCCGTTACCACCCTTACCGCAAACGAAGCCGTCACCTGGTCGGTCAAGGGCGGTGCCGATTCGGCCCTGTTCGTTATCGATCCAGCGACTGGCGCGCTGCGCTTCCTGAGCATGCCGAACTTCGAGGCCCCAAGTGACAACGGAGCCGACAACAGCTACGTGGTCGAAGTCCAGGCGCTCGACGCCAGCGGCAACGCCTCGGTCCGGACCATCACCGTAACGGTGACGGACGCCGACGAGGTCGCCCCGGCCATCACCGGCAGCGCAACCGCGGCGATACCGGTAGTGGAAAACACCACTGCCGTGACCACCCTGAGCGCAAACGAAGCGGTCACCTGGTCGGTCAAGGGCGGTGTCGATTCGGCCCTGTTCGTGATCGATCCGGCCACGGGCGCATTGCGCTTCGCGAGCACGCCGAACTTCGAGGCCCCAGGCGACAACGGTGCCAACAACAGCTACGTGGTCGAAGTCCAGGCGCTCGACGCCGGCGGCAACGCCTCGGTCCAAACCATCACCGTGACGGTGACCGACGCCGACGAGGTCGCCCCGGCGATCACCGGCCCCGGCGGCAGCGCCGGCGCCACCAGCGCGAGCATCACGTTGGGCGAGAACGACAGCGTCGTCACGACCATGGGCGCGAGCGAAGCGGTGACCTGGTCGATCGGCGGCGGCGCAGATGCCGGCAGGTTCGTCATCAATCCCGCCACCGGCCTGCTCAGCTTCATCGGCGCGCCCGATTTCGAGGCGCCGCGGGACAGCGGCGCCGACAACAGCTACGTGGTCGAGATCATCGCAACCGACCGCAGCGGCAACCCATCGAGACAAACGCTGACGGTCAACGTAGCCGACGTCGACGACACCGCGCCGGCCGCGCCAAGCCTGGACCTGCTGGCCGTGTCGGATTCGGGTTCGAGCAGCAGCGACAACCTGACCAACGCCACCACCCCGCTGATCCGGGTCGCCCTCAACGGCAGCGGCGCGAATGCCAACGTCGTTGGCGAGACGGTCACCCTGTTCGAGCGTGGCGCCGTCGTCGGCAGCGTGACGCTGACCGCGCAGCACATCAGCGCCGGCTTCGTCGACCTCGCCAGCGTCGCGCTGGCGGCCGGCGACAAGCTGTTCACCGCCAGCGTCACCGATGCCGCCGGCAACGTCTCCGCCACCAGCGCCGCCCTGGCGCTGACCATCGACACCGAGGCCCCGGCGACCCCGACCGTCAAGCCGACGCTCGCTTTCGACACCACCCCGACCGTCTCCGGCACCGCGCCACGGGCCGCCGGCGAGGTGTTGACGGTCACCGTCAACGGCGTCACCTACACCGAGGGCGACGGCGCGCTCACCCGCAGCGGCGAAAGCTGGACGCTGACGATCCCCGACGCCAACTCACTGCCGCTGGGCAGCCACTCGGTGACGGTCACCCTGACCGACGGCGCCGGCAACAGCCGCTCCGACAGCTCGCGCAACGAGCTGGTGGTGGCGGCCGTGCCGCCGCCGCGCGTCGGCACGCAGGTCAACGCGCCGGACGCGCCGCTGCCCGTCCAGCCCAATTTCCTGCCGCCGCGGGACGTGGCGGCGCCGGCCGGCCCGTTCATGTTCCACGTGCCCGAGCTCATGGCGCTCGAAGATCTGATCAAGCAAAGCTCGCCGCTGATCCCGGACTTCAACCTGACCGACTTCGCCCAACGCAGGATCGGCGAGGCCGCCACGTTCGAGGGCATCCTGACCATGGGCGGCGACGACGCCTTCCAGGTGCTGGTGATCCCGGTCGGCTCGCCCGCGCTGACGCTGCACCGCGGCGTGCAGGACCAGACGTTCGAACTGACCAAGGACACGCGCATCAGTTTCCGGGTGCCGTCCGACGCCTTCAAGCACACCGACGCCAAGGCCACCGTCAAGCTGGTCGCCACCCTGCGCAACGGCGACCCGCTGCCCAATTGGCTGGTGTTCGATCCGACCACCGGCCGCTTCGAGGGCGTGGTGCCGGCCGGCCTGACCGGCGAGATCGCCGTCACGATCAAGGCGGTCGACATGGAGGGACGCAGCGCAGAGACCATCTTCCGCATCAAAATCGTCGGCAACAAGCTCGTCGGCCGCGCCGGCCTGGCCGAGCAGATCCGCCTGGCCTCGAAACCGGCGCCCGGTCTGATACCATCGATGAGGAAAGCATGATCCGTTCAACAGGCAACCGAATGCGCCCCGGCGCGGGAATTCATTGATGGCGTCAGAAGGATCCGAACACATCCAGATGGAGCCCCAGGCACTGGGGGTCCTGCTCGACATGTCGCGCCGCGCGCGCGAGGCGGGCGACCATGCCGTGCTCAGTTTCATGGCCGTCAACGACAGCCACGCGCTGGCGCCTTTCCGGCAGGCCGCCATGTGGCTGGCTGACGGCGCGGTCCATGCGCTCTCGGGCGTGGTCCAGATCGAAGCGAACGCGCCCTACGCGCAGTGGCTCGGGCGCGTGTGCGCCGGCCTGCCCGGCGCCAACGGCGTGCCGGCCCTGGTCGACGCCGGCACGCTGCCCGGGGCGGTCGGCGCCGAGTGGGGCGATTGGCTGCCCGCGTTCGGCTTGTGGATCCCGTTCCCGGACGGCGTCTCGGGCGGCTGGCTGTTCGCGCGCGACACCCATTGGCGCGACATCGACATCGCCCTGCTGGCCGAATGGATGCGCATCTGGCACCACGCCTGGCGCGCGCTCGGGGTGCGCGCCCCCTGGTCCTGGCGCCACCTGCGCAACCGCGGCGCGGCCGCCGCGGCGCCGCTGGCGGCCGCGCCGCGGCGGCCCTGGTGGCGCCGCCCGCGCTTCCTCTGGACGAGCGCGGTGGTGCTGCTGCTGGCGTTCCCGGTGCGCCTGACGGTGCTCGCCCCGGGCGAACTGGTGCCGGCCAGGCCGGCCGTGGTGCGGGCGCCGCTCGAAGGTGTGATCGGCAGTTTCGCGGTCAAGCCGAACCATCGGGTCGCGGCCGGACAGCTGTTGTTCAGTTTCGACGACGCCCCGCTGCAGGCGCGCCTCGAGGTCTCGCGCCAGGGCCTGGCCGGGGCCCTGGCCGAGTACCGCCAGGCCGCCCAGCTGGCGCTGTCCGAGGAGAAGAGCAAATCCCAGCTGGCCATGCTCACCGCCAAGGTCGAGGAGCGCCAGGCCGAGGCCGACTACCTCGGCGGCCAGCTCGAGCGCTCGCGCGTGCTCGCGCCCCAAAGCGGCATCGTGCTCATGGACGACCCGAGCGAGTGGATCGGGCGGCCGGTCGCGGTCGGCGAGCGCATCTTGCGGGTGGCCGCGCCGGGCGACGTCGAGGTCGAGGCCTGGCTGCCGCTGGGCGACGCCATTCCGCTGCGCGCCGGCGCCGGCGCCACCCTGTACCTGAACGCGAGCCCGCTCGCGCCGGTCGGCGCGCGCCTGCGCTACGTCGCGCACGACGCCCTGCAGCGGCCCGACGGCGGCTACGCCTACCGGGTCCGCGCCACGCTCGACGGCGCCACCACGCACCGGGTCGGCCTCAAGGGAACGGCCAAACTGGCCGGCGACCGGGTGCCGCTGGTCTACTGGGTCCTGCGCCGTCCGCTCGCCGCGATCCGCCAGACGATCGGCTACTGACCATGCCCCTGCCCGCCCTGCGCGAAGAGCTGGACCTGTTCGAGGGTCCGCGCATGCCCGACGGGCAGCCCAGCTACACCCTGCACGACCCGGTGCGCAACCAGTTCTTCCAGCTCGACTGGCTCAGCTTCGAGATCATCAGCCGCTGGCACCTCGACGCCTTCGAGCCGATCGCCGCCGCGATCGCGCGCGAGACCACCTTGCACCCCGAACCGGAGGACGTCGAGGCGCTGGCCATCTTTTTGCAGGAGAACCAGCTGCTGCGCCCGCCCGCCGGCGACGGCGCCGCCGCCATGGCGGCCAAGCTGGCCCGGCTCAAGGGCAACCGCTGGAGCTGGCTGCTGCACCACTACCTGTTCTTCCGGATCCCGCTGGTGCGCCCGGACCGCTGGCTCGACCGCTGGGTGGGCGCGGTGGAGCCCCTGTATTCGCGCGCCTTCCTGCACCTGACGCTGGCCGCGCTGGTGCTCGGCCTGTCGCTGGTGTTGCGCGACTGGCAGCAGTTCACCAACACCCTGGTCGACCATTTCTCGTGGCAGGGGCTGGCCGGCTTCGCCCTCGCGCTGACCCTGGTCAAGATCTTGCACGAGCTCGGCCACGCCTTCACGGCCAAGCGCTACGGCTGCCGGGTGCCGGCGATGGGCGTGGCGTTCCTGGTGCTGTGGCCGGTCGCCTACACCGACACCAACGAGGTCTGGCAGCTCAACGTGCGCGGGCAGCGGCTGGCGGTGGCTGCGGCCGGCGTCGCGACCGAGCTCATCATCGCGGTCTGGGCCACGCTGGCCTGGACCCTGCTGCCGCCCGGGCTGGCCAAGTCGACCGCCTTCCTGCTCGCCACCACCACCTGGATCGCGACGGTGGCGATCAACACCAGCCCGTTCATGCGCTTCGACGGCTACTTCCTGCTCTCGGACTGGCTCGACATCCCCAACCTGCACGCGCGCGCGTTCGCGCTGGCGCGCTGGGACCTGCGCGAGCGCCTGTTCGGCCTCGGCGAGGCGCCGCCGGAAACGTTCAGCCGGCGCCGCACCGCCGGCCTGATCGTGTTCGCCTACGCGACCTGGCTGTACCGCATCGCGCTGTTCCTCGGCATCGCGGTGCTGGTCTACCATTTTTTCATCAAGGCGCTCGGGATCCTGCTCTTCATCGTCGAGATCGGCTGGTTCGTCCTGCTGCCAGTGGTGCGCGAGGTCAAGCTGTGGCCGGCCCTGATCGCGGCGCAGCACCCGGAGCCGTTCCGCTCGCACGACCTGGGCGCCTATCTGGCGCGCCGTCCGCGGCTGCGCCTGACGGCCGCCCTCGCGCTCCTGCTGCTGGTGCTGGTCGTGGTGCCGTGGCCGACCCGCCTGTCCGCGTCGGGCTCGTTGCGCCCGGCCGAGATCTATCCGCTGCACGCGCCGGCGGCGGCCCAGATCGGCAAACTGCCGGCCGCCGACGGCGCCGCGGTGGCGGCCGGCGCCACCCTGCTCGAGCTGGCCTCGCCGGAGCTCAACCTGCGCTGGCGCCGGGCCCAGAGCCGGCTCGAGCGGGTGCGCTGGCAGACCGCCAACGCCGGGGTCGAGGCGGAGCAACGCCAGCAGATGCAGGTGTTGCAGCAAGCCCAGATCACGGCCGCGGCCGAACTGGCGGGGGTCGAGACCGAGATCGACCTGTTCGCCCCGAAGGCGCCGTTCGACGGCGTGCTGTACCTCGATCCCGAACTCGAACCGGGCGTGTGGGTGGGCGAGCGCGAGCGCCTCGGGATGCTGGTCAAGCCGGGCGCCTGGCAGGTCCAGGCCTACTTCGACGAGGACGATGTGCGGCGCGTGCGGATGGGCGACAGCGGCCGCTTCTTCGCCGACGGGCTCGAGGGGCCGGCCCTGACGGTGCATGTGAGCGGCATCGAACACGACGCCGCGCGCGTGCTGCACCACGGCGAACTGGCGAGCGAGTTCGGCGGCTCGGTGTTGACGCGCGAGCGGCGCGGCCAGCTCGTGCCCGAGCGCGCCGTGTACCGCGTCACGCTGTCGGTCGAGGGCGACCCGGGCCGGCTGGACCGGCACAGCTGGCGCGGCAAGGTCGTCATCCGCGGCGAGTGGGAGCCGCCGGGCATGGTGTTTGTCCGCTCGGCCATGGCGCTGGTGTGGCGCGAGGTCGGTTTCTAGACCCGCGCGGCGCGGGTGCCGACGCGCGGCACGCTTTCCTAGTAAACTCCGGCTGACAACTATGGACCACCGCGCATGAATCCTCCCGTTCCAGATCGCGGGGCGCTCGTGCCGCTGCCCTACCACGCCGCCTTGGTCGGCTATTTGCGCCTGCACGAGCCCGACGTCTGGCGCTGGGCCGGCGCCCGCGCCAGCGACGGCGAGCAACGCGCCTGCCTGCGCGCCATGCTGCTGCGCGACACCTACCGGATCGACCCGGCGGCGCACGGCGAGGTCCACGCGACGCTGTCGACGGCGATGGCAAGGCTCGGCATCGCCGCCCCGGCCACCCTGTACCAGTCGCCGGGCCAGCAGATGAACGCGGCGCTCGCCTTCGTGTCCGGCGAGGTGCACATCATTTTGCAGGGGCCGCTGCTCGAGCGCCTCGCCCCGGACGAGTTGTTGGCCGTGTTCGGCCACGAGCTGGCCCATTACCTGCTCTGGACGCGCGACGATGGCCAGTTCCTCGTGGCCGAGCGCGTCCTCAACGACGCCCTGGCGGCGGCCGGCGCCAGCGCCAGCCACCACGAAACGTACCGCCGCTACGCGGGGATGTAAGCCGGAAACCCAGAAATTTCCGTCATCCCAATTTCAGCCCGGCGAGAGCGCGTCCAGGTCGATCATCTTGCCGCCGCTCTGGAATGTGTAGTGCCCATTCAGCAGGATGTGCCGCCAGGCCGCTGGCGATATCCGGGTGATCATCGCCACAGCCTTGGCATTGCCGCTGGCCTCGCACTTCGTCAGCAGGTGCGACAGTATGGCCGAGTTGTAGTAGGGAAAAATAGGGGGAACGGGAAAAATCGTACGTCAAGCTATCATCACCGACACGGGCCTTAAGTCTATGAACAGAAGCGCGCGGCGGGGGAGGCGGAGGCGATTGAGGCGTTGCGCAGCGTGTCGCCAGTGGCATGGCGCCATGTGAACCTTATCGGCCGCTTTGAATTCACGGCCGAGGCGCCGCAGCTCGACATTGATGCCCTGGCGGCACGCTACGCCGAACCGGGCTACTGGGGGCAGGCGTTCGAGGAAAGCGAGGACGGCTCATTAGCCTGATGCGTATTTCGGCGAACGTGA
>NZ_PXWF02000332.1 GCF_003011895.2 Massilia glaciei | reverse complement strand
CAGTTTTCGGTCGGCCTCAACACCTTGCTTAACGAATGGCTACTGCAAGAGTCGGATCGCCGTGGTTTCGTGCCGCGCTGGCACGGTCTTCGGCTTGTCGCCGCAGATGCCTCGACAATCAAATTCGGCCATCGCGCCAGCCATGTTCCGCGCGCCGCGTCAACCGATCAAATCGCTTTCGGACTGTTCCTGCCCGGTGCCGAGATGATGCTCGCAGCGTCCTTGCACAGCATTCATGAGAGCGAGCGGCAGATGCTGTTCCAACACCTCGACCTGCTTGGTTGCGGCGACCCGCTTTTGATGGACCGCGGCTATCCTTGCCGCTGGCTGGTGGCCCTGCTCAACCATCGCGGCATCCGCTTTTGCATGCGTGTGGAAAAGGAGGGCAACAGCGGCTTCGCCAGCGTGCGCGACTTCCTGCGCTCGGGTCTGCAAGAGCAAATCGTCACGCTGGGCGCGCCCGACAAGGCCGACGCAGCCGACTACGAATGCCCGCGCGGCGCGTTGGAACCCGTTTAAGCGTGTTTTAGCGAGGAAAACATTGCCGCTTTCAATACTCTCAAAGATGCAATCATTGGCGCCAACCGTCGCAGGCATCGACAATATCTGCGTCATTCGCTCCTGCCTCGACACTCTCCCAAGCAGGTACACGGAACGCTTGAGGTGTTGCAACGCGCCTTCGCCGGTAAATCCTATCTAGCGCCACGGAATAGGCGCGGAACAGTTACCACCCGGCGAGCTAGGTCCAGCTATCGCTCGCTGGAGGAACGAAATCCCGAAGCGCATCCGACGTGCAAGCTGCACTCCTGATCGATTCGATTCTGCAAAGCATGCGCGCGGGATTTTGGATCTAGCAGCCTGTCGGACATGAATCGCCGCGCTTTGGCCCAACCCTAGTTCTGCACAAAAAATAGGCATATCGTGGCGATTTTTGGTCTTTTTGGCCGGTTTCCTGGGCAATTTCCTCTTCTATCCGAATTTTGGACGTAGTACGGCCATGCACTTCAAATTCCACGCCAGGCAGACCAAGTTCCATTCGCCGTTGACGTTCGCCAAACCGCGCAATGATAACTGACGGAAGCCCATCACCGATTTGATGATGCCAAATACGGGCTCGATCGTTTGCTTGCGCAGCGCGTACTGCGCGCGTCCGGCCTTCGTTTTGAGCTTGTGCGCCATGCTCTGCACGGCGGTAGCGTTTGGGGGCAATGGTCCCGGTTCGCTGTGGCGTTCGCGCCAGTCGGGATGGTGCTGGTCGCGACCAACGGCGATGAGCGGTGTCAATTGAGCGGTCTCGCAGGCAAGGATGTTCTTTTCGCTGCTATATCCCGTGTCGGCGAGCAGGCAGTTCGGCATACCCAAGACGTCGGACTGCGCCTTCAAGAGCGCCAGCATCGGCGCGACTTGCTCCTTGTCGTTGGGCGCCTGCGTGACGTGCGTGGCGACGATCAGCAGAGTGGCGACATCGGCTGCTGCCTGCGCGTTGTAGCACTGTTCGAAGCCTCCGGCTGAGACCGGCATGATGCGCGACTGCTCGTCCGTCAAGTTGACTTGGTCGCTCGCTCTCGGACCCGGCTCGGGCGCTTTCGGTGCCTTGCCGCCGAGCTTTTTGCCAGCTTCCTTTTCTTTGGCGGCGCGGCGCGCCATCTTCTCTTCGTATTCCGCCTGTTCGCGCTGGAAGCGCTCCTCGGCCCTTGCCGCGATCTTGCGCGTGGCCACGGCCATGGCCGCGAGTCGGTCTTCGCGCCGCTTGATTTCCTCGGGCAAGTTGGCGCCGTCGGGAACGTCGGCCTGATCGGCCTGTTCGGCAAGCGCCAGTAGTTCCTGCACCTCCGCCTTGAGTTGCACATCAAGTTTTTCAATGTGGCCGTGAGACAGGGCGCTATGACGGGAGGCGTTGGCGTGAATCTTGGTGCCATCGAGGCTGATCGTGCTCAACTTGAGCAGTTGCATTTCCTTGGCCAATTCGAGCACCTGCATGAACACGTCCGCGACCTCTACGAGGAAGCGCCGCCGGAAAGTGGCGAGGGTGTCATGGTCGGGATGGCTGCCGGCCGCAATGAAGCGGAACGCGACCGAGTCGTAGGTCGCGCGTTCGAGCCGGCGGCTCGAGAATACTCCGCTAGCGTAGCCGTACACCAAAATCCCGAGGAGCATGGGCGGGTGATACGCCTTCGATCCGCGCCCTGCATATCGACGCGTCAAATTGGACAGATCCAATTGGTCGATGACCTTGACGATGAATCGAGCCAAATGATCTTCGTTGAGCCAGTCCTCCAGGGACGGTGGCATGAGATAGGCGGTCTTGCGGTCGACGAGGATAAATCCGGACATGATGAAAATGCGAGCTCGAGATGGCAATATTTTCTCATGCTCGGGTCATATTCTGGCATGAAAAACGCCGCTGACTTCGGCCCGCGAAAGCGGGGTCAGAGTAATTTTCGCATGACCCCGCGAAAAAAAACTCTGACCCCGGTTTCGCTCGCAGCACCAGAATGCAACCGATCCGACTTCGCTTGCGGACCAAAGGCCGACAGGCTGCTAGCGGCGCTGGCAACCTGGCGTTCAATCCGGGTATGCAGAAAACTCATGGGCTGGGCGGCATTGTTCATTTTACAGCCGGCAACATAAGGCTCACTATGAATCACGACCTTCCAGTCGGGCCTTCCGCCGAGCACACATGTCAACGCCCATTGTTATCGTTCCCGCTTGCACCGCGCAAGAAGCAAAGCACCCCTACCACTTCGCACAGATGAAGTATGTCGACGCGGTGGTGCGCGGCGCCGGGTGCCTGCCCTTGGTGTTGCCGGCGATCGGTGCGGAGATCGACCTCGAAACCTTGCTGGGCACCGTGCACGGCGTGCTGCTGACAGGCTCGCCATCGAATGTGCACGCCAGCCATTACGGCGAACAGGTGCGCGACGCGGCCCAGCCGCAGGACTTGCCGCGCGACGCCACCACGCTGCCACTGATCCGCGCCGCCTACCAGCGCGGCATCCCCATGCTGGGCATCTGCCTCGGTTTCCAGGAGGTCAACGTGGCGCTCGGCGGCACCTTGCACCAGGCCGTGCACGAGGTTGACGGCATGACCGACCACCGCGAAACCAAGGGCCTGCCGGCCGAGCAGCAGTACGCGCCGGTGCACCAGGTCTCGCTCGCACCAAGCGGCTGCATGGCCGCCATCCTCGGCAGCGCCGACCCGATCAGGGTCAATTCACTGCACACCCAAGGCGTGGCAAGGCTGGCCCCCGGCTTGGCGGTCGAGGCGCACGCCGACGACGGCCTGGTCGAAGCCTATTCCGCTCCCGGGGCGTCGGGCTTTCTGCTCGCACTGCAGTGGCATCCGGAATGGCGCATGGCCGCCAACCCCGTGTCGATGAAGCTGTTCGGCGCGTTCGGCAACGCCTGCCGCGACTACCAGAGACGGTCGCGCGCCGCTTCACCGGTTTAAAATTCAGAGAGACAAACATGGCAATCCGCGAAAACTTCACCTACACCGACATGGACCTGTGGCTTAACGATAAGCGGGTCACCGAAATCGAATGCCTGGTCCCCGACCTGACCGGCGTCGCCCGCGGGAAAATCCTGCCACGCGCCAAATTCACGCAAGAACGTGGCATGCGCATCCCCGAGGCAGTGCTGGGCATGACCGTGACCGGCAACTACCCGACCGACGACATCGCCTACGACCGCGCCATCTCGACCACCGACCGCGACATGATCCTCAAAGCCGACCCGACCACCATCACCATGGTGCCGTGGGCGGTCGACCCGACCGCGCAGGTGATCCACGACTGTTATTTTTCGGATGGCAAACTGGTCGACTTCGCACCGCGCACCGTGCTGCGCCGCGTGCTCAAACTGTACGCCGACAAGGGCTGGAAGCCGGTGGTCGCGCCCGAACTCGAGTTCTACCTGACTGCCAAGAACATAGACCCGGACCTGCCGCTCAAACCGCCGATCGGCCGCAGCGGCCGCGCCGAGACCAGCCGCCAGGTCTACAGCATCGACGCCGTCAACGAGTTCGATCCGCTGTTCGAGGACATCTACGACTACTGCGAATTGATGAACCTC
>NZ_PXWF02000331.1 GCF_003011895.2 Massilia glaciei | reverse complement strand
TGCCAAGAACATAGACCCGGACCTGCCGCTCAAACCGCCGATCGGCCGCAGCGGGCGCGCCGAGACCAGCCGCCAGATCTACAGCATCGACGCGGTCAACGAATTCGACCCCTTGTTCGAGGACATCTACGATTACTGCGAGCTGATGGAACTCGACGTCGACACCCTCATCCACGAGTTCGGCGCTGGCCAGATGGGCATCGATTTCCTGCACGGCGAACCGCTGTCAACCGCCGACAATGTGTTCCTTTTCAAACGCACGGTGCGCGAAGCGGCGCTCAAGCACGGCATGTACGCGACCTTCATGGCCAAGCCGATGGGCAGGGAGCCCGGCTCTGCGATGCACCTGCACCAGGGCGTGCGCGACAGTGCCAGCGGCAACAATTTATTCAGCCTGCCCGATGGCAAGCCTTCGCCGGCCTTCTTCCATTACATCGGCGGCTTGCAGCGTTACATACCCGCGGCCATGGCGCTGGTGGCGCCGTATGTGAATTCCTACCGCCGCCTGGTGCCGAACACGGCGGCGCCGGTCAACGTGCGGTGGGGCGGCGACAACCGCACGCTCGGTTTTCGGGTGCCGAAGTCGGGGGCGCAGGGGCGCTGTATCGAGAACCGCCTGGTCGGCGCCGACGCCAATCCCTACCTGGCGTTCGCGGTCACGCTGGCGTGCGGCTACCTTGGCATGACGGAGCGCCTGGCGCCGGGCGAGGGCACCAGCGGCAGCGCGCGCGTGCGCGACGAGGTGCTGCCGCAGGGGCTGCCCGAAGCGCTGCGCCTGCTGCGCGCCGAAGGCAAGCTGCGCGAGGTGCTCGGCGAGCGCTTCGTCGACGTCTACGCCGCCATCAAAGACCAGGAGCATCTCGAATTCATGACCGTCATCAGCCCGTGGGAGCGTGAACATCTGTTGCTTCATGTGTGACAAGGCTGGCGTGGCCGAGCCCTTGTCGACGCGTTTTTTCTTTCGCCGCGGTGGCTTGTCCTGCCTTGGCGGCTAGCGCAAACATACCCAGTCCGATGCCTGCGCCTATAAACGGAACCAACATTCTGTCCTGGAGCCTGTCGGACTTAGGGAGTCGAAGCGAAACGGTCGAGGCAAAAAAACGCTGGACGAGGACAGATTTTGACGATTTCGCAGTGCCAATAGCGAGCTATTGGCCGAGAAAGCGGCGAAATATGGACCGTCCAGCACTTTTTGCAGCCGACGATCCTAAGCCCGACAGGCTCCTAGCCTGGACATTGCCTCGATGATCATCGGGGCGGCTTGGGCAGCGGTATGAACTCGGTCTCGCCGGGGATTTTTGCGTAGCGCTGGGCCTCCCAGGCCTCCGATGCCGCCGCGATGCGTTCTTTGCTCGACGAGACGAAGTTCCAGAAGATGAAGCGGCGGGCGTCCAGCGGTTCGCCGCCGATCACGACGAATCGCGCGCCGTCGGCGCTGCTCACGCGCGTGCCGATGCCCGTTTCCAGGTAGGCCATGACGTGCGGTTCGAGCGCCTCGCCGTCGAGCGCGATGTTGCCGCTGATGGTGTAGAGCGCCGCCTCTTGCGGCAGGTTGGAAAGGAGCAGGGTGTGGCCGGCCTCGAGCCTGATATCGAGGTACAAAGTTTCGCAGAAGGTGGCCACGGGCGAGGTCTGGCCGAAGGCGCTGCCGATCAGCACACGCGCTTCGCCGCCCGCGAAGGTGGCGGTGGGAATGGCGCTCGCCGGCGTGTGGGAAAAACTTGGCGCGACTTCCTCGTGCTCGCGCGGCAAAGCTGCCCACAATTGCAACCCGTGGCTGCGGCGCGGCTTGCCCTTGAGGTCGGCCGGGGTGCGCTCGGAATGGACGATGCCGCTGCCGGCCGTCATCCAGTTGATGGCGCCCGGCTCGATGCGCTGCACCGAACCGAGGTTGTCGCGGTGATCGATCGCACCCTCGTACAGATAGGTCACGGTGGCCAGGCCGATGTGCGGGTGGGGGCGCACGTCGTGATTGGCATCGGGCGGCACGTCGAGGGGCCCGAAATGGTCGAAAAAGATGAATGGACCGACCGCTTGCCTTGCCGCCGCCGGCAGCAGGCGCCGTACCGTGAGGCCGCCGCCAAGGTCTTTGTCGTGGGGTTTAAATAGATGTGCGATGGCCATGGCGTCAAGCGAGTGAGGTGGTGATTTCGGTGGCGGCCGTGCTCATCAGCTTATGGATCGGGCACTTTCCGGCCGCGGCCAGCAGTTCCTGGCGCTGGGCCTCGCTCAGATCGCCAGACAGGTGGAGCCTGGTATGGAGGCGGTAGATGCCATGGCGTTCTTCGCTGGCGTCGCGTTCGATCTCGACCCGCACATCGTCGAGCGCGATGCCCTTGCGGCGCGCGTACCACACGACCGTGAGCGCCTTGCACGAGGCGAGCGCGGCGTCGTAAAGATCGTGGGCGCCGGGGCCGCTGTCGGTGCCGCCTTGGTCCGCGCTGACATCGACGGGGAACTCGTGCCCGCGTATATGGACGATATGGCGCATCGGCTGCGACAGGTCGCGGGTGACGGTGATCGGCATCTGCTTCTTTCCGGTAATTGACGGTCAAGCTCAAATTTACACCAAAAACCGGGTCCGAGGCGTTGTCGGGAGCGCAAGGAACGCCCGGCGTGGTCGCGCCGAATGGCCCTCCGATGGCCGCGCCGAGGCTTGGCCCATGGGCATGCGCAGCCACCTCGATGACGGCGCGAACCTAGCCCGGACGCGGTCCGGAAGCGGCACGGGCGCGGCACGGGCGCGCGTGCGTGGCGTTAATGCGCCGTCAGGCCGCGGCGCCGAGCGCCGGCAAGGCCAGCGGTTCGCGCAATCGGACGATTTGCTGTATGCCGTCGCCATCCATGATCATCACACTCTTCAATTTGATGCCGTCGTGGTCGACGAACACCTCGCGCGGACTGAAGATGGTGTGGTCCCAGCCCTCGAGCAGGACTTCGACCATGTCGCTCTTGGGGTCGTAGACTATGCCCAGGAAGGGGGCGAATTCGGACTCGGTCTGCGCCCCGATGGCGAGCGAGTTGACCTCGATCTCGGCCTCGTGGTTGGGGAGTATTTTGGACATGCATCGAAATAACGCTGCCATTTTGCTTTGTCCAGTTGTTCGGTCGCCATGTTATCTCTCCTTGAGTAACCTGGCTGTTAGACCCCGCCGGCTGCGTAAAATTCCACGGTGTCGCATGGCCTGCACGGCCCCGCTGGTCGAACAAGGGCGTCCTATTCGGATGCAGCTACAATCGACAGTCGACCGACATGACTTTCGAGACGAAGGAATAATAATGGGTAAGGGTGTATTTTCGCAGGGGCTGGTCATTCTGCTGTCGGATGCAGTGCGACTTGACGCGCTTCGTGAATGTCTTTGCGCCTCGTACATGATCGGTAACGAAGTGGCTGCGGCCGGGCACTGGGAATTTGGCGGCCCCTCTTTGGTCTTCGAATACGATGCGGCGGTTAACGGCCGCGTTATGGTCGATATCGTAGCGCGTAAATGGCCCGATCAGATGGGAGATTCAAAAGACGAAGCCACCCTTTTCGGGGCATGGTCGATGGGCCATTTTGGTCCCTTCGCCTATCCTGGCGGGCTCGGTAGGGCCGTCGAGCAGTCTTGGACCTGGGATCACGGAGCCTCGGACGTCGAGCGCCATACCGCCTTCGTCCGTATCAGAACCAGCTATGTCCTCGGTTCCAATGATGACGCCGCGATACTGCCGGCAAACTACGACCCGGTCCGCGAGTTGGACTTCATTACCGACGTCGCCCAGCAGCTTCTTGCGCTGGATGAGGCAATCTGCTACTTCAACCCAAGCGGAGAAAAACTGTTGTCGGCTTCCAAACTTGAGGATCTGCTTGATTACAACAGCACGCAATCACTGCCTTCTCTCGACGTATGGTGCAACATCAGGATGTTCAAGCTCGAGTCGGACTGGCTCATCATGGACACGGTCGGGAATTGGCAGCTCGATATGCCGGACCACGAAGCGGCATTCCATAAGGATTGCTTTTTGCCGAGGGAGGTTGACAATTTTCTTTGGAATACCTCACTCTATATTCTCAACAACGGAAACATCATCAAGGATGGCGACACCATGGATGGCCCTGGAGATATTCGTTGGCAAGCCTACAGCTTTGAAAATGGCCTGAGCAGCCCGCCGCGCGACGTCATTCGCTGGCTGCCGCTGGATGCGGCGAAGATTCCCGAGATACTGTTGCCATCAAAGAGTGCTGTTTCCGAAGCGGGGCGCGCCTCCGAAACCGCCAAAAAGAGCTGGTGGAAAAAATGGTGAGTATTATGCAACGCGAAAAACGCGCCTTGATGGCCGATTCGGGGCCCGGGAAGGCTGGGCGGGTCCTGCCGCTTGCCCGTAGCGCAACGCAATTGCGGCGAGGGACGCCAACTGCGCATGCATGCTGGCAAATTTGCTGAATGACAGGCTAAAATGGTGGTTTTGGATCTATCGAGGACGCCGCCATGTATGAGCAACCGCACTTCACGATCAATCGCAGCCTCATTGTGTTGTTGCCAAAACAGGCAGCCTACGACTGGCTCATGGGCGCCGGCACCAATCCCCCCAAGCTGACCTTGGCCGAAATCCGGAAGGATCCGAACGGCTTCCTGGTGTCGCAGAGCAAGGTCGAGAATTTGGACGTCGCCGAGAGCTGGGTCCATCAACGCTGGGACCTGTTCTTCACCCATTTCCTCAATTCGTGGCACACCGACGAACAACATTGGCCGCAAAAACGCAGCCTCGCGATGTTCAAGGAATTCTTCGAGATTCAATCCCATTTCAAGGTATGGGATTTGTCGGACGAACCAATCGAACGCGCGGAAGCGGCGTAAACCGGCGGCGGCTGTTACCTGTTACACCGGCTTTTGTTCCCAGCCTTTCGGCGCGGGAGCGTCGAACGGCGCCGGCACCGGGATGTCGGTGAACTGCGCCGGTCCCGCCACTTCGAGATACTCCATATCGGGCGAGTAGTCAAACAGGTAGTGGCGGATGCCAGGCGCCTGATGGATGCAATCGCCCGCCGACACCAGCGTCTCCTGGTCTTCGTACATGAACCGGGCCCACCCCTTGAGCATGTACACGATGTGGAATTGCGCGTCGTGGATATGCCAGCCGGTCCCCTTGTCGGGCGCCGCGCTGGCGCGGACGAGCTGGGCCAGCACCTTGCCGTGGGTCGCCTGTTCGACGCCGAGGTCGCGGTATTGGAAGAAGTCGCGCTTGCCGCCCGAGACAAACTCGGTATCCGACGGTTTGACATGCGAAAAGTCGGTTTCGAGGTTTAAATTTTTGTGA